>NZ_CM001023.1:0-358333 GCF_000166275.1 Algoriphagus machipongonensis
ACCGTAATCGTATAGTTCAGGGTCGCCGGTGCACTGATGCTCGTCGGATCAACCGTCTTGGTGATGTCGATCGCAGCACTCTGTGTGATCGTCGTAGTCGCACTCGCCTCATCCTGTTCCGTCTCGTTGCTGTTCACAAACGCCGTGTTCACAATGTCGTCTCCAGCGTCAATATCATCCTGGTCGGCATCATAGCTCGCATAGTATACCCATGTCTCATCCAGATCCAACTCCCCGTCGTTGTCCGTATCACCGTTATCCAATACCAGCGGAGTCACTCCGTCTGTGAATGGATCGGTTACCACCACGCCGGTCAAGCTTACGTTGCCCTCGTTGGTTACCGTAATCGTATAGTTCAGGGTCGCCGGTGCACTGATGCTCGTCGGATCAACCGTCTTGGTGATGTCGATCGCAGCACTCTGTGTGATCGTCGTAGTCGCACTCGCCTCATCCTGTTCCGTCTCGTTGCTGTTCACAAACGCCGTGTTCACAATGTCGTCTCCAGCGTCAATATCATCCTGGTCGGCATCATAGCTCGCATAGTATACCCATGTCTCATCCAGATCCAACTCCCCGTCGTTGTCCGTATCACCGTTATCCAATACCAGCGGAGTCACTCCGTCTGTGAATGGATCGGTTACCACCACGCCGGTCAAGCTTACGTTGCCCTCGTTGGTTACCGTAATCGTATAGTTCAGGGTCGCCGGTGCACTGATGCTCGTCGGATCAACCGTCTTGGTGATGTCGATCGCAGCACTCTGTGTGATCGTCGTAGTCGCACTCGCCTCATCCTGTTCCGTCTCGTTGCTGTTCACAAACGCCGTGTTCACAATGTCGTCTCCAGCGTCAATATCATCCTGGTCGGCATCATAGCTCGCATAGTATACCCATGTCTCATCCAGATCCAACTCCCCGTCGTTGTCCGTATCACCGTTATCCAATACCAGCGGAGTCACTCCGTCTGTGAATGGATCGGTTACCACCACGCCGGTCAAGCTTACGTTGCCCTCGTTGGTTACCGTAATCGTATAGTTCAGGGTCGCCGGTGCACTGATGCTCGTCGGATCAACTGTCTTGGTGATGTTCAATACTGGATTTTGAGGTAAATTAACAGTCTCGCTATCCGTATCAATTTCAGATTCATCTGAATCAGCTGTTGCAGTATTGTCTACTTGACCCGTGTTGATATCATCTTGAGTCACCGCATAAGTTGCAGTATAAATCCATGTTTCTCCAACTTCTAAAATATCATCATCTCCCGTATCTCCACTCACATAATCAATACTTGAAAGCCCTGGAAGGGGATCTGTTACAGTAATAGTTGTCAAGCTTACATCTCCTCCATTACTTACTTCAAATGTGTAAGTAATGGTCTCCCCTACGTTGGCATAAGTATCATTGTTCTCATCATTGAAAACACCCGTTTTAATAATCTCAATAACTGGATCTTGACAAATAGGGACAATAGTTGGGTTATCATTGTCAGTTGCTGAACCCGAAAGGTCTTCAACTGTATGCCCGTTTGCCACACCACTTACGGTAGCTTGGTTTTCAACTTGTCCATTTTGAATATCTGTTGCGGTAATAGCATAGGAAGCTTCGTAAACCCAAGTTTCACCAACCGATAAAATATCATTCACATCCCCATCGCCATCATCAGTTCTTGTTAATGAAACAATTGGGTTTGGAGCTTCAAAAAGTGGATCTGTAATCTGAATATTAGAAAGATCATAAGTTCCATTATTAGTGACAGTAAAACTGTAGTTAATTGTTGGGTTAGTAGTTGGATCCAAGCAATTATCCGGGCTAAGTACATTTGTATACTCTTTCACTAAAGCAATACTACACTGAGCCACATTCACGGTAACTTGAGCCATACCACTTTCGCATTCAGTTCCGTCGATTCTCGTTTGAGTAATATAATAAGTATAAGTATCTGCTGTCGCTGTTGAAATTGTCGGTGCTACTGCTAATGGAAGCATATTTTCATCATACCAAGTGATTTCGTAGTCAGAAGAAATAGGCACCACAGATAATAATTGATCTCCAGAGTCTACACAATAATCAAATGATGCAGGTGAAGGCATTGGAGAAGGATCAGGCTTAATAATTAAAACATCTATAGTTTCAGAACAAGTTTCACCATCAGTTACCAAAACGGTATATGTTCCTGCGGATAAACCTGTCTGATCTTCAGCATCAGTAACTAATCCAGATCCATCTAATGTGGACCATTGAAAAGTATAATTGCCATCACCGCCAGAAACAGTTATATCAATCGAACCTGTATTGGAATCAGTACAATCATCATCAACTTTATTTGAAACAACTATTTCTATTGACTCATTAAGGACAACTGTTTTCTCCAATGATTTTGTAATTCCTTCACTTTCCACTTCCAAAGTAACAGAATATGAACCTGCCTGAGTAAAGTCAATATTTTGAGGATCTGAAACAGAGGACGTTGCTGGATTACCATTTGTAAACGTCCATGTATAAGTATAGTCGGCAGGATCTCCACCTGTTGTTAAATCAATAAAATCAACTGTGAAATCATCACAGTTGGTTACGAAATCAAAGTTAGCTACCAAAGGAGTTCTAACTAAGAGTCCTGGCTGTGTATAATAACACTGTGAATTCCTTAATATCGCAGAACAAGACCCATCACCTGCATTTCCAGTGGTCCATGTCATGTAGATATTTTTGATTTCAATTTTATCTCCATAAGTCCAATTGAAATCAGATATTTTGTAAAATAGTCCAGTTTGGTTTGGAACATTTTGACCTGAAAATAAACAAAGAGCATTTGTAGGCACTTGCGGAACATCATTTACAACCACATCGTACTGAAGGTACAGGTTATAAGCATTGCTAGAACTACCTCCGAATTTTACCCAAATCTCTCCTTCAACATTATCACCAATGTTATAGTTTACGTTATAGGGGTCTAAAATATTCCCATCAGTATCCCTAAACTCTACATCCGAAATGGTCACATTATTCTGCGGACAGCCCGGAGGACTATTTGGATCGATGTTAATTGGATAGGTTCCGACAATTTGGGAATAAACCGTCTGACCCGTCACGAAAAATAAAAGGAACATCAAACCAGTAGCTAAAAATCTTTTTACACTTTGGTAAGCTTTCCCCTTTTCGAAAAATCCACTCTTATGTGGTCGGGCCTTGAATTGACAATTGGATAAAGTGTCCATATCGTATTTATTTAAAATTTTTCGAGTTCGTAAAACTTTCGTCGATAATTACTTTTTTAATTTTTAATTGGACTTTAAAAGATTTTTTAAAAATCATCTGGTACAAATCCAATATAAAATATCACTTAGATTTCTAGCCTTCTGCCTTCAGCAAGCCTTGGACATACGCTTATCAATCCTTAATTGCAGTAAAAATACATTTTTTTGCTTTTCATATCCAAATAAAGTTGGAAAAAAGTTTTTACGTAATGCAATTTTTTATTTATGAAATCAATTTTAAAGTATTTAAAAGTGATTTATAGCGGTTTGAAATGCTAAATGAAGTGCATAAAAATCATTTAAAGGCACTTATTGATATCTGTCAAAAAATATTTCATGAATACTCCTTTTTGAACTTAAAAATTTATCTTCTCACCAGATTTTATGAGAAATCTTTCATATCCCCCTTTTTACACCCTTAAGTCCTTCGTACAAACACCAATAAATAAGCTGACGCAGTGGATACTCCTGATTTAATAAACAAGACCTTTCTAGCCCAAAATAAAACCGCCCTATCATGGCGGAACTCTACTACAGACCAAAGAATTGAACGCCTAAAAAAAATCAAAACCTGGGTACTTGAAAATGAAAAAAAGATTCAAGATGCGCTATTTGAGGATTTCAAAAAACCAGCAGCTGAAACAACCTTAAGCGAAATTTACCCACTAACCTCAGAAATCAATCATGTAATAAAAAACCTGGCAACTTGGGTAAAACCAAAAAAAGTGCCCAGCACCCTGGCAATGGCTGGCACAAAATCTAAAATCTATTATGAGCCAAAAGGGGTTTCCCTCATTATTAGCCCATGGAATTACCCTTTCAATCTAGCCATTGGCCCACTGATTTCAGCTTTGGCAGCAGGGTGTACAGCTATAATTAAACCTTCTGAACTTACTCCACATACTTCGGGACTAATTAAAAGTATGATAGCAGAGCTTTTTGAAAGTTCAGAAGTGGCCGTATTTACGGGAGATGTAGAGGTTTCCAAAAACCTTTTAAAATTTCCTTTTGACCACATTTTCTTTACGGGTAGCCCTACAGTAGGTAAGATAGTTATGGAAGCGGCCTCCAAAAATCTCAGCTCCATTACACTTGAACTCGGAGGAAAATCTCCCACAATTATTCATGATTCAGCTGACTTAAAAGATGCGGCTGAAAAAATTATCAAAGGAAAATTTATCAATTGCGGGCAGACTTGTATCGCTCCGGATTATGTTTTGGTTCAAAATCAAGTCAAAGAGGAATTGATGATGGAAATGAAAGTAGCCATTCAGAAAATGTATGATCCGGAATATAAAGGGATTGAGCATTCTAAAGATTTGGCAAGAATTATCAATCAAAAAAACCACATAAGGCTGGAACAGTTAATCCAAGATGCGATTGAAAAAGGAGCAAAATTTGAATTTGGAGGAAACATCACTCCTGAAACTCTTTATATAGAGCCAACCATCCTTTCTAACCTAAATGAAAATATGGACTTGATGAACGAGGAGATTTTTGGTCCTATCCTGCCTATTTTAACCTATGAGGATATCCAAGAGGCCATTGACCTGATCAATTCTAAACCAAAACCTTTAGCACTTTATTATTTTGGTAAGGATGATGAGACTACAAACAAAGTAATTTCAGATACCAGTTCAGGTAATGCTGTAATAAACGATTGTGTATTACACTACCTTCATAAAAATCTACCTTTTGGAGGTGTAAATAATAGTGGTATTGGAAAAGCTCATGGACATTATGGATTCCTTGCTTTTTCAAATGAAAAAGGGGTTCTTAGACAACGAGTTGGTTTTAACAATTCAAGTATGATTAAACCTCCTTATGGGATCAAGGTTAATAAAATCATCTCCTCACTTATCAAATGGTTATGAAAAATCGATTTTTTAAATTTAATCTTGCCCTAATAATTCTAGGAGCAACCTTTTTATATTCCTGTAATTCTGACCCAGAAAGCCCCAGATTAGACCCTCTTCAGGCCATAGATCTAATAGATGAATCCTACGGGGAATCTTCTTCCAATACCATGGATGTTTTTCTACCAGCGGGCAGATCTGAAACTGAGACATCTTTAATAATCTATATTCATGGTGGAGCCTGGATATCAGGAGACAAAAGCGAGTTTTTAGAATTCAAACCCGTCATGGAAAACTCATTTCCAGAGTATGCATTTATATCTATTAACTACCGATTACTCAATCTTTCATCCGGGGATGGGAAATTTCCCGATCAAGAAAATGATGTTATTGAAGCGATTGAGTATGTTCTTTCTAAAACCAAGGAATGGAATATTTCGGATCAGATAATACTAGCTGGGGCAAGTGCTGGTGGTCATTTAGCTTTGCTTCATAGCTACAAACATCAAGAAATTGGAGATATTCAAGCTGTCTTCGCCTTATTTCCCCCCACAGATCTTAGTAGTTTATATGATTTTAACTCCGTAACCAAACAGGGTTTAGAGGTATTATTAAGTGGTACACCAGACTCGCAAACTGCAGCATACATGGAGTCAAGCCCAATCGAATATGTGAGTTCTAACTCAATCCCAACTATCTTTTTTCATGGAACTGAAGATACTGTAGTACCCATTTCACAAAGTGATATGCTGTCAAACAAATTAGAAATTGCAGGAGTCCCTTTTTATTATGAGTCTATTCCTGGAGAAGGGCATGGATTTAAAAACTCAGTTTACCCTGTAATTATTCAAAAAGCGGCAGACTTTATTAATGAAGAGCTATAAAAAAACCCTGCATATGCAGGGTTACCATTTTCAGACTTTTTCTAGTCCCGTAGACTGTGCCCTCGATTTGATGGCGTTTACTACTTTTTCGGAAGGTTGAAGCTTGATTTGATCTAATTGCTCTATTGTGCTCAGCATCTCCACATATTCTTGCATCAGTGACTCATCACTATGCAAGGCCTGCACTAAAAGCTCTTGCTCATCCTCCGTCATTTCCTGATAGATATATCGTATCAGGTCATTTGGGGTAAATAATTTTATCATAGGCAACATTAAGGTGTTTCATTTTCTTTCTTAAGTGGATTAAAGCATATCGCATTCTTCCTAATGCAGTATTGATGCTAACTCCTGTTTTATCTGCGATCTCCTGAAAACTCATGTCCATATAATGCCTCATGATCAGGACTTGCTTTTGATTCTCAGGTAATTCATCAATAAGCTTTTTTACCAACTCTATCGTTTCATCCCTCATTTGTCGATCCTCAACCGTATCCTCAGCAAAATTCAATGAATTGAAAATATTCGATCCATCTTCCATTCGGATGGTCGGATATCTTTTTGCTTTTCTGAAATGGTCAATCGCCAAATTATGAGCAATTCGCATTACCCAAGGTTGAAATTTCCCCTCCTCATTGTATTTGTCAGATTGTAACGTATTTACAACTTTGACAAATACCTCTTGTAAAAGGTCTTCAGAAATTGCCTGATCCTTCACAATCAGGAATATCGTTGTGAATAATTTATTCTGGTATCGATCTACTAATAGATCAAAGGCAGCATCGCTCCCATTTCTGTATTGAGCTATCAACTCGCTGTCTTTTGGACCTCTTCTATTACGCATTTTAAGTTGGTTTATGAAAAACGTAGAAGTCTATACCATAGTATGATTTATAGTGAAACAAATTGAAATAGCTTTAAAAATATAATTTCAATTCTATCCTTGCAAAGAAAATCTTTGTTTTCCAGAAGCAAAAAAAGAGGAAATTAAGGAATCCAAATATTATTTTGAATAACTAGCAAATAACACTCTTTTTAAAAACATTTATTGAAATTGGAACAAACATTAAATCAATGACTATGCCAAAAAATGTTAAATTTTGAAACTAATATTAAGGAATTTAAACAATCTCAGTCAGGAGAATTACAGTCCTTTGATTACCTTCGTGATTGCATAAAAAAATTGATTGAAAATGGAATTAAGCGGAAAAATTATCCAAGTATTACCTGAAGTTGGGGGAAATTCCAGAAATGGAAATGCATGGAGAAAACAGGAATATATACTGGAAACTGGAGGAAACTATCCTAAAAAAGTATGTCTATCTCTATGGGGAGACAAAATAGACCAATTTGGAATGCAGGTTGGAGAAGAAGTAACCTTAGGAGTAGATGTAGAGAGTAGGGAATACAATGGAAGATGGTACACAGATGTACGAGCTTATAAAGTAGATAGAACTGGCGCTCAAAATCAGGCCCCATCTACTAATTCAATGCCTGAAGTAAGTAGCTTTCATTCTGACAGCGAAGAAGACACTTTACCCTTTTAAAAATTAGGAATCATGTGGGATGACTTTGATGACGATTCGTCCTGGGATGAAGAAGATGATGATGGTCTTGACCATGAACAAAAAAGGATTTATGGACATCCTTTAATGAAAAAGGCTCAAGACATTGTCAGGTTGACTCATGCATTAGTGGGCAGTCTGGACGAAGCAAGGAAAGAACTGTATGGGGGAATTATGATGGAAGATGCAACCATGATGACCTCCAAGTTTGCAGGCGCTGAATCTTGTGAAGATTACGTGCAAAAAATGGAAAATGCGGTCATTATGAAGGTGCATGCCAAAAGTCTTCGAAGTATGTCTTATCAACTGGCGGTAGAATCGACTCATGCTGAAGAGCATCTTCAACTTTTGCGAGACGCAATTGAGGATTATCGAAAATTATTTGTGACTTGGATCAACGGCTTTGACAGTTCTGAAAAAATGGATGATGGCTGGGGAATCTTTACCGGTTAAATTTTCCCTCCACCAAATTTAAAACCCATCCAGGCTCCACCTAACATCAAAATAAGGGTAATCACCAGCAAGAGAATGAGAATATTCAATGGAATCTCCCATTTTTCTCCTCCCACGGTAAATCGAATTGGTTTTTTCCAGTTCATATGATATAGTATAGGCTGTCTCCTATTAGTGTTGTGACACATTGAGTGTCCCGACAAAGTACTTGATCGAAATGTTTCTTATTTCGTTTTATTAGGCCTTCGCTATACGCGACTCACGTCGCTCCTCTGCTCAGGCTGACAAATTTGAGACTTTTGAGACAGCCTCTTTTATTTTTTCAAAATTTCTTTCCAGCCTTTCTCTTCAATTTGACTTGCAGATTTTTCTACTTTCTCTCGCAAGCTACTCTTGAACTCATCCATTTTTTTGCCTACTTCCTGATCAAAGGCCCCAACCATAGAGGCTGCTAAAATCCCAGCATTCTTGCCACCGTTTAAAGCGACTGTAGCAACAGGAATACCTGAAGGCATTTGTAATATAGATAAGATACTGTCCCATCCATCTATGGAATTTGAACTCAAAATCGGAACTCCTATTACAGGTAAACTGGTCAAAGAAGCAACCATCCCAGGTAAATGGGCAGCTCCACCCGCTCCAGCAACAATCACTTTAATCCCTCTTTCCCGAGCACTACCCGCATAATCTATCATTCGCTGAGGAGTTCTATGTGCTGAAACCACTGTCAGTTCATAGCCTACACCAAGTTCTTCTAAAAATTGAGCCGCTTCCGCCATTATTGGCAAATCAGACTGGCTTCCCATGATTATTCCTACAGATGGTTTCATTAAATAGATTTTATTTTAATAATGCCTTTTACTTTCATCGCTTTTTCCTTCAGTTTGGTAATATCATCATCCAGAACCGTAACATGCCCCATTTTCCGAAAAGGCTTAGTCAATTTTTTACCATACATATGAATGTATACGCCTTTTTCTGAAATCGCCACTTCCTGACCTTCGACTACAGCAGGTCCAGTAAAACCTTCCTCACCCAATAAATTGATCATGGCGGCAGGGCATCTTAAATCGGGATTCCCAAGTGGCCAATTCATGACCGACCTTAAATGTTGCTCAAACTGCGAAGTAAAATTTGCTTCAATGGTATGATGCCCAGAATTGTGGGGTCTTGGCGCGATTTCATTTACTAAAACCTCACCCTCTTTGGTCACAAACATTTCTACTGCTAAGATCCCAACCATTCCCAACTTCAAAATGACATCTTTGGCTATTTCCTTTGCCTTTTCCTCCACATCAGAAGCTATCTCTGCCGGGGCAAATAGAAACTCTACCAAATTTGCTGTAGGATGAAATGCACATTCTACAGCTGGATAAACTGTCAGGTCTCCCGCTTCATTTCTGGCTACGGTGACCGCAATTTCCTTCTCGAAGTCGATTAATTTTTCAAGTAAACCTGGAGCATCAAAAGCATTTTCTAGATCTTCCTCACTTTTGAGGATCTGAACTCCCCTACCATCATAGCCTTCTTTTCCTAATTTATTGACTGCAGGAAGGAATCCTTTATTGTGGATAACTTCTTCCTTATTTTCTGTCAAAATAAATTCTGCTGTAGGAATTCCCTGTTCCTTATAGAATTGCTTTTGCTCTCTTTTATCTTGAATAAGCTTTAAAATATCAGGTTGTGGATAAACCTTCTTCCCCTCTAGCTCCAATTTTTTAAGCGCCTCAGCATTAACACTTTCTATTTCAACAGTCAATACATCACAATTCTGTCCAAAAGCATAAACCGTGTCAAAATCCTTCAAGGAGCCTACCGTAAACTCTTGACATAAATCCTTACATGGGGCATTTGGATCGGGATCCAAAATGTGGATATCTTGATTGTAATTAATTGCAGATTGAATAAGCATTCTGCCTAACTGTCCTCCACCGAGGACTCCTAATATGGGGGAATGTGATGTTGACTTCATAGCAAAATTTGATGCACAAAAATAGGACAATCTAAGCGAAGGAAAAACCTTTTAGGATTCTTGGAATCTGATGCCCATCAACTCCATTAATTTATGGGCATTAAAACTAGGGCATGGACCCGATTTCAATTTGTAGTCAAAGTTGATAGTTTCATCCAAAACTTCGGAATGAAAACTTAGGTTTACCACACTAGAAAGTTTCTCTTCTAAATCAGCAAGCTCAATATCATGGGTACTCACTATCCCCAAACCTTGTGTCTTGGCCACTTGTTTTATTAAGGCTTCACTTCCCGCCACTCGATCCACGGTATTGGTTCCTTTTAATATTTCATCCAATAAAAAGAAAATCCGCTCATTTTTCTCCAGTCGCTCAATTAACTGATGGATTCTACTTAACTCTGCGTAAAAGGAACTCACACTCTCTCCGAGGTTATCGGTATTCCGCATACTGGTATAAAGGTTAAAATCCCCCATAACAAATTCCTTGGCAAATGGTCTTAAGCCGATATTAGCCATCACACAATTGATTCCAACAGTCCGCATAAAAGTGGTTTTCCCACTCATATTTGCTCCGGTAAGCAAGACAAAGCGATTTTCTTCTCCAAGCTTAAAATCATTTGGCACTGCTTTTTCGGGTAGGAGAAGAGGATGAGCCATCTCTTGGCCAGATATCATTGTCTCCTCTTTCCAAACTAATTCTCCCTTACTCCCTATTTCCTGTTCGAAGGCTCCCAACGAAATTAAAACTTCCCAATCCTCTAAAATCTGTGGAATTTCAGATAAATCCTCTCCATGCATATTTATCCAAGATTGGAGTTTGGAGACTATGAATAAATCTGTCCAAAAAAGAAGGTTAAAAGGAATATAGAGGAGATTGATCCTGTTATCAATCACATTCCCCAATCGATCAAGACTTCTGAAAAGCTTAGAAGCACTTCCTTCTTTGCTCAAAATTACTTTTTGCTTTTCCTGTAATAGAGGGGATACAAACTTCTTCTTTTCTATCTCGAAGAGCCAATTAGTAATAGCCTTTAACTGGTTTCTAGAAGGAAGCAATTCTGAGGCTGCTTTCAACTCTTTGAAAACTAATCCCAAGGGAATCATTCCTATCAATATCCAAACTCCTATTATTGCCGAAGGTAATACTCCTATTCCCACAGCCACAAAAAGGCCTAAACCAAGGACAGGTCCTAAATAGGCAAGAATAGAAATGAATAATGGGGTAGTTTTTTTCTGTTTTAAAAAAGATTGCCAACCTGCTGTAGGCTTTTCATTAGTGTAGAAAGCTATACCTATACTCTCCATGGCTTTAAGAAAATCCTCATCTTCACTTAACTCATCACTCGCTTCTTGATATTGCTTGGCTTTAATCTGATCGAACTTAGCTTTCATCAAATCAGCCAACTTATCTTTTGCCCCTTGAGAAATGGTATGATTTAAAAGTTGAAATAAAGAGTGTTCTCCAAAAAGATCTAAATCGTTGGCAAAGGGATGAGTTTTTTCAAGGTATTCTGCTCCTGGGTCTATTCCATGAAGCTCTCGAAGTTTTCTCTTTGCTTCTAGCTCCTGTAATTTCTCTAAAGCTAAATAAATTGATTCCTGACTTTTAAGGTGGTTATACTTTTGTATTGAAATCACAAAAAAACCTGTAATTGCTATTAGGGGAAGTGCCCAAAATATTGTCTGGGAAAATGTCAACACAAAACAAATTACTATTCCTATGAAAAGCATCAACCTAACTAAAGACAAACTACCTGCCTTTGATTTTATCTCACTTTTCTTTGCTGATATATTTTCAGTCCCAAAATCAAATCCTGCCATGCGCAAAGATAGCAGAAGCCCTCATGCCTTAAAACAAAAAAATCTGTCGAGCTTTGATATTGTCCATCATTGAAACAAAAAGAACTCGGTCAATTTTACTAAATTGATGAAATCATGAAAAATTCAAAACCCAAAAAAAGCAAAAGCCCCAAAGAAGAAGTTCCAAATGAATGGGATTTGAGTCAGGGAATGGGGATTTTTCCGGAGGATGTTTCATTTACACAAAACATAGGCTGCGTGGGAGGAAAAGGCAAACCAAAAGATGAAAAACCCGCCAACAACAAAGAATAATCCCGATTACTCCTTCATAAATTAGCTCCAGTAGTAAACTAGGCATGATTTTTAGAGTCTAACCAAATATCTATTTTTAATTCCAAACCTTATCCACACATGAAATACACACTTAAAAACGTTACATTTTTGATGCTGGCTATGCTTGCAGTCATTGGATTCTCCTGCAGTTCGGATGATAATGATAAGGATCCAGTAGAGGCGGATACATCAATTGTTGTTGATGTGTCTGAAGTCAACCAAAAATTTGAAGACCTAGATAATTTAACCTTGGCAATTCTGGAAAATTCTGGTTTAGGAGCAAGAAAAACCACTTCATTTTCCGGAGATTTTTGCGCTACAACAGAGTTTGACTACCAAGATGATCAAAAAACAATCATCGTTGATTTTGGAGATGGCTGCGTGAGTCCAAATGGCATTTCTAGAAAAGGTAAAATCAAGTTGGTTTATTCTGGCAGTTTATTGATTCCTGGAGCAACTATCGTCACCACTTTTGAAGGCTATGAAGTAAATGGCTATAAAGTAGAAGGAACAAGAACTTTGACGAATGTTGGCTTAAATATCATCACACAAACTGTCACGATAGCAGTTAAGGTAGAAAATGGAAAAATCACCTGGCCTGATGGCGGAGTCGTATCAATCAATTCTGACCAGGAGAGAGTTATTGTTTTGGAAGATACTGGTTACGATGCTACAATCTCTGGCACTTTATCTGGAACATCTAAAGATGGGAGTCCTTTTTCAGCCACCATTACTGACAATTTAAAAATCACTCAAAGTTGTGTTGAATCAGGAGTTTATAATCCAATCAGTGGCCTCATTGATTTTACCTATAAAAATGTAAAAATGACATTGGACTATGGTACTGGTGACTGTGATAAAAAAGCCACAGTAACTTACCCCGGAGGAGTGAAGGAAATCAACTTTGATTAACTGATTCATACATTTTCTTAAAAACGGCTATCTTTCGAGATAGCCGTTTTTTGTTATGGAAAAGAAAAATATTGAAGGATTCGATCATATCAGATACCAAAGACCTAGTGTTTCGAAGGAGGATTTATTAGTCAAATCAAAGGAATTTTTTGAAATGATGGATCAACGAAGGACTGTCCGTGAATTTGACAAAAAGGAGATTCCTGTAGAGGTATTAGAAAATATCATACAAACAGCTAGTACAGCCCCTTCAGGTGCTCATAAACAACCTTGGACCTTTTGCTTAATTTCTAATCCTGAAATCAAGAAAAAAATAAGACTCGCCGCCGAAGAAGAAGAGAAAGTGAGCTACGGAGGCAGGATGAGTGATACTTGGAAAGACGATCTCAAGCCTTTAGGTACCAATTGGGAAAAGCCATTTTTGGAGGAAGCTCCTTACTTAATTGTCGTATTCAAGCAGTCCTATGGAATGGAAAATGGTAAAAAAGTGCAGCACTATTATGTCAACGAATCGGTAGGAATAGCTTGTGGATTTTTAATTGCAGCAATTCATGAAGCTGGTTTAGTAGCTGTGACTCACACTCCTAGCCCGATGAATTTTTTAAGCAAAATATTGGATCGCCCTTCTCATGAGAAACCCTATTTGCTGGTTCCTGTTGGATATCCAAAAGAGGAAACTTATGTGCCGAATATCAGCAGAAAAGAACTGAGTGAAGTATTGATTAAATATTAAAAAAGGCCTTCACAATAATATAGCTATCGGGAAGGCCTCTATTAATCTAAAATCCTAAATACCTAGGAGTTAACTTGGGCTATCTGTTTTCTGAGGGATTTGATGAACCACTCTCTGAGGGAATGGAATCTCAATGCCATTTTTCTCAAACTCAGTGTTAATAGCTTCCATTCCCGCAAAATACATGGGCCACATATCGGCTGATTTTGCCCAGACTCTGACCACTATATCCAAAGAGCTATCTCCGAAATTATTTAAAGCCACAAATGGAGCTGGATCTTTTAATGCTCTTGGGTCATTCTCAAAAATATTTAAAATGATTTCTTTGGCTTGTTTGATGTTAGTGCCATAGGCTACCCCAACTTTTAATTCCGCTCTTCTAGTTTCCTGAGTACTCATGTTGATAATATCAGAATTAGCAAGATTACCATTTGGAATAATCACTTCTTGATTATCAAAAGTCATCAAGTGAGTATATAACACCTGAACTCTATTAACAATACCTGTATGACCTTGAGCAACAACAACATGCCCAACTTTGAATGGTTTAAATGCTAAAATCAAAAGCCCCCCTGCAAAATTGGAAAGAGACCCCTGAAGTGCTAAACCAATAGCCAAACCAGCGGCACCAAATACAGCTAAAAACGAACTGCCCGGTACGCCTAAAATCATAAGCACACCAACGAACAGAATAAAGTATAAAAGGATCTTAGAAAAACTGTTTAGAAATTCATTTAGTGAAGGGGTGTCATCCCGTCTCTCTAAGGTTTTTGCAATCGTATTTAAGACTTTCTTAACAATAGCCCTACCTATAAAGTAAAAGATTAATGCGCCTAAAATTCTTAAAGCTACTTCTACAGCTAGGCTTATGCCTTCTGCATAAAGAGCGTCAGTGGTTTCTTGAGAGATTCCGAATTGTTCCATAGTTGATAGTTTTTGGTTGATTATTTACTTAAATAAAATATTTACTTGCCAGCGAAAAGCCCAATGCCAGCTTATGTTAAACTTATCGATTCCTGCAGACCGAAGGATTCTTTCCCAGTCTGATTTAGAAAAACTCCTTAAAACAGATAATGATGCATCGTGTTGCACCATTTTAGACTTACTGAATACTCTTGTGAGAAATTTGATGCTATAAAATGCGAACCAATGCCTATGAAGGTCATTGATCACAATTCCAAGGCGGGATTTAGCTCTGAGAGATTCTAAAAGTCCGATTAATTCTCTATCAGTAAAATGATGTGTAAAGAGCGTGCAAGTAGAAATATCTACTTTTTCTTCGGAAAATTCTTCATTAAAAACATTCTGAACTCTCCAGGTGACTTTGGGTACGTCAGCTAATCTAACCCGTGCCAAGTCAATAATGTTCCTATTGGCATCGATTCCTATAAATTTAATTGCTTTTTTTTGATCTACTGCCCATTTCTGCATTACTTTAATCATATCACCACCTCCACAGCCAATATCTGCTATAGTATAGGAGCTTTGTGGATGGCTTTTGAAAATCTTTGAAAGCCCATTGGTAGTCACATAATTTCCTCCAAGCCAACGATTTATCGTTTTGAGTTCTCGCAAGGTTTGGGTAAGTTCTTCCCCTGAGCAATCAAGGTCATCCATCAATTCTTTTTCCTCACTTCGCTTGGCAAATAGACTCATCTCTTATCCAATAATAGGGTTTCTAGGGTCAGTCCGGGACCAAATCCCATTGCCAAAATCTTACCCTGAATTTTAATGTCATTCATCATTCTATGCAAAACAAAGAGAATAGTACTGGAAGACATATTTCCAAATTCAGATAACACCGCCAACGCATGTTCATTAGCTGAATCAGGCAGCTGGAAAGCTTCTTTGACCTTTTCCAATATTTGCTTGCCTCCTGGGTGAATGGCGAAATGTTTTAATGAGGATAAATGGTACCTGTTTTCGAATTTTTCCAATAATTGCTGAATCCCCTTATCAAGCAATGAGGGTATATACTTACTCAGACGCATTTCAAATCCAAAATCACCAATTCCCCAAGCCATATCAGATTCTCCTTCCCTAATCACATTGCTTTGGTATCCTTGCAGCCTCATTCCTTGATCTGAATTCATTACTAAAGCTGCTGCTGCTCCATCGCCAAATAACGAGTTCGCAAGCACATTATCCTCCGTATATTCTTTTTGAAAATGCAGGGTACAGAGTTCTACGGAAACCAAAAGCACCCTTGATTCGGGCTCTGCCAAAAGTATTTTGTCCGCCAATTTTAAACCAGTAAAAGCTGCATAGCATCCCATAAAATGCACGCAATATCGTTCAACAGAATCATCTAAACCTAAACGCTCCATAAGTTGTAATTCTACTCCAGGAGCCATCATCCCAGTACAGGAGACCAAGATCAAATGGGTAACTTCCGATGTCTCAATTTTAGGTTTTGATAGGCATCTTCTGGCTGCAGCTTCACATAAATCGACTGCAGTCTTGCTAAAGACATCCATTCTGGCTTTAGTCCCCGGAAAAGGTTCGAAATTCTTACTTTTCGGAAAAAAGGTGAATTCAGATGAATCAGATTTTTCAAAATCATCCAATACACTATAACGTGAGTTTATCCCTGATTTGCGGTATAAAAAACTTAGCTTTCGAGATTCAACCTCATCTAATTGATGAGCTTTTTGCATAAAGCCAGCTATGGTAGATTGCTCGATAGGCTCTCCTGGATTTGCCAGGCCAATACTCACGATACTGCTCGTCATAAATTGATTTTTCTAAAAGTGATTAGTGATTCAACCTGAAAGACAATGCATTGTTTTTGCAAAATAATTTAATCTCTCAAGTTAACAGATTATATATCACTTAGAATAAAGTTAACTTGTATAGCCTCAAAAGAAAGGAATACTTATACCCATTTACGAAATGATTAGCCAATCCAGCCTTAAGCACCTTCGAATTCCCTTTTCTTTTTTCCTTTTTCCGGTATTCTTGTTTGCTCTGGCTTTCACTCCAAACCTGAATGGATCACGCTTATTATGGGTTTTTATAGCACTTCACCTTTTCCTTTACCCTTCAAGCAATGGCTATAACAGTTACTTTGATAAAGATGAAGAAAGTATAGGGGGGTTAAAGCATCCTCCAAAAGTAACTTCAGACCTTTATTGGCTATCATTAGTCTTTTTTATGATTGCCATAGCCATTGGCTGGACGATCAATTTTAGCATTGCAATAATGATTCTTGTCTATGGATTAGTCAGTATGGCTTATTCGCATCCCATTATACGGATCAAAAAATACCCTTGGCTGAGTTGGTTTATTGCTGGACTATTTCAAGGTTATTTCACTTTCGCGATTGCGTACGCAGGAGTCAGTAATTTAAACTATGAGGTGTTATTTAAGCCGCATGTTTATATCCCTGGTTTATTGACAAGTTTGATGCTTTGGGCAACCTACCCATTAACACAGGTATACCAGCATGGAGAGGATTCTCGTCGTGGAGATCGCACCCTAAGTTTGCTTCTTGGAATCAAAGGAACCTTCCTTTTTTCTTCAATTTTCCTTTTACTGACAGGTCTGGGATACGTCTGGTTTTTTATCAATAGAAATCAAGAAGAATCCATGTGGTTATTTTTAGTGGCGATGGCTCCCGTAATGATCTACTTTTTTGTTTGGTTTAATTTCGTTCGGGTCAATTCTGAAAAATATGCCAGTTATTCTTGGGTCATGGGTATGAATCTAGTTGCTGCTTGCATGCTGAATATTTTCTTCATCTATTACTTTTTTGAAAATACTCAAATTCATCAGGCTCTAGGTTACTAAATGACTTTCCCATGAGTTTGACGAATGATCAGCTTCGCAAAACCTGGGAGCTTAGAAATCAAAGTCTGGGCAAAGCCAGAGGCGCTTTGATTTCCAAAAAGGCGTTGAGTATTCCTACCTACCCAGAGCCTTCTTTCAAACTTTGATTTCCAGACTTTTTCGTAACTTTTTTCCACTCCTTCTCTACTTTTCCCTTCCAGTATGGCTTCCGCTGCAAGTTTCCCGGAATGAATGGCCATAGCCATCCCATTGCCACAGAGAGGGGTGATTAACCCTGCGGAATCACCAGCCATGAGAATATGATTTTCTACAGGCTGCTTTTTTTCAAAATTTATCTCATTGATTACTTCAGGTTTTTCCAACAGAAACTCACTTTCGGTAAATAATTTCTTCAGGTGTGGGTTTTTCCATAACACTTCTTTTTCCATGGCTTCCAAAGAACCAAAATGCCTCAAAGCTTCCCTTTTCCCTAAATAGCAAAGATTTCCTTTCCCCTCTTCAATAGCATTAAGGCCGCAATAACCTCCTTCAAAATTATGTAGGACGACCGCACTGGAGTCAAATTCCGTTTTTATATGGTACTTCACTCCAATGTAAGGGCTTCGTTTTTCAATAAATGGTCGTTGAAGGGTTTTATCAAGCTTTGATCTTTTTCCAAATGCCCCAATGACGTAATCTGCTCGGTATTCTTCTCCAGTTCTAAGCCCAACATGAAATTGATTTTCAGAGGTATCAAAGGTTAATTTTTCTACAGTTGCTCCAGTTTGTGAAGAAGCTCCCATTTCTTTTACTCGCTGAAAGAGGTAAGCATCCAAGACAAACCTGCTGATTCCAAAGCCTCCTAAGCCTAAAGGAACTTTTGCTGTATTCCCAGAGGTATCCGAGAATAGAAAGTGAGTCATTCTTGGTAGATCATAAACTGTTGGCAATAGCTCTTCTCTCATGAGAAATTCATATACCTCGTTTGAAACATACTCTCCACAAACCCGATGAAAAGGGTAATTTTTCTTTTCGATCAACAGTACCTTTTTGCCTCCTTTCGCAAGCAAAAAACTAGCTACCAAACCGGCCAGTCCACCTCCCACAATGATTACTTCGTACTTATCCACTTCTGATTGCCTTTGATTCGTTCAATATACCGTTTATCAAAAATGGAAAATCCTTTCCAATCCATTCAAGAAATTCACGGTTTAATTATTTCTTACACAAAATCATAAAAATGAGAAATACCCTACCCAAATTACTGAAGAGACTAACAATGGTTTTCGCTGTAATGGGAGTCATGATGTATTCTACAGATTCTTTTGCACAGAAAAAAAAGAAAAAGAAGAATGCAAAAAAGGAAGCCTCAGCACCTGCAGCAAAACCATCAAATGGCAGCAAAGATTCTGGCCCAAAGCCATATAGTGAGGTCATTACTTCCAAAGCCAAGTCTAAAGATGGTTTGTTTAAAGTACACCAGATCGAAAACAAATACTTTTATGAAATCCCTGATTCTTTATTGAATCGTGATATGCTCATGGTGACTACCATCGCCAAAACAGCAGATGGAATTGGTTACGGTGGTGAGCGTACCAACACGCTTATGCTTAAATGGGAGAAATACAATGATGAGATTCATCTTAAGATTTCTTCTGTAAACAACTTTGCAGCTGATTCATTGCCGATTGCATTGGCCGTAAAAAACTCCAACTTGGAGCCATTGCTGCAGAAGTTTGATATCAAATCAAACAAAACCGATTCTACTGGAATCGTCATTGAGGTGACAGATCTTTTTGCCAAAGACGTACAAGCTATTGGTCTACCAAAAGGACAGAGAACTCGCTATAAAGTGACTCGTCTAGACACGGATAGATCTTATATCGATCATATCAACACTTACCCGATCAATATTGAGTCGAGATACGTGATGACTTATTTGGCAAACGATCCTCCATCCAATAGCTCTACAGGCTCAATCACTCTTGAGATGAATTCCTCAATGCTTCTTCTTCCAAAAGAGCCAATGAAGCAAAGACTAAGCGATCAACGAGTAGGTTGGTTTAGCAGATCTATTGTGGATTATGGTTCGGATGCTCAAAAGGCGCAAAGACGTTCTTTCCTTGATAGATGGAGACTAGAAGTAAAGGATGAGGACATCGAAAAGTTTAAGGCGGGTGAATTAGTGGAGCCTAAAAAGCAAATTGTTTATTACATCGACCCTGCAACTCCTAAACAATGGGTTCCTTACCTGATCGCTGGTGTTGAAGATTGGCAGGCTGCATTCGAAGAAGCAGGATTCAAGAATGCAATTGTTGCTAAACTAGCTCCAACTCCAGAAGAAGATCCAGATTGGAGTCCAGAAGATGCACGCTATTCTGTGATCCGTTATTTCGCTTCAGATATTCAAAATGCCTATGGACCTCACGTATCTGATCCAAGATCAGGAGAAATCCTAGAATCTGATATCGGATGGTATCATAATGTAATGAACCTATTGAGAAACTGGTTCTTTATTCAAACTGCCGCGATCAACCCAGACGCAAGAAGCGTACAGTTCAAAGATGAAGTGATGGGTAGATTGGTAAGATTTGTATCTTCTCACGAAGTGGGACATACCCTTGGTCTTCCTCATAACTTTGCCTCATCTCATGCATATCCTGTAGAGAAGCTAAGAGATGCGGCATTTACTGCAGAAATGGGAACGGCTCCATCTATTATGGATTATGCAAGATTCAACTACATTGCCCAGCCAGGTGATGAGGGAGTAAGCCTGATGCCAAATATTGGTCCTTATGATAAATATGCTGTTGCATGGGGATACAGACCCATTCTAGATGCTGATACTCCTGAAGATGAATTGATGACCTTAGACGAGTGGATTATGGAAAAGCAAGACGATCCTGTTTACCGATATGGTCGTCAAGGAAATAGCTATGACCCAACTGCTCAAAGCGAAGACTTAGGAGATAACTCCATGAAAGCTTCAGAATATGGTATTGCCAACTTGAAAAGAATTATTCCAAACTTAATGGAATGGACTGCTGAGGAAGACAAGCCTTATAAGAATTTCGAAGATTTGGAAGAAATGTATGGGCAAGTGGTTACTCAGTATAACCGCTACATGGGGCATGTGAAAACCAATGTTGGTGGTGTTGCTGAAGTTTATCGAGCTTCAGGGCAAGAAGAGCCAGTTTATACTCACACTTCTAAAGATATCCAGAAGTCTGCTGTTGATTTCTTAAATGCTGAGCTTTTCGCTACTCCTGAGTGGTTAATGCAAGATGAAATTTTTGCAAGAACTCAAGATTTCGGTGCTCTTGAAAGAATCCGTAGCGTTCAGGCAAATACACTAAACGCAGTACTTGATTTAGGAAGATTGGGTAGAGTGATTGAAAATGAAGCATTAAACGGTGACGAAGCTTATAAAATCACAGAGCTATTTGATGATCTAAGAAAAGGTATTTGGACTGAGCTTCCTGGAGGTAGAACTATTGATGTTCACAGAAGAGCTTTGCAAAGAGCCCACATTGAGCGTTTAGAATATCTTATGACAAGTGATGGACCAAACATTCCAGCAGCTTACAGAAGCTATTATGGGCCTCAAATCAATGCTTCTCAGTCAGACATCAGACCTATGGCAAGAGGAGAACTAAAAACCATACAAAGAAATATTAATTCAGCGATCTCAAGAACTTCTGATAGAATGTCCAAGTTGCATTTAGAAGATTTATCTGCAAGAATCGAAAATATATTAGATCCGAAATAATTTGGGTTAAATATCAAATAATAAAGAGGCTCCCGATTGGGAGCCTCTTTCGTTTTATAGCATCAATATTTTCTTGTAATTTAGCATGATTAATACTTGTTATGATAAACCCACACTCCATATTACAAAGTCATAAACTGCGAATTACCGATTGCAGGCTGGAAATCATTCGTGAATTTTTAGACAAGCAGGTGGCATTGGCACATTCTGATCTGGAAGAGTCACTGGACAACCAGTTTGACAGGGTCACGATTTATAGGACGCTGAAAACTTTCGTTGATAAGGATGTAATACACAAAGTACTTGACGATACCGGAGGGGCCAAATATGCTCTATGCTCGCATGATGAAGACCAAGAGCATAGCCATGAGCATGTTCACTTCAAATGTGAGGTTTGTGGAGAGACAACTTGCTTAGAGGATATCATATTACCTCAAGTTAAACTTCCTGCAGGTTTCCAGAAAAATGAAATGAGTTTATTGGTACAGGGTATCTGCGAAAAATGCCATTAAAAATCCACGGGCTCAGGTCTTGCTCCTTGAGGGACATCTGAGGGCCAGATGACACCCGGAGGCAAATCAATTTTAGGCGGAGTTAAATTTTCTACTCCCCCATCTCCTTCATCTCCGTTGCTGTCTCGCCTTTTTAAGGAGTTGCGAGTTAAGGTGGCTACAAAGTAAATTAGAACTACATAAGCCAACCCGCAGAGCACCAGATCTATTACTAAACTACTCATCATGGCCAAAAATTTTAATTAATATAAACCAATACACATTTTAAATCAATGCCTTGGTCAAATTGTTTAGAAGAAAACCTGTGTTTATGATTTTAATCGGCTTGTTTAATCCCTCGGATACTAGGATATTTGCGAGCTGAAAATAAAAGTGATGATAGTAAAGACGAAAAAATACAAGCTGGAAACAGGCACTTACATTAAAATGGGCTTAGTACATATCCTTAAAGAACAATGGTGGGTAATTCCAATTGCCTTAGCCATCATGTGTGGATATTTTTGGATTCCTTCTATTTGGTGGATTATAGGCGCATTGATCGCATATGGCCTATATGTGCTTTTCTGGGCAATACAATTTACGGGAGTAACTCAAATGGAGCAGAACAAAGCCATCTTCGAAAAATTAGGCTATGAAATCGACAGTAGGCAGATTCTGATGAAAATAAATTCCAAGCAAGGAATGCCGATCCAGTGGAACATGGTAAAAAAAGCAGAGGTTAAAAATGATGCTTTTGTACTCTACCTTTCCAAAGCGCAATTTATCCATTTACCTTTCCGTATTTTTAACTCGGATAACGAGCGAAAGTTTATGGAGACGATTTTGAAGAGAAAAGAATTGGTTAAGTAAGAATCCCTATTCGGAGTTCATATTATCTTTAAATAGAAAATGCCCCAAGAAATTGATTTCTTGGGGCATTTATTTTTGGATAGAAATTCTTTTTCAAGCCAATTGGCAAGTAGAATGTTAAGTATTCTGATATCTCTGATTTTTGATATCTCTGATTTTTTGAATTAATGTCATTGAATAAGGAACCTCATTTCTTATCAGTTTTTTTAAATTAAAATATTTGTCATCCAACCAAACCCCTAGATAAGGGAGCTTCAAATTGGACAGTAATACTGATTGCGTTTTTTCAGGAATCCTGATTTCATAATCCGGCAATCGAGCCAGTTTTTGATTAAAGTCACCATATAATTGATGAAGATTTTCTTGGGTTTCTTCTGACAATTCATTCAATGATGAAGTCCTTTTTATGGGTTTTGGAAAGTCGGAAATTCGTTTTTTTGGAATTTCTAGAAAATCAAAAAGGGGCTCAAGAGAATCAAAAATCTTGTCATACTTGACAAAAAATGTTGGACAATTCAGATAGTCCTCATACCAGTTAAAAAAGTGTTTCTCAAATTTGAATCGGTCCACCCCTTCAGCGGCATAATCACTGAGCTTCATTTCTAGAGAAATGGGATTTGTTCTCCATTTTTCCAATTTCAATAACTTAACAGAATGCATATGATGAAAATCTCTCCGAAAAAGAGAAACTGTTGCCAGCTCTGGATTACCATATATATAAACGCACTTTAATTCTTTATTTGTACTTAAAGGGGGGACTGGCAAATGTTTTAGGCCATCATCATCATCTGGATGATTCGTATTACGATATTTCTTGAGCCAATTAATCAGAAAAGTAGTTCCTACCCCACCATAAGAGGAAACTATTACTTCTATATCTTTTGAGATAGTCATATTTAAATTTTGATACAGAAAAAGTGAAAACAGAGATAGTTGTTTCTATCTCTTATTGCAATCTATCTATAAGGTGGTTTCTCGTGAGGAATTAATCATTTAGGCTTTAGTGATTAAAACAACCTGAAAACCAGAGAGTAAACTATACAGTTGATTTTATCTCCTTAAAATAATATGTATTTCATGGAGTTTGGGTCCACAATATATAATCTCTTTTAAAAATTTTCTGCATATAAGTTATGCTCCTAATATCTTAGTTTACCTGAAAATATCTCAATGAATCTAATTATCTCTTTATTTTATTTCATTGGCTATAAACTCTGAAATAATACTTCCCAGAGCTTGGTAACCTTTTTCCTGGTAATGAACGTCGTCGTTTCCTTTTCCAAACTCCTGATGAATTTTTCTCGATTTTTTATAAATATCATTAACAATAACTGAATGTTTTTTCATGATTTTTTTTGCTGCCTTATTGTACTTTATTCCATCTTTTTGAAACCTTCCAGCTTCATTTTCTGGCACATAGCTTGTCGTCACAAAAATCAATTTGGCATCAGTTTTTGATTTTAAAATCCCTACTAAGGAATCAAGATTTGATGAATAGTCCTCCAAAGAATAAGTGATCGTACCATAAATTTTATCTCGATTACCCTGAACTTTGGAACCCGGGTGTCGATAGCATAAATCCCATAATCCCCAATTGAATTGTATGATATCCCAGTTTTCATCCCCAATCCACTCTTCTATTTTATTTAAACCTGTTCCAGTATGCTGCGCATTACCTGGATTATGAAAAACGGAAGCTTTTGAACCCAATTCCTCTTGGACAAATGGCGTATATCCAATTGAAATAGAATCTCCAATAATTAAAACCTTCGGCTTTTCTTGATTATCTCTTGGGAGAAAAGCAAAAAACAAACTGGCAATAAATGCGATACTTTTTAAAAATGACATGTTTTAAATTCTATTCTGGATTTAATCGAAATGAACTTGAACTTTTTTTGAGTTACAGTCTGAATGCCGAATAAATTACCCCCAATGGAGATTTGCCATTCCTTTGGGGGTTAATTATTTCAATTATCACTATTTGAGTTTCTCTAAGATGACCTCTATTGCTTTATCCAGTTGATTTTGATTGCCCTCTAATCGGTCAACGAAGTTCTCTTCGACTCTGATATCAGGAGATACTCCTTCCTTTTCAAGATTCCTGCCATCCAAAGTGTAACAGCCCCAAGATGGAAGTCTATAAAAAGAACCATCTACCAAGCCTTGTCCGGAAGTAAATATGATCCAGCGATAGGTTTCGGTTCCCACAATTGTCCCAAGCCCAAGTTCCTTAAATCCCTGAGCCGTCATCTCGGCATCGGAAAGAGATTGCTCATTGATCAACAAAACAATCGGCTTATCCGCAGGTGAAAAGTTTGGCTGGTTGGTCAAAGCACCGTCTCTGTATTTCCACTGCAAATAGCTTCTTTGGCTCAAAAACTGAAGGACAGGATCATGCACATTTCCTCCCGTATTATAGCGAAGATCCAAGATCAAGCCTTCACGATTTCCTTTATTTGACACCATGTATTCCAAGAAATGTTGAAGCTCACCACCACCCATATTTTTCATATGTACATAAGAAATTTTATCTCCAGTTTTCTCGTCCACATAGGCTTCATTGGTATCCATCCATTCATCATATAGCCAGGTTTTCATCGCAAAATAGGAGGTAGGATGAACTTTCACTTTTACTTCTTCACCCCCTCGATCAAAAGTCAATTCCAGTTCATTTTCTATAGATGGACCTGTAAAATAGATTTCCCTGTTTTTAGACTTATCCACATTTTTCCCATTCACAGAAATTAATACATCTCCAGGTTTAACAGGGCTAGAACTTAAATCAAGCGGACTGTCTTTTGCAACTTTATCCACAGTATATGGAGAATCATTTTCAAAGATTATCCCAGTTTCCATAGATCTTGTTCCCAAATAAATCTTTTGCTCCTCACCACTAGAATTAAACCCATAATGTGAAGTATTCAGCTCACCCAACATATCATTAAAAATTTGAGCTAAGTTAGCTCTGCTGCGTATAAAGGGCAAAAATTCAGCATAGCGATCTCTCAATTCCTGCCAATTTTCACCATGAAAATCTCCATCGTAAAAATTTTGTTCCATTCCTGCCCATGCCTCAAAATACATCTGTTCAAACTCTTCTTTGAGGTTTTTTGAAAAGTTTTCCACAAGTTTAATTTCCTCTATCTTATTACTATTCGGATCAAACGTATTGACTTTTCCACTGGCTAACAGGTATAGGTTTTCCTTATTTTCCAAGATCATAAATCCTCCTATTCGTTGATCTCCCACCTTTTCTGTCTTAGGTCTTTCAAAATCTTCATAAGTAGTTTTCCACATTTTCGGAGTACCCTCATCATGGTTGGAAGTATATAAAACTATAGTCTTTCCTTCAGCCTGATAAACGTATGGAGAAGACTGCTGTCCAAAGGACGGACCTACTAATTCAAGCCTATCCATAAAGTCTCCCTCTTCCACTTTTACTTCCACTTTTTTCTCTTCTTTTTCTTTATCACCTTCCTTTTTTTCGGCAAAAAGTTCATCCACTTGATCTGAAACAAATAGATCATCAAACTTCTCCAGTTTCATTCTATAAATATGGGCATCCGTTGTCCCATAGGGATAACTAGGATTTGTTCTGTCGGTCACAAAATAGATATACTTGCCATCAGGAGACCATACTGGATTGGTTTCAGTGACCAAAGTCTTCGTAAGGTTTATGGTCTTTTTACTTGGTCGATGATAAATCATTACTTCTCTCTCAAAATTCCTGATAGGTGAGAAAACTATGTATTGATCATCCGGAGAAAAATATGGATTTGGAGTATAAAGCCCCCATAACTCATCCTCAACTAGAGTAGAACTTTCGAGCGTCTCTAAATTAATTTCACGGACTTCATTTCTTCCGCTCATATACACCCCTAATGTTCTATCTCCATTCAAAACTAAATTCCGGTTTTTGTCTTTATCTTCTGTCAGTTGCTTCTCTTCACCCGGGTTTTCGGCTGATATGGTAAATAAATTATGATATCCTTTGACCGTCCTGGTATAGATTAAGGTCTTATTATCTGCCAACCACTTCACCTCTTCCACAGCTTCTTTGGCTTCAGTAGGGATCTTCTTGATAAATTTCCCTTTGATATCGGAGATAAATAATACCCCTCTTGAAACAAAAGCCATTTTTTTACCATCAGGAGAAACATCAAAATAACTGACATTGCCCGCTACTTCTCTAGAGATATCTTTTCCTAGGGTTTGATTTTGGTAAAGGGAAAATTGAGGCTTAGAAGTTTGTCCAGTAGCTACATCATAAACATGGATTTGGTAATCTTTCTGAAAAACCACCTTTGCTCCATTTGCGCTAACTTTTGGCCATAAAATAGAGCTTGGGAAATCAGTTAATTGAGTTTTTTCTTCCCCTTCAAAAGTATAGAGATTATATTCTCCATTGGCCTCATCAGACATGAAATAAACCTTACCATTTTGGTCAATCGTGGCACCAAAATCCTTCCCTTCATAGTCAGTATACTGCTTATAGGCTTTCGAACTTGGATCATACGATTTGATATCAGGGTTATACTCTCCTTTATACCGCTTACGATTAGCGAACCTTTTGCTTTCCCAGCTTTCATTAAAAAATATCTCCCCGGTAGTAGGGCTGATCACGGTATTATGTACTGTATTAAAATAATGAGGAAAGAGCCTTTTTGGCGTAGCACCGGTTATTTGAATTTCAAATGTGGTGTAAGAATTATACCTGCTTGATGTAAAGTAAATTGTACTGCTATCCCAACTCCATGATTCTACCTCATCTGTAGCCTCATGAAAGGTCAATTGCTGAATTTCACCACCATTCAATGGCATGATAAAAACATCCTTATTGCCATACTGCTCTGCGGTAAAGGCAAGCCATTTTCCATCTGGTGATACTGCTGGCTTAGTTTCTTCCCCCTCCATTGCAGTGATACGAGCTGCCGGCCCTCCCGACACTGGCACTTTCCATAAGTCTCCCTCATAGCTGAAAATAATAACATCCCCGTCTGGAGTCAGGGTAGGCTCAGAGGCAAAATAAGGAGATTCCATTGTCTGTGCATTTGCAAAAAACACAGACAATACCAATAAACAAGTAATGTATAGTTTTCTCATTCTGTGGTGGTTTAAGTATTATTCTACTAAAGTTAAAAAAGCCTATTCAATAAAAAAGCCTATCCAGGGGATAGGCTTTTACTGTGTATTTTAAGGGTTAATTACATTGGAGGCATAATCACAGTGTCAATCACATGAACTACGCCATTGTCAGCTTCTATATCAGCCGCAGTTACGGTCGCATTGTTAATCATTGCTTTACCGTCTTTTAAGGTAACTTTTACAGAACTTCCTTCTACTGTTTTAGCCATTTGACCATTTTTCAGATCTGATGACATTACTTTACCAGGTACCACATGATACGTAAGGATTTTCACCAGTTTTGCTTTGTTTTCAGGCTTTAACAAGCTTTCAACAGTTCCTTCTGGAAGCTTTGCAAAAGCATCATTTGTAGGAGCAAAGACCGTAAATGGGCCGTCCCCTTTTAAAACATCTACTAAATCTCCAGCTTTAACTGCAGCAACTAGTGTAGTAAGGAAATCCTGAGAGATTGCCAGGTCAACAATGTCTGCGTCTACTTTAGTCTCGTGAACTGATGTAGGTTTTATTGTAAATGAAGATGCTATAATAATAACTGTAAGCATCAATACTGTTCCTAATTTTTTCATAATAGTTAGTTGATTTGGATTAGTTTAATTTGTAATCATAGGAACACATCAGGTAAGTAATTGTTTATCAATTTTTTACAATCGGTAGTATTACCATCATTAAATCAATTTTTAAGGGATGAAGTATGGTTAGCAGGAAATTATCGATATTTAAGCATGCAAATCAGACTGATCGCTATAGGCAAAACTGATAATAAGTCCATTCAATCTTTAATTGATGAATACAGCAAACGCCTTAACTTTTATATCAAATTTGATTTTGAGGTAATCCCTGATCTAAAAAACACCAAATCACTTTCCGAGACCATACAGAAAGAAAAAGAGGGAGAGTTAATCTTAAAAAAGCTGACCCCATCGGATGAACTGATTTTATTAGATGAAAGAGGTAAAAGCTACAGCTCAATTGATTTTTCTCAGTTTTTACAGAAAAAAATGAATGCGGGTTTAAAGCAATTGATTTTTGTAATTGGAGGACCTTATGGTTTTTCCGAAGCGGTATATGCCAGGGCAAATGGTAAGCTGTCTATCTCGAAAATGACCTTTTCCCATCAGATGATTCGACCCTTTTTTGTTGAGCAACTTTACAGAGGCTTTACGATTCTACGAAACGAACCTTACCACCACGAATAACTTTTCTCTTAACACTAAAAATTCTTAGTGAAATACTAAAAATCAGCCCTTTAACATTTCTTCAATGTTAAGAATTAGTGTAATATTGGGAGTAATGTTACCAAATTGTTAACTTTACCTATTATCATTAACATATACTTCATGTAAGATGAACCGGTTCTTGTGCATATTTTCCATTTTCATATGTATTTGCTTTCCAGCATTTACACAGGAAGCTATGCCTGCTCTAGAGGAATTGCACTTTGAAACTGACCTAGAAAGACAAATCTGGGAGAATGATAAAAATGATCCCCTTCAACTTTTTAAAGCCATTCACGCAGAAAATATTGAAAATGATAAATGGCATGAATTAGTAGCTGATCTCGACAAGAAAAGAGCTAAGACGAATAATGAGTATAATTTACTCCGAAGTATTTTCGAGAAATCTCATAAATATTTATTGAAAAACTACGTTCAGCATTCCACTTTCAATCAAATGCTAGAAACGGGAGATTTTGATTGTGTAAGTGGTTCAGCCACCTTAGGGATTCTTTTAGAGCGATATGGATTTGATTTTGATATCGTAGAAACAGATTACCATGTATTCATAATGGTTAATCTTGATGGTGAAAACCTAATTCTAGAAAGTACCCTTCCAATCGGAGGACTTATCACTAAATCTTCTGAGGTAAAGAAATATTTAGACAGTTATAACCCAAAAGAATTTGCCCAATTAACCTCTCTTACGCAAAGATTGGGAAGCCCAGACATTGATTTTTCAGAACATGCGATTTTCAGAAAAGTCTCCTTAGTTGAATTGGCAGGACTGCAATATTACAATGATGCGATCTCCCACTTCAATGAACAATCCTTTGGGCTAGCTTCAAAACAATTAAGTAAAGCCCTTCTACTATATGAATCCGAAAGGATCAAAGCGCTTAGAGAATTAGCCATTGAACAGGCTTACAAAGTCTATGGCTACGATCTAAAATAAAAATGACTCCTCAAACCTGAGAAGTCTTACTCCTATTTATTTACAATCAACCCAAATGTTCTAGTGGAATTACCATTTCCAGTAAAACGAAAAATGCCCTACTCATCATAGGGCATTTTTTCTTTATTGATCTTAATGATGTTGGTGTCCATCTGGGCCATGAACGTGACCATGTTCTATTTCTTCAGGCTGAGCTTCTCTTAAGAGAATCACTCTACCATCAAATTGCAAATCATATCCTGCCAAAGGTGGATTAAAATCCATATGAACGCCCATGTAATCTATTTTGGTTATTTCACCTTTGATCTGATTGCCTTTATCATCTTGCATGGGGATCACCGCTCCTACCCTCAAAAGGTCATTATTCTTCTTCCCTTTCTCTTTGAAATTTGCTTTGGGGATAATGGTTTGACGTTCCTCATAATAGTCACCATAGGCATTCTCAAAGTCTATAAAGACTGAAAACTCATCTCCAACAGTTTTACCCGCTAAAGCCTCTTCAAATTTGGGAAAAACTGCACCTGTCCCAAATAAAAATAAGAAAGGCTTATCCTCCGGAACTTCCTCGTAAGGTGTCATCCCAGTTTCTCCATCATCTACTTTGAGTTTGTAGGCTATCCCTACCACTTTTTCCTTTTCTACTATCATTATTTATTGAGATTAACGGAACATATAGGCAACTCCGATATTGGCAACGAAATTTTTACGGTCATATCCCGGCACAAAATATTGGTCAGGACTATTCTCCAAATACCATTTATAATTCAGCGTATTGACATATTGCATTTTGGCACTTAGAAGCAAATCTCCCAATCTCCAATCCCCCACCAAAGAAGGTACTAGGTCCACATACTTATTTCTCCAGTCTTTGGAAGCTTCGTACCGATAGTAGTAAAAATCATTGTTATAAACGATTCGCTCCATTTGGAAGCCTAATCGATTCATTTTATTAACCCAAGCAAATTCTACAAATATCACATTGCTGGCAGGCCCATTTCCTGCTCCAAGTACCTGACCATTGTGTGTATACCCATCTCTGACATAATCATGAATGTACCAAGTTTTAAGATCTCTGATATCCTCTCTGATGGTTTGTCCGGTCTGCGTCATTTCTGAGCTGATCTGGAAATAATGCCCAGGCTTCTTCAAGCTCATTAAATGAGAGAATCCAAATGTAAATGCTCTTCCAGATTCCGGTTCAATCATAAAATCACTAAGTCTGGTGCTATTTCCATTGGTTCCATATTCTCCATAGAATTCAAAATGACCTGCAGGGCTCAGCCATCTGAAAAATCCAGAGCTAAGTTGCTGTCTTTTGTCACGAATGGGGTCTAGGATGTTCTCTGGACCTTTTCTACCATTAAAGACAGGAAGGATATCTCCTACTGTAGACACATCTTTACGGTACATATGGTTTACCGAGCCATAACCAAGGAATAAACCCGGAACCCATTTTGGTTGATAGGTAAATACTAATCCAGAAAGGTATCTGTTACTATCTTCTGGTTTAGGAATATGAACAGGATTACCTTGAATCATGTAATCACTTTGAGGAGGTAAATATCCACTAGACTTCAAAAATCCAGCGATAAACTGTGCCTCAAAGGATCCGATTTTAGTTTCAATGGGTTTACGTGTATTCGCTGTAAAATGAAGGAATCCAGGGGCATTATTGCCCATCAAAATTGAATTTCTTCTGCCAGGGCCCCACCATAGATTTTCTGTTGATAGACCAAATGAAACATCCTCAAGGTTGTATCTAAAGCTGGACTGACCAGGATAAATTTGATTATATCCCGAATCACCAAAACGTTCCGGCATATCTATCCTATTCATATATTCATAATAGAATAATATGGTTGCTTGATGCTCGATTGGAAATCCTTTATAATCCTTATTCTGAGCAAGTAGAACTTCAGGCTGAAATTGAAAGCTGAAATTTCCGTATTCAGCATATATTCCAGGGCTTAAAATAGCTTGAAATCCTCTATTGGGAATAAAAGCTCCGTCATTTACACCAAAAGCATAAGTAGAATTAAATTGAGTTTTAACTACTCCTGGGAGCAAGAGAAATTTTCCTTTATTATCCTTTCCGAAATATTGGTGAACTCTGGATATATCTGTATCCACTACTGAATCGTCCAAATCGAACCCATTTTCAATTCCAAAAGCCTCAGTTGGATAAATTGGTCGAATCATAAAAGAACTGCTGGAATCCACATTTCCTAAAAGCTGGGCTCTTCTGATATATTGATCCAGCAAAGGCATTCCAATTGGCACTGTTTGAGCTATGGCAAGTGAAGACCAAAATAACAGCCCAAAAGTCAAGATGATAAATCTGTTGGTATTAATACTTTTCATCAGGGCTTAATTTAATGTAAGAGCTGTAATTTCCACTTTGGCTAAGGACCAGGATTCGTCACATATTGGATCCGGCGAATTATCCGCTGTTAAATCAGAATTCACATAGATTCTAACATTGGGGTTGCTATGCTCTACGATTTTAGAGATGCTATATTTTGTACTATAATTATTACTCGCTCCAAAAAGGCAAAGTCCAGGTAAGTTGGTTTGAATAGCACCTGATTTAGGAGTGTTTTGGCGAAAATATCCGTCTGGATAGGATTGATATAGACAGTAGGTGGAAACACAGGGTGAATTCGAGAAAGTCGTGCGAAAAACCTCTTGGTTATCTATTCCGAAAAACCAATAATCTGGGCCTCCTTCTCCATCATCAGGATTTCCATCCCAACTATCATGAACGATGATTTCCAAGGTAACTTTTAACAGATTATGAGATGGCATATCGCTTACATTCACCGCAATTTCTTCATTATGGTAATATCCTGCGACAGTATCATCTTCAAAAATAAACAATCTCCCATTCTCAAATCCAGCCAAATTCAAATCAGAAAAATCATTGGAGTAAACAACAGATTCAGCTTCTAAAGTATCAGTGCAAGATGAAAGAAAACCCAGGAAGATTAAGGATGGGAATATAACCCAACCCTTTAACCAAGTTCGAAATGTCATGAATAATAGTTTGCAGTTAAAAACTTATGCCACAAAGAAACAAAAAACCAGCCAAATGAGGATTACTCAATCTTTCCTAATTTTCTAAGGCATAGCAATAAGTAATCTTTATTTTTGAGAAAATTTAGATATCTACTTATGGGCAATTTCACCATTGTTGCAGGAGCTAGACCGAATTTCATGAAAATCGCCCCGATTATTCATGAAATTCAAAAATTGCAGAAAGAAAAATCTGGAGTAAGTTTTCGACTTATCCACACAGGACAGCATTATGATAAAAAAATGTCCGGGGATTTCTTTGAGCAATTAGATATACCTCAGCCCCACGCCAATCTAGGTGCCGGAGGAGGTACTCAAGCGGAGCAAACTGCTGCAATCATGGTAGCTTTTGAAAAAGAGCTCATGGAAAATCGTCCAGATTTAGTCCTAGTTGTGGGAGATGTCACCAGCACCCTTTCCTGCTCCATTGCCGCAAAAAAACTTCAAATCGATGTAGCCCATGTAGAAGGAGGTATTCGTTCCGGCGATTTAGGTATGCCAGAAGAGATCAACAGAATGGTAACTGACTCCATCACAGACCACTTTTTTACTACTTCAGAAATTGCCAATCAGAACTTAAGAAACTCAGGGTTTTCAGAGGATAAAATCCATTTTGTAGGCAATACAATGATTGATACCCTTTTGGCACAAATGCCAAAATTTCAAAAACCAGAAGGTGCTATTTTCGACCAATTGGAAGCTGGAAACTACTTCGTCATGACCATGCACAGGCCAGCTAATGTGGATCAGGAGCATAAGTTAAAAGCCATGATTGATGCCATTCTGGATGGCACGAAAGGATTACCAATCATCTTTCCTGTTCACCCCAGAACTGCCAAAAATCTTCAGGCAATCGGTATTGAAGCTCCAAATCTAAATATGGTAGAACCATTGGGTTATTTGGAGTTCAATTATTTGGTGAAAAACGCAAAAGGAGTCATTACAGATTCTGGAGGGATTACAGAGGAGGCTTCAGTGATGAATGTACCTTGCATCACGCTTCGGGATAATACCGAAAGGCCAGAGACCATCGATCTCGGCACCAATGAATTGGTAGGAACCAATCCAGAAAAATTAAAGCCCTACCTCGATAAAATCATGAGTGGCGATTGGAAGAAATATAAAGGAATCCCTCTTTGGGATGGAAAAACCGCCGAAAGAATCGTTAAAATCCTTGAAGATAAATACCCTTCGGTAAAATGATAGATCGCGTTAAAGAACTGGTAAATCAACTTCAACTCCTACCCCATCCTGAGGGAGGGTATTATAAGGAGACTTACCGTTCTTCACAAAGCGTTAATACAGAGCCAGGTCCAAGAAACCTATGCACAGTTATCTACTTCTTATTGACTTCGGAAAACATCTCAAAGTTTCATCGCATCAAAAGTGATGAGCACTGGTTTTGGCATGAAGGAGATTCTTTAACTATTCACTTACTGAGTGAAAAAGGGCATGAAAAAATTTGTTTGGGACCCGTGGACTCCCTTGGGAACTTCCCTCAGCAAGTTGTCAAAGCGAATACAATATTCGGAAGCACGGTTGATACCAAAGACAGCTATGCCTTAGTTTCCTGTGTAGTAGCCCCCGGGTTTGATTTTGAGGATTTTGAATTATTTGATGCTGACACTCTTTTGAAAAGTTTTCCTGAAAATGAGCCTATCATCAAGCGATTGACTTGATTATTAATCCATTATTAGAAATTTGATTACAGCTTAAAAACAAGAAAAGGGCTCCAATTGGAGCCCTCATCATTTCATTGTGGTGATGTTTCTTAGAATGAGAAACCTACTCTCATTGTAATTTTTGTTCCAGGAGACAATCTTGTGAAGATTTGATCCTGCGCCTCGTAAGACTTAAATACCATTTCTTTTTTGTCATTCAATAGGTTCTGAACACCGATTCCTGCTTGAATACGCTCATCAGCTCCAAAAGTCTTATTTAAGTTCAAATTTAAGCTATGGAATGGTACAGTATAAGTATCTGTTCTGTTACCAAATCCTACATAATTCAAGGTTGAACCTTGTACGTTATAAAATAGTCCCGCTTCTAAACCATTCACGAAAGACTGGTAGCTCAAACCTGTATTGATAATATAAGGAGCTTGACCGGCCATATCTCTTGTGTCTTTGATTTCCTGTCCTTCTCTAGCTGTCAATACTCTAGATCTGTATTCTGACTCAGACATTTTAATCTGAGACTTAGTCACAGTCACATTCGTATTCCAGTTGAAGTTTTCAAGCTTTGGAGCAATGAATTTCAAAGACTTTCTGAATTCAAATTCCAGACCTGCTACTGAACCATTACCAACGTTTCTTGGCTGGAAAGTACCTGGATCAGAAAGGAACTGAACCATTTCGATTGGCTTATCAAATGATTTGTAGAATGCACTTACAGAGAACATTTGACCTCTGTCTTGGAAAGCTTCCCATCTTAAGTCAAAGTTGTTGATTCTTGTAGAAACCAAGTTTCCATCCCAAAGAACTTCTGATCCACCGTTTGTAGTTTCTGGATAAAGACCACCAATAAATGTTCTACCCGTAATAGGATCCAAAATCTCCGCATAAGACAATTCTTTGAAAGAAGGTCTAGCAATCGTTCTGGAAGCCGAGAATCTCAAGTTTTGCTTTTCAGCCAGGTTGTAGATCAAGTTTACGGTAGGGAAGAAATCTAAATCATCCAACATGGTAACCAAATCATAGTCGATTGTACCTGTCTGGTTGGTTCCAGTATAGTATTGATTGAATTTCTCCACTCTCAAACCTACGATCGCTTTTAGATTGCTAGCTGGATTTGCTTCTAAAGAAGCGTATCCACCCATATTCGTTGCGATAGACTCGTATTTATTAGGGTTGATCGGAATAAAATCCGCATTATATCGTACTCCATTTCTATTGTCTGCAGAGAATAAATTCTCATCCAAAAGAATCTCATTTGGGTCTCCATTTAACTCGGTATCCCCTGTGGCAAACTGGAAGCTTTGGATATCGAAATCTCTGTATTTGAATACATAGTTTCCGCCAAATTTCAACTTAGAGTCTCTTTGGAAAAGAGAAAGGTTTCTTGTCAAGTCAAGCTTACCTACCATACTATACTCTTCTAGGTTTCTCCAGATTCTTGCTGGCAATCCAACTTCAGTAGAAACTGTATTTTCAGGAACTCTGAATCTTGTAAATCTGATGTCTGGATCCTGGATTGTAGATCTTGTAGGGGCCAATTTCCAATTTACTTCCCAGTTTCTTCCATTGAAGTAATGAGTACCTCCAAGCATGATGCTACTCAAAGCTCTTTGGCTATACTCAAGGTTATACTGCTTTGCAGTAAAGTTTGCTCCCAAGTTAGTGTTGACAAAGTCAAATTCCCCTGCTTTGGACTCACCATTTTGCAAGTGCATCAAGTTTAGCTTGTACTTGGAATTGTCTGTTTTCAAAGCAATTCCAGCCAAACCACCCAGCAAGACATTGTTCACACCATAATCACCTTTTTGTCTTTCAAGTGCTTCCAACTCAGTAGCGCTAGCCTCTCTTGGCTTTGCAAAAAGGTTAAACTCAGCATCCTGGTAGAATTCGGTCTCATTTTTATAAGTAAAGGCAAAGTTGTATCCCCAAGTAGCTTTAGATCTTGCGATTTGATTTCCCAAGGAGAAACTCAAGCCCATATCCATTAAGCTGTTGGATCTATAACCTCCAAGTGTCTTATTAAAATCACCTAAAATCTGCTGATATTCCAACCCTTTTGGTCCATTTGGATTTCCGATTGCATCTCCATATTGAGGGATATCAGTTCTACCATCTGTTGGAATTGCACGAGTTCCATCATCAAATCCCAAAAAGTCTGTAGACCCACCATCGTACTTCAAGTAATTTGAATTAAAGTGCATAGATGGGTTAATACCTCCACTAAGGCTTAATTTCATAGATTCTTCTTCAGGGAAGTCTTTGGTTTCGATATCCACAACTCCACCTGTGAAATCAGCCGGAAGATCAGCTGTAAATGACTTTGATACGATAATATTATCGATCACATTCGTTGGGAAAATATCCATCTGGATAGAGTTTCTATCTGGATCCAATCCAGGGATATCCACACCATTCAATACGGTTTTGGTATATCGGTCTCCCAAACCACGAACGTAGATATATTTTCCACCTTCAATAGATACACCTGTCACTCGCTTGACAGCAGAAGCCGCATCTCCATCACCAATTTGACGGAATGCACTGGCTGAAATACCATCCATCAGGTTGGCAGCATTTCTTTTTACAGACATCAAGGCTGACTCTGTAGTTCTGATCGCCGCTGCGGCAATAGTTACGGTCTCCAATTCTGAAGCTTCTTCAGCCATGGAGATTTCATTTAATACATTAACTGCTCCAGACTTCACCTCTACTCCAGTTAATTCAACTGTCGAATAAGAGATATAAGAAATGGAGATTGAATAAGTACCTGGCTCAACTTGAATTTCGAATTTTCCATCGAAATCAGTCACTGCCCCAGTTGAAGTTTCTTTAACAAGTACTGATACTCCAAAGAGTGGTTCACCAGAACCTTCTTCAAAGATTGTCCCACGAATGGTTCCTTTCTGCGCAAAAGCGAATCCTGCAAATATCTGGGCCAAAACCAGAATAACAAGAACAAGAATGGTTCGTGACATGAACGAGTTTGTAGCTTTATTTTTCATACAGCAATTAGATATTATCTTGATTTAGAAGAGGGAAGAAAGTCACCTTGCAAGCTCTTTCTTCCCTTTTCTAAGAGTTTTGTTTGATATTAGAAATCAGCTAGTTCTCCAGCTACTTCAGCCCAAGACCAAGCAGTAAATACTGATTTGTCAGCTCCAACAGTGTTAGCACCGGCAGCAACTGCAGTAGCATAATCAACTGTTCCAGCTTTGAATACTGTTTCTAGATCTACGCCTTCAGCAAGAGTAGCTTCAAGGTTCATGAACTTTAAAGACCCATCAGCGAAAGTTGCCAAAGTCTTGTCACCGCTAAGTGAAAGATCACCTCTACCATCAGTAGTAGTAGGATCTGCAAATCCGAAGAAGTAAATGTTTTCGAAAGTACCTCTAGCTCCATCTCTGAAGTCTCCAAATTCTGAAACATCATTTCCTTTGATAGAACCATTCTTTAAAGTATGACCAGCATTATAAGATCCTTCAGGACCGTCGATTTCAAGCGCGTGGTCAGTCTCACCTCCAGTGATCACGATGAAGTTATCTAGCGTACCAGCCCAAGCTTGGTCAGTATCCAAAGCATCATCTCCAGCATTCCAGATGAGAGCATTCTTAACGTTTACAGTTCCACCAAACCATTCGATACCATCATCTTGATTTCCAATAACTTCAACATTTTCGATTACAGTTTGAGAACCAACGCCTCCTAAAGTCAATCCGTTGATTTCGTTTCCTTCACCGATATTAGCGCCACCATGACGGATAGAGATATACTTCAATACACCGGAGTTGTCTTCATCATCAGAACCACCGTAAAGTCCATTAGTATCGGATGGTGGAATACCTTCAATTTGAATTTCTGTAACATCACCAGCAAAAGACCCTTTTGCATTACCGAGGACGATTAATCCTCCCCAAAGACCTGATAGGTTTGGTTCCAAGTTTGGAGATACAATTTGTCCTGGTTCGATTTCATCGGCTACAGTCGTAAAAATAATCGGAGAAGATGCTGTTCCCTGCGCATCAATTTTAGCTCCTCTTGCAATGATTAATGCAGTTGCATTTGATCCAGTACCAACTTCACCTTTTACAACAACTCCTGGCTGAATTGTAAGCGTGTTTCCAGAAGTAACTGAAATTCTTCCTCCTAGGATGTAAGTCTTTCCTGTCTCCCAAGTAGTATTTGAAGAGATGTTTGAAGTAACCAATACATCATCATTTTCTTCTGGCCCTGGGTTTGGGGTAGGTTTGTCATTTCCTTCTATACAGCTTGTGAATCCGATCACAATTGCTGCAAAAGCGAAGAATAAAGAGTTTAACTTTTTCATTGAGTTATTTAATTGAATTGTGGTTTTGTCAACTTTGATGATGCAAAACTGCTCCAATTAATCAGCTCAAAAGAATTTTTCGAATTATGCTTTTTTTAAAAAAATGAACCCGAATTAATATTCAATTAATAATTCTAGCATAAAAAAAGGCTTCCTATGCAGGAAGCCCAGATAAACAGGTTCTAGTATTATTAAATTGTTACCGACTTATTAATCGGCACCTTTTCCATTAGTATTTTTATAAGGTCTCTTGTATTTATCCCATCAGCTTCTGCTTCATAATTCAGGATAATTCTATGGTTTAAGACATCTTCAGCAATTTCCTTAATATCCTCTGGCAACACATAATCTCTCCCGTCCATAAAGGCAACCGCCTTGGAAGCAAGGTTTAAATTGATACTGGCTCGAGGAGATACCCCAAACATGATATACTTGGCTTCATTATGTAACCCGTACTCTTTAGGGAATCGCGTAGCAAAAACCAGTTCAATGATATAATTTTCTAGAGGCTCAGCTATTTTCACTGCATTGATCTGACTGCGAATGTCAAAAACATCCTGTTTAGACAAGACCGCATTAACTTCATCGCTAAATGACATATTTGCCATTCTACGCATGACCTCCATCTCATCTGCTTTGCTTGGATAGTCTATATGAACCTTCATCATAAATCTATCAACCTGTGCTTCTGGTAGAGGATAAGTTCCTTCCTGATCTACTGGGTTCTGAGTAGCCAAAACCAAAAAAGGTCTGTCCAACTGGAAAGTAGTCTCACCAATAGTCACCTGCTTTTCTTGCATGGCTTCCAATAATGCGGACTGCACTTTTGCTGGAGACCGGTTGACCTCATCAGCAAGAATCAAATTGGAAAATATAGGACCTTTCTTTACTTCAAAGTCTCCAGAATGCTGATTATAGATCATCGTACCGATCAAATCAGCCGGAAGCAAATCCGGGGTAAATTGAATTCTATTAAAATCCAGGTGTAAAACTTTGGCAAGTGTGTTTACCGTCAAGGTTTTTGCCAAACCTGGTACACCTTCTAATAATATATGTCCATTAGTAAATAAGCCTATCAATAAGCGATTGACCATACGGTCTTGGCCTACGACTACCTTTTTTACTTCCTGTATTACTTCTTGAATTTTTTCCTGATGCATGGATAAGGATTTTATAACTCTGCTACGGGACTAAAATAACGTAAAAAGTCCCAAAGGACAATCTTAAATCTTAGAAGCGGTAAAGCCTCGTGTGGAAAGGAAATTTAGGATTTTTTAAGACCTTTTGGGTCTTTTCTGAAAATTCTTTGCTGACTCTTTAAAGCCGGTCAGTCCTAGCTGATGATATACAGTCTCTCGATCGAGCTCCTGAACCTCTCCCACTTTAAATCCTATAATATTGATTTTCTCCATGGATTTCCTTGCCAATCGAAGTGTTGGAAAGCCTACAGCAGCGGTCATTTTTCTGACCTGCCTGTTTTTCCCTTCAATCAAGGTCAACTCAATCCAGCTGTCTGGAACATTTTTTCTATAACGGATCGGAGGATCTCTATCAGGCAACTCTGGGGATTCAGAAAGTAACTTTGCTATAGAGGGCTTTGTCAAATACTCTTTACCATCCACTTTTATTTTAACTCCATTTCCCAAAGCTTTTAAGGATTCTGGTGTTGGAATCCCCTCCACTTGGGCCCAATAGGTGCGTTGATGCCCAAAACTTGGGTTCAGCAAATGGTGATTGAGCCATTTATCGTCTGTAATCAGTAATAGTCCTTCGGAGTCTTTATCCAATCTACCGACAGGATATACCTCTTTTGGAAAATCAAAAAGAGAGGCCAACGTCTGCCCCTCTCCTGAAAATTGACTCAACACCCCAAAGGGCTTATAAATGATAAAGTATCGTGACAATATTTTCGGATCTTAACTTCCGCAACCAATGCAATCAATGCTGGAATCCATAGGTTTCACACCATTCAATTTCATTTCTAAATTGTGAATTTGATCTCTTACTTCCATGTCTGCAAACATGTCTCCAGTAAGCTTGCTTTTCAAATCTGAAATTTGATCTTGTAACTCTTTCTGTTGTACTTCGCTCATAAAAATTCTCTTTTAAGGGTTAAAGTGATGTTCTAAAATAGCGAAGAGAGAGTGAAAAGTTCCTCCCTTCTAATAGATTTTTTTGGCAAAAATGGTTCCAAAAGAAAATCAATCACTTAAGAAGTGAAAAAAATCCAAAATGATTTCAAGTGCTTCAAGACTTTTGCTAAATAAAGTATAGTTATATTAACTATTAAATTGTTTAATTTTAGAGATTTTAGGCTTATGAATGACCCTGGCACATTTTCTCAGATTTATATCCAAATTATTTTTGCCGTAAAAAACCGGAATACTCTAATATCAAAAATCTGGGAAGAAGAATTGTATAAATATATTTCCGGGATCATTACCAATAAAGATCAAAAACTCATTGCAATAAATGGCATGGAAGATCATATTCATATATTAATTGGAATGAGGGCGTCGTGTAGGCTATCAGATTTAGTCCGAGAAATAAAAAAATCATCTACAAATTGGATTAATGAAAGAGGCTTTGCACAGAAAAGTTTTAGATGGCAAGCTGGTTTTGGAGCCTTTTCCTACACACAATCTTCTCTACCAAACATCATCTCCTATATAGAAAACCAAAAGAAACATCATCAAAAGAAAAGTTTTAGAGAGGAATACATTTCATTTTTAAAGCATTATGAAATTAAATTCAAAGATGAATATCTTTTTGAATGGATAGAATAGAACCCAACCGATTATTATTCGACCCCGATGGGGTCAGATCTTTTTTATAATCAATTATTCTATAAAGATTTGATCCCTTCAGGATTAAAATCGAATTCTTTTTTGACTTCAAATTAGATCTCAGAGAGATCAGATATTTATAGCATTTGGTTTGAAGATCAAAATTCGACCCCTAAGGGGTCGAACACCATCGTGAATATTTAATCCTATATTCATTCGATCCCTTCGGGATCAAGACCAGTTGATGATTTTGTTTAAAAACTAGATCGAAGGGAAATCAATGCATTTCGAAAATTGGCTGGTTGTAATTCTAAATTCCCGGAGAGATCAAATGTCAAAAAAAATGATCTAAACCTATCAACTGACTCGGTAAAAGTCAGGGCTCATTATTAATATCTTATCCTTTGACCATTCGATCCCTTCGGGATCAATACCAATTCATGATTTTGTTTAAAAATTTGATCAATCGGAAATCAATGCATCTCGTGAATCGGCTGGTTGTAATTCTAAATTCCCGGAGAGATCAAATGTCATAAAACATGATCTAAACCTGTCACCTGACTCGGTAAAAGTCAGGGCTCACTATTAATATCTTAACCTTTGATCATTCGATCCCTTCGGGATCAAGACCAATTCATGATTTGTTTAAAAATTTGATCAATGGGAAATCAATGCATTTCGAAAATTGGCTGGACGTTATTATAAGATCTCGGAGAGATCAAATGTCTATAAAACAGGATCTAAACCTATCACCTGACCCCGTCGGGGTCACATCTTATTTTCAAAAAATTACTTTTATGTGTATACCTCATTTATATTGGCGGATCCATTTTGAAAATGGATTTGTAACTTTGAATCTAATATTTAATAATTTCGATTTAATTAATGTCAATAAACCAACTGACATCCTTCCGTCAAGAACTACATCAATCCCCCGAAATAGCAGGAGAAGAAGAAAAAACTGCATCCAAAATCCTTTCTTTCATTTCAAAATTAAACCCAGATGAAATCATTGAAAATCTTGGGGGATCGGGTCTGGCATTTATTTTTAAAGGAAAATATCCCGGTCCACGAACCCTCTTCAGGGCTGAGCTGGATGCACTACCTATCCAGGAAACCGGCAATCCTTCCTACAAAAGTACAGTAGATGGCAAGGCTCATTTGTGCGGGCATGATGGTCATATGACCATTATATGTGGATTAGGAGAAAAAATTGCAGAAAAGAGGCCAGAAAAAGGTGAAGTAATTCTACTCTTCCAACCTGCAGAGGAAACCGGAGAAGGAGCCCGACGGATTATGGACGATCCTTCTTATGAAAAAATCAAACCTGATTTCGCTTTTGCTCTTCACAATCTCCCTGGGTTTCCACTTCACCAAATTGTTATCAGAAAAGGAACTTTCGCAGCTGGAAGTACAGGAATGACCATTAGGCTGACTGGCAAAACCTCCCATGCAGCCCATCCGGATGCAGGGATCAATCCTGCTTTTGCGATCGCTCAATTAATTCAGACACTTCCAAAATTCCCGGATCAGCTCAACGGTTTTGCTTTGGTCACTGTCATCCACTCCGAAATCGGTAGTCTTGCATTTGGAACTAGTGCTGGAAAAGGAAGTCTGAGTTTAACGATTCGGGCTTTTGATCAGGAAGAGTTGGATTCCTTGCTAGAAAAAATTGAGAAGGAAGTGGAAAGAGTAGCCACCCATGAGGGGTTAAAATTTGAGATCAGTTATTTAGAAGCATTTGCTGTCTCCAAAAATGATTCGAATGCAGCAGAAATCGCTGAAACTGCGGTGGAAGATCTTGGAATGGACATTTCACAAAAAGCAGAACCATTCCGCTGGTCAGAGGATTTTGGTTTGTTCAGTCAAACTTGTCCTTCCTATTTATTTGGATTGGGATCTGGCGAAAAATGTCCACAACTGCACGAACCCACCTATGATTTTCCTGATGAGTTGATAGAAACTGGGGTCAAGGTTTTTGAGAAGATTGCAAGAAAAATCAATTCATAAAAAAAGCCGACTCTCGTCGGCTTTTCAATTATAAGTCTGAATAGTTTGTCGGATATAATAACCTCGTGTCGTTTCGGGAAACGGTATTTTGGTATTCCGGCAGATCTTTCATTCCAGCCCAGTCAGGATCAGCTCTAAACTGGTTCCAATGCTCATCTCTGATCTCCATATTTTCATGGGTAGTCATGTACATCAAATTCGGCATATTGGCGCCAGCAATCGTCTCTCCATAGAAAATAGGACTGCAATTCAACTTCTCAAAAATATCCATCTCCCCTGAATTAAACATCTTTACCTTCTGCCGATATAGCTGTTCAGTAGCAGCTTCATAGCTACGTAATTCATACACTCTTTCATTCTTAGGATTGGTCAAATTTGACTCTGCAAACTTTGGATGCTCGGACATCCCACGTAAAATCGAAGTTTCTATTCTTTTATAAGGAGGATTGTCAAATGCTGCATGGATATATGCATCTCCGTCTTTTAAATATGTCTGATCTTTTAACAGCTTTCCTTCGAATGCTTCAAATTCACTCAAGGATTTAAACGGAATGAAAACATATACTTTTTGACCAGCATCGGGTTGCGAAGCTATTGGTTTAAACACACCGACTTTTGCCACCCCATGGCGATGGGCAGCTGGAATAAATGCTTTTTCCAGATAGCTATCCAGCATGGCTTCTTGCTCGGGAGTTTCAATATGATAGGTTTTAAGCTCATAAATGTCTCTCTTTTGAGCCATCAAGCTTGAGCTGAACATTAAGCAAAGTGCGAGAAGTCCTAAAGACAATGTTTTAAATTGTTTCATTTTCTAGGTTTTAGGTTATGAATGGGTAACTAGAGTCTAATCTAAGGTAAACTTCTTATTGAAGTGTCCTGTTTGTGGAATTCTAAGAGAAATTTAAGAATCCAGCTTACATTCTCACCTTAACCAAAAAATGAAAAACCTATCTAACAAACCATGTCTTCAGAATTGGAAGAGCCTATTAATTGAAAGAAAAATCATAAACTAAACCAACACTTGCAAAATGGATGTAGGCAAAATTATAAACCTGATCAACATCAGCTCCGCCTTCGATTAGTCTATAGCCTGCTTTGAGCTGAAGGCCTGGTTTCCATACCGGATACTGAATTCCTGCGAAAATATCCTCTGCCCTCCCTTGAGGACCTACTAAAGCATCACCTTTAAGCACTAAAGAAAGTTTGTCTTTTGGAGTATAATTCAGATTAAAGCTAACTAATGGCACAAAACCCAAGTCTGTATCCTCTGCCTGCAACTCACCTTGCGTAAGTGCAATGCGAGCATCCCTAGCCAAAATGGTAGCTCCCAAATCCAAGATCCATTGATCATTGTCCACTAAGCGATATCTATAACTGGCCCGATAGGTATTAAACTGATAGGTACCATCAATTCCTTCTCCAGAAAATAGGATTTCGGCGAAATTAATTTCCTCAAGCTGTGAATCCTGATACCCAATCTGCAAGGGTGCTGCGGTCAATTCAATGGTATGCTTATCATTAATCAGGTAACTCATTTCCAGTCTAAAAAAAGCAGTTGGCTGGGTTTTGAAATCATCCTGCAGGGAAAAAAGCGTTCCTGCATTAGAATCTCCATTAGGGACTCGAACGTCATTATACTGCGAAAAAGCCGCTCCTGACTCCAAATTGAGTCGAAATTGGGATTTGACCAAATGAGGTGAAGTGAGAAATAAAATCAAAAATAAAATTCTAAGTTGAAGCTTTTCCATTTCCTTCTTTTTCAGTTTTTAGATGTAGGATTTGAATAGACTCAATAATAAGTGCAAAGCTCTCTCCAAAAATTAGGAGTTAAGCAAACACAGGAAAACAAAAGCCGGTCAGAGCAGGCATTGTAGATAAGGAAGAGGAATATTTGAATAGTAGTGCCGGAGATTTCTATGGAATAAGAAAAGGACCTATTCCGCTAACAGAATTTGGATAAAGGAAGTATTTATGAAGGTTAAAAATATTCGGATCTTGTTTCGAGTTTATCAAGCTTTAGGTGCTTGAATTCATTCTTCCTTTGTATTTTTCAGCATGGAATTAAAAGAATTTTTCAATTGGATAAGTCAATTCATTTGTCAAAATCCATTTTGGTCAATTATTGGAGCAGTTTTTACTCCAACTGCCTTAATTCAGCTAAGAAAATTTTACCTAGAATATTTTTCAAAGATAAAAATCGAAATTATTAAGGTTTCAATTCTTTCAAGGTCAGCAAATTATAATGTACCTAGAGACAAGGTTTACTTTAGTGTTGAATCAACTGTTAAGAAAAAAACCAGAAAAACCATTCATTTAGAAAGAATAGAATGTAGAATCATTACTGACTCTATTAAAACAAATTGGTATGAAGATAATTGGGCACCAAGAAAAATAGATCTTATAAACAACAGAACAGTTTCTTTGGGCTGTAATTTTTTGGAATTACCTAATTACAACATTTACCAATTTGAAGTTCGGATTAAAGAAGATGGAACAAATAAGTATTGGTCAAAAAAATCAAAAAAATATATTCTTGAGGGCTCTCAATTGATTGAATCAAACTAAATATGAATATGGTTTTTAAGGCTTTGATAATTCAAGCTGTTCATTTTTTTTAATTGGAATGCTAGAACAAAGAACAATTGATTTAGCAGTTAAAATTTCTTCGTCTCCTTCCGGGCTATAAGCCCTAAAACAAAAAAAGCCGACTCTCGCCGGCTTTTCTAGTATTTGTTCAAAATCTTAGTTGTTCTTTGCTCTCTTCATTGGGTTGCTTCCAGTAGAAGTTCCTCTTGCAGCTCCGGAATTTTTATACAACTCAAATCGGGTCGGCTGGTATTGTCTTGGCCAGTAGTTACTGCTCTCGTCGATATCAGCTGTTTCTCTGAATGGATCCAAGACGATTTGCTTCACCTCTTTTTCCTTGGCAAATACCTTCGTCACTTCTGTTTCATTCATTCTCCAGATTTCTGCAGGGATTCTATCAATTTCTGTAGTTCCATCTGTATACTGCCATTCCAGAATAATCGGCATCACCAATCCACCCACGTTTTTGAAGTTGATTTCATAAAAATTCATATTCGAATTCAACAACTCCTTCTCTTCTGGAGAAAGGCTCGCCATGAAATTCTTATAAGCTTCCTCGTCTGAAGGAGTTACCTCAAATGGATTGTAGGTCGTATAGAAATCTCTGGTAGCAGGGTCTGCTTCGATCACTGTCTCAGGAACATCTTTCATGTTTGCCGTTTTAGAAACATTTGTTTCCTCATATTCTGCTGCTGCTTTTGCATCTGCAGCTCTCTCGGCAGGAGTTCGCTGATCTAACTTATACCAAGCGACATTTTCAATGGAGATATCCACGGGCTCAGTACCATAGAACCATCCTCTCCAGAACCAATCCAAATCCACTGCTGAAGCATCTTCCAAGGTTCTGAATAAATCGTCCGGAGTAGGGTGCTTAAACATCCATCTCCTTGCATATTCTTTGAAAGCATAATCGAATAGCTCACGGCCCATCACAGTCTCTCTCAGGATGTTCAAGGCAGTTGCAGGCTTTGCATAAGCATTTGGACCGAACTGTACAATGTTTTCAGAGTTGGTCATGATCGGCTCCAAGGTGTTTTTCTCGCTTCTCATGTAAGGAACGATTTTATGAGCTGGACCTCTTCTGGAAGGGAAATTACGATCCCACTCCTGCTCAGCCATGTATTGCATAAAGGTATTCAAGCCTTCATCCATCCAAGTCCACTGACGTTCGTCAGAGTTAACAATCATCGGGAAGAAGTTGTGTCCCACTTCGTGGATAATCACTCCGATCATTCCGTTTTTCACCGCTTCAGAATAAGTACCATCCGAATCAGGACGACCATAGTTGAAACAGATCATTGGATACTCCATTCCATTCGCAGCCTCCACGGAGATCGCTGTTGGATAAGGGTAATCGAAGGTATGGCTGGAGTAAGATTTGATGGTATGAGCCACTACGCGAGTAGAATATTGACCCCAAAGTGGATTGGCTTCCTTGCCATAATAAGACATCGCCATCACATCTTTTCCGCCTTGCTTCACAGCCATGGCATCCCAGATAAACTTACGGGAAGAAGTCCAGGCAAAATCTCTTACATTCTCAGCTTTGAACTTCCAGGTCTTCTTCTCAGTGGATTTTCCTTTTTCCAATTCCGTAGCTTCTTCTTGCGTTCTGATCACGACAGGAGCATCATAAGTCTGCTTTGCTTTGTTCCATCGATCCAATTCTGTAGAGGAAAGCACCTGGTTTGGGTTTTGTAACACGCCCGTTGCTCCAACCATATGGTCCGCAGGAACGGTAATATTCACTTCGTAATTTCCAAATACCAAAGCAAACTCTCCTCTACCTAGGAATTGCTTGTTTTGCCATCCTTCGAAATCCGAGTAAACGGCCATTCTTGGGAACCACTCAGCCATGGTGTACAGGTAGTTTCCATCTTCTTCGAAATATTCATAACCCGGACGACCCGAGATATATCCTACTCTATTCGTGATATTGAAAGACCAGTCCACACCGAAAGTAAATGAATCACCAGCTTTCAGAGGAGTTGGCAAATCAATTCTCATCATGGTATTATTCACTGTCACTGGAAGTGGATTTCCTTTGGCATCTTTTACTTCCAAAACTTTATAGCCATAGTCCTCATTTGCCCAGATAATCCCTTGAAGGGAACGAAGCGTCATTCCCCTATTGATGGAACTTTCAGCAACCTTAGGTGACTGAGAATCCGCTCCACGCTGGTTTTCCTCCAACTGTACCCATAGGTAGGTGAGTTGGTCAGGTGAATTATTGATGTAAGTGACTTTTTCAGATCCTTTGATGGATTGGTTTTCGTCATCCAATTCCACATTGATCACATAGTTTGCTTGCTGCTGCCAATACATATGGCCAGGAGCTCCAGATGCGGTTCTGTACACGTTGGGTGTGCGAAGCATTGGCCCTAGCTGCTCAAAGCGCTCCGCATGGTTTTGCTCAGATCTATTTTGAGCAAAAACACTGGTCACGCTCAACAGAGCTAAGGAAGCTATTAATCCTAATTTATTCATATTCATTGTGGGTAGTTATTTTACCAAAATTTCATTTCTAACATCAGCATGAGGGCAATGCCGAATACAAAGGAAGAGACTATCAATGTCCATTCCTTTCGGGATACTTTGGACATTTCCACCATGATAGAAGTCAATAGCAAAAATGCCGTTACGATTACGATTTGCCCAAGCTCCAGACCTAAATTAAATGCCAATAGCGGCTTCCAAATGGAGATCTCCCTTCCCAATAAACTCCTCAAATAATTGGAAAAGCCGAGCCCATGGATCAGTCCAAAGAACAAGGCGAAAATGTAATTTATTGTGACGCCTTTTCCTGAAGCTGGTTTAGGTCTTACCAAGCTAATAAATGAGGTAATGGCAATCGTAACTGGAATTAGGAATTCAATCAATTCGGTATTTACTTGAATTACCTTGAAAGTGGCCAAAGCCAAAGTCAGTGAATGACCAATTGTAAATGCAGTAACCAAGACAAGAATTTTTCTCCAGTCTCTAGGAATGAAAACCGCACAAAGGGCCAATACAAATAAGATGTGATCGTAACCTTGAATGTCCAAAATATGTTGAACACCCAAACGAAAATATAATTGAAAGGAATCCATAGGGTAGAATACTTCTTATGAAGTAAATTAGCGGCAATTATACAGGATTATTCCCACAAAAGACAAAAGACTATTACCAAATGCAACATCTTTACATATGCCTGATTTCTTGGGGATGGTTGGCTTTCACTCATCCATTTTTTATCAGTCTGACAGAAATCAGATACAATGAGAATAGCCAAAAGTTAGAAATTGCTCAAAAAATCTTTTGGGATGATCTGGAGCTTTCTATGGAGGAATATTTAGGAACCCATGTGGATGTTTTGAACAGCAGCAACAAAGATCAGCTGGACGAACAATTCCAAAAATATTTGCTGGATCATCAAAATATCAAGGTGAATGGCAAGGAAATTGAACTTTCTATTATTGGTTACGAAATTGAGGAAGAGGCTTTTTGGTTTTACCTGGAGTCGGCCCAAACTCCCTTTGAAAACTCCATTGAGGTGGAAAATTCTATCCTCATCGCCGAGCATGAAACCCAGCAAAATATTGTGCAGATCTATGTTGACGGCAAGAGTCCCAAAAGTTTGCTTTTGAGGAAAGGTCATGAAAAAGAAATCCTCCAGTTTTAAAAGAAGATTTTCTTCATACTAATTCCTCGATTTCTTCGTGTTTGAATATATACCAAGAAATAGCAATCCCTTTGATTCGAGTTTATCTAACCCTAGTATCTCTTTGTTTACCTTCTCTACTATTTGCCCAAAACTGGTCTGAAAAAGACTATGAAAGATATACGATTGCCGAATTTTACGAATTAGATGCTATTTATCAGCCCATCGACTTCGAACACATCGACAGGCCTCTTCTCCATGCAGCCATCTTTTACGTTACCAACGAAATGAGGCAAAAACGCAGATTGCCTTTGTTCAAACATTTGCCTACGGCAGAAAAAGTGGCTAAAGACCATGCAGACGATATGGTGAAATATGATTTTTACTCCCATTACAGTAAGGTGCCTGGTAAAAAATTTCTAACCGACCGCATGAAACTGGAGGGAATGGATCCTTATTGCTATGCTGAGAATATAAGTTCCAGTAATGGACTTCAATATGAATATGGTCGTAGGGTAAATCCTCCAGGCCCGAAAGGAGTTTTTACCTATGCTTCCAGATCAAGAAAGGAAGAGATTGTGCCTCATACCTATATTTCATTTGCTAGGTCTGTTTTGATTCTCTGGATGAATTCTCGAACTCATAAAAACAATATTATTAGTACCTGCTACCAGTACCTGGGATGCGCGGCTGCTTACTATGGAGATGACACTTTTTATGACATGCCTAACTTCATAAGCGTACAGTGTTTCAGTAGCGAACAAAAGTGAATTTCTATGATTTTAGTCGTTAATCCTGAAATATTACCGATAAGAAATCTGATTCACCTAAAATCATAAAAGATGCGTTCTTCCTAACCTTCTTTCCCTATTTCAGTATCTAATTGAGCAATGACACAGTTTTGTCTTGCAACTCATACGGAGAGTAAGGCTTTTCTTAAGTTTAGTTGATACCTATCGTCATTGTATAAGAGGCTCCAAGGAATTGGAGTCTCTTTTTTTATTCACTTTTTTCTCTCTTGGATCTCTAGATAACATTAAAACAAAAAAATCCGGCCTTTCGACCGGATTTTAAAAACACTTGATAAAACAGGTATTGGATTAATAACCTGGGTTTTGCTCTATAGGAGCGGTATTATTTGTTTGTAATTCAGCCAATGGAATTGGCCATACAAATAGGTTACTTGTATAAGGAATCGCGTGATCAGTAGGGATCGGCGCTGCACCCGTATAGAAATCAATGCTGGTAATAGATCTAGATGTAGCCTTCAAAGGAACACCAGCCATTTTACCCTCACCGGATAATCTGTGGATATCTGGCCATCTTCTACCTTCTGCCAAGAATTCAATTCTTCTTTCGTTCCAGATTGCAGTTAAAACACCATCTTCATTACCTAAACCAGCAACTGTATATGCAGGAACAGATGCAGGCAAAGCTCGGCTTCTTACAGTGTTCAATAGCGTTACAGCTACATCTAATTTACCCGTTCTTGCATTTGCTTCTGCAGCATTTAATACTACTTCAGCAAATCTTAAGATGACGTTAGGATCTGTGTAAGTGGTAGCATCTTGATATTTATCTGTGAAGACACCAGTAGCACTGCTTGTCGTCATGGTAGTTCTTCTCAAATCATCCTTATTCCAGAAATCAGAAGTCCAGATGATAGGGCTGATTTTCACCAAACCTCTTGCTCCCAAATCAGGGTTACCATACATAGAAGGTAAAGCTCCGTTAACACCTGGGTTTGCTTCTGCAGAATTGACAAAAGAGAAGATGTTATCAGTACTCGCGCCACCTCTAAATGGAGTTGCAGGATTTGCAGTCACCTCATACTTAGAAGTAAGTTTGTTGTATTCTGTCAATACACCTGCCCAATCACCCATATGTAATTTTATTCTTGATTTCAAGGCAATCACAGCACCTTTATTAGCTCTGAAGGTTCCACCTTCTGGCAAGAATCCTTCAGCAGCATCCAAATCAGCTAATAATTGAGTGTAATCTTCTGCAACAGTAGTTCTACCTACAGCTTCTCCTTCAGGAACTTTCGTCACATCATCGATACCGAATGTTCTATAAGGAATACCCATAGAAGAAGGATCATCAGAGTAAGGTCTAGCAAAGTGAACCAATAGTTCATGGTGAGCCAAAGCTCTTAAGAAAAGCATTTCTCCTTTGTATTCGTTACCCTGCTCAGAAGTCAAAACACCATTTGCAACAGACTCATCCAAGTTGTCCAAAATGATATTTAAGCGGTTGATCATTCTATAAAGAGAGATCCACATTCCTGAGTTGTTAGCAGAGTTAGGGCTATAAGAGCCTACATAAGTAATTTCATAGAACAACTGATCGTTGTACATATCTTCACCTCGCATATCCCCTTGCTCCACGTTGGCAGCACCAAAAGGATACCCCCTTTGTACAGCGCCTCCGTAGAATCCTCTTTGTGCAGATTCATAAACCCCAAGAACTGCTGACTCTACTCTCGCAGCGGTAGTAAACGCTTCAGAGTCAGGAATCAAGTTAGCTGGAGTCAATTCTGTTACATCACAAGCACTGGTAAATCCTGCTACAGCAAGGGCTACCAGGCCCATTTTGATATTTTTTATTGTGAATTTTTTCATAGTAATTCTTCTTTTTCGGTTTAATAATTAGAAACCTACGTTCAGGCCAAGAGTGTATGTACGAATGATTGGAGCTACGTTCCAATCCACACCGAAGCTCAACTGACCTGAGTACGAGTTAGATTCTGGATCCAATCCAGAGTAACCAGTGAAAATAAATGGATTCTGTACTTGTGCGAAGAATCTAGCATTGGAGATCGCTCCTTTAAATGCAGTTTGTAAAGCTGAAGTAGGTACAGTGTAACCCACCACGATATTTTGGATTTTTACAAAGTCTCCTTTCTCAACGAATCTAGAGTTAGAAGCAGAGTTTTGCCACATGTTTTGATCCTGACCTGAGTATAGCTTTGGAACGTCTGTTTCCTGACCACTTTCAGTCCATCTGTTTAGGATGCTTGCGTGGTTATTGGAGAAACCTTGACCCAAAAGACCTCTTACTGATTCGTTCATGATGTAGTTACCACCAGAGAATCTTGTAAAGATTTCAGCGTCAAAGTTGCCAAACTTAAAGTTGTTTGACCATCCACCTTGCCACTTAGGTAGCGTGTTGCCCAAGTACTCTTGAGTTGGTGCAGAACCTGTTACAGAAACATCTCCAGGATTTGCTGGATCGTAAGCTTTGTATCCAAGATTACCTGGTGACAAGTTGTATTGAACGATCACATCACCGGACACATACATAGGGTTTCCGTTTGCTGAGTTTACACCAGCCCACTCGTATCCATAAAGCTGTGCAATTGGATTACCTACTTCCGTTCTGTTGTAAGTACCAGTTAATGGAGAAATCAATTCATTCACTTCGTTTTTGATGAAAGTGATGTTGAAGTCAGTATCCCAAGAGAATTTTCCTCTGTTGATTACATTTGCGTAAGCTCTAAATTCCAAACCAGAGTTGGTCATAGAACCGATGTTTTGGCTGATGTTGTTTCCTGGAACACCTAGAGAAAGTGCTGTTGGGGCATCCAAAATCAAACCATCAATGTCATTTTTGAAGTAGTCAGCAGCGATTGTTACACGACCGATTGTCATGTCCAAACCAACGTTGAATTTCTTTGAAGTTTCCCACTGAAGGTTATTATTTGCTATAGCAGCATATCCGATACCTGCTCCAGCTCCACCCAAAACTGGGCTATATCCACCGTAAGCGGCGAAAGTTCCGATTTCAGTGTTACCAACTTCCGCATAAGACGCTCTTACTTTAAAGTCAGAAATCAATCCAGAGTTGAAGAATGCTTCGTCAGAAACTCTCCATCCTACTGATCCACCGAAGAACGTACCTCTTTGATTTTCAATAGCCAAGTCAGAAATACCATCGTTTCTCAAAGTGAAAGAAGCTAGGTATTTTCCTTTGTAGCTATAGTTGAATCTACCGAAGTAAGAATCGAAACCTCTTTCAGAATAAGATCCTCCAGAGAATTGGTTGTTATAAGAACCAGAGATAATGTTGTTCAATCTATAGAAGTTATCAGAGATATCAGTTCCTGAAGCATTAAAGCCATATAATTTGGTGAATTGATATTCTAAACCTGCAGTGACGTTCAAGTTATGATCATCACCAATTACAGTCTGATAATTCAAAGTGTTTTGCCAGTTCCAACGGAATGCTGGATTGTAAGCCATATAAACTGAACCATTGGAACTTCTTCCGTCACCATGTCTAGGATCAAGGGATTGGAAGTCATCGTTCATAGTCAAGTCAATACCAATTTGAGTTCTTGCAGTCAAACCAGTAAATAAGTCTACCTCACCGTAAGCATTACCAATTACTCGGTGTGTACGGCTTCTGTAAAGGTTATTGTCAAGGACAAAACCGATGTTAGGAATGTTGTTATCAGGACCGGCAAGGTTAGCACCAAAACCAGTGGTAGCACCATTGGCTGTAACGTTGTATCCATCAAATGCAGCATTTTCCTCATCATAGATAGGAACGTTTGGCAATGAACGAGTGGCATTGTAAATCGCACCAGAAAGTGAGTTTGCGCCGTTGTTCAAGCCGAAAATTTCTGTGTAAGAATAAGAAAGAGAAGTTCCAACTCTTACTGCTTTAGAAATATTGTGATCCACATTCGCTCTGAAAGAATATCTACTCAATTCATTAGGTCTTACAGGAGATTCCTGATCAGTATAACCCAAAGAGAAAAAATACTTGGTAGCCTCAGATCCACCTGCGATAGAAAGGTTATGCTGCTGAGCAAATCCTTTTCTAAAAATCAAATCTTGCCAATCTGTGTTAACACCAGGATTTGCTAGAGAAGACTGATTTGCATTCGATCTTTTTTCGTTTGCAATAGTCACCCACTCATCACCTGTCAATAAGTCAAATCTGTCAACTTCCTCGTTGAAACCCATGGAAGTGCTATAAGAAACTTTTGCTTTACCGGTAGAACCTCTTTTGGTTGTGATCAAGATCACACCGTTTGCAGCTCTTGAACCATAAATAGCAGAAGCAGATCCATCTTTCAATACTTCGAATGAAGCAATGTCAGCTGGGTTAATGTTTGATAATGGGTTCGCAGCATTGACAGCAGAACGGTCATTGCTTACCACTGGCACACCATCGATCACGATCAATGGACTTGCACTAGAGGAAATTGAGTTTACCCCACGGATTCTGATGATCGGTGCAGCACCCAAAATACCAGATGGAGTCGTGATTTGCACCCCTGGTGCTCTACCTGCTAATTGTGATTCGAAAGAAGGGGAAACCAAGTTCTCAATAGACTTGCTATCAATAGAAGTTACAGAACCAGTAATTTCTCTTCTCTCTTGTGTACCGTATCCAACTACTACAACCTCGTTCAGAACTTTAACATCTAAATCCATGACCACATCGATCACGCTATTAGAACCGATAGGCATTTCTTTGGTAAGATATCCTACAAAACTGAACACCAAAGCATTTGCTTCACTTGGTACTTCGATGGAATAAGTTCCATCAATATCTGTAATTGTTCCTTGCGTGGTTCCTTTGATTACCACACTTGCTCCTGGCACTCCATCGGGCTCCTCGGATGAAGTTACCCTACCAGTGATTGTTTTGCTTTGCGCCAAAACTGACATCACTGTCAGAAGGGTAAACGCCAAGCCTAATAAAACTTTCTTCATAGGTTGATTATTTAGTTTATTTAACTATCGTGCGGCGAATATCAATTGAAATTTTGATTTCAAAAAAAACTAAAACCTGCCTTCATTGCTCTTAAAAGGCAATTAAATATGGCAATTCGAAGAAAAACTTTTTTTTTAAGAGGTTGGGATTTTATTGTAATCGTTTTCGATATAAAACATCAATTAAAAAGTTAAAAGGTGTATTTAAATTTTGATTTTTTGGGTATAAAATCCTTTTTAAATCGTTTTTCAAAAAAATCAAATAGTTCTAAAAATTGTTTAGTTATCACTTCTCAATATAAAATTTCTTCGAAATGAAATTTTATCTAAAAATTCCCAATTTAATTCTGAGATTTATTTCCATATCCTGATTTTTAACAAAACATTATATTGTTATTTTAACTTTTTTCGGAATTAAATAATTTATTACTTTTTTTTATAAATGGCTCCTTTTTTTCAGATTCTACACCAAAAATCCAATTTATATAAATTTTTAACCCCTGAATTCCATTTTCGAACAAATTTCCCACCTTCCATTTTGCCTTATCAACAGAAAAAGATGGTTTACAACGAATTTTTCGGAAATTGTTTTCGATTCCAATACTTTAATAATATTTGGTATAGGATGTTTCTTTAAATCTTTAAAAGCCACTGTCATATGAGGATGATAATTTCTATCGCTAAGCTCATCGACTAACTTCAGCTCTCGCTTACAAAAAGTTTTTAACTCACTTTGAAAATGGTATAAATCTTTCCCCGCTTCTACGTTTAGGTAAACGACACGATCTCCAAAAGTCTTAACTCCTCCTATGACCATTTCCATGGTGTCGTAATTTTGAACAAAATCCTTTAATCGACCGATAAGAACATTTTCCTTTTGTTCATTGTAACTAAAAGGCATCTTTACAGTAATATGTGCGGGAGACTTCAGCGCATACTTTATATTAAACTCCTCTTTTAAAAGTAGCTTCAATTCAGTCACTTGATCCTGGAGTTTTCCTTCCGGAACAAGCGCCAAAAAATATTTTTGATATCTAGCCATCACTCAAATTTACCTTGAATTGCTTTGTAATGCTTAAAATCAAAAAAACTATTCGCTTTCCTCATTCAAAGCCTTAAATTGAACATTATAAACACCCAATAACTATGAAATATTTTTCTAAGGCCATGATTGGCCTCGATCTGACTGAGATGGATGATATTTTAATTGAGAAAACGATCGTTTTCTTAAAATTCCTCGGGATCGATAAATGTTACTTTGTTCATGTAGCCAAAGACTTAGCCATTCCTCAAGAAATTTTAGATAATTATCCAGATCTATTAGCTCCAGGAGATGAGTCTTTAGAGGCTATGATTAAAGATAAACTCACCCATCATCAGTTTCCTGAAAACATGGAGATGGAAGTTTTTTGTGAAGAAGGAGACCATCCTTTAGACACATTCTTGAGATGGGCCAAGATCAAAGATGTGGATCTTATCATCATGGGTAGAAAAGAAACTTTAGATGGAAGTGGTTCCTTAGCAAAAGGTATTGCTAAAAAAGCTCCTTGCTCCATCTTGATGCTTCAGGAAAAAAGAGCTCCTGGACTTCCTAAGAAAATCATGATCCCAACGGATTTTTCTGAACATAACCATATGATCTATTCATTTGGAGAACGAATCTCTGATGAGCTTCACGCAGAATTACTTCCAGTACATATGTATACGGTACCCCATGGCTATTCCAAAACCGGTAAAAGCTTTGAGGAGTTTGCCGAAATCATGAAAGAAAATGCCAAGAAAGACTTTCAGAAATTTGTCAGTAGACATAACCACCCCGAACTAGAGTGCCATTGTGTGCTAAATGATAACCAGGGGGATGGTAAGGTCTTACTGGATGAAGCGAACGAACTTGGAGTAGACATGATCCTTTTAGGTTCCCGAGGAAAATCAAAGTCTGCAGCAATTTTACTTGGATCTGTGGCCGAAAAACTTGTCATGGTCAACAATGTGCTCCCCATGCTAATCTTTAAAAAGAAAGGAGAAACCATGGGCTTCTTCGACGCACTATTCAGAATTTAAGCAGGTTTCGTCAGATAAAAACAAACCTGATCCCCTTTGCCCTCTTGGTTATACCGGAGGGCTTTTTTATGGAATTCATCCAGCGTCTCCTTAGAGAATTTTCCTTTTGCTAATTCTGGATTGAGGGGGATTCCCATTTTGTATAACTCTGTGCCCCAAAATTGAAAGCCATCAGAGTCAAATACCACATCCTCTAATTGAAAACCACAGGCTTCTGAAGCTTTTTTAAAGCCTTGGGTGGATGGGATAATCAAGTGTCTAGGAGCATCTAGCTGAACCCAGAAAGTTCCCTCCTCTTTCCAAACTTGGCTATTTGTGACTGGGGTACGAATCAACAGCTTGCCTCCGGGGTTTAACTTATTATAGCAGGCTTTTAAAATAACGTCAGGGTCTGGCATATGCTCAAATGAATGATGTAACATAATCACATCAAACATCTCATCTGCTTCTTCTATTCCCTTTTTTAATAGACTCAATGAATTGGATATGATTTGGTCTTTTGGGATAAAAGGATCAAATCCCCTAAGATTCTTAAAGCCAGATACAGACAATTCATAAAGCAATTGCCCATTTCCACAACCTACATCTGCGATGCGATCAGTGAATTTTGGCTTCAATTTTTTTAGCCAATAGCCGAAGCTTGGTTCAAATCTTTTCGAACCAGTAGCAAGGAACAATCGCATGCGAAGTTGTTTCAAAAAATTTCGCAGTGGAGGAGAATAAACAAGCTTTTGTAAGGAATAATATTGGTCGGAATAATAAGGCGAAAGATCTTCCGGAATTTCAGCAATCTGCAGAGAGCCACAAGATCCACAATCTTGATAAGTGAATTCCCCACCTATCCCAAACATGCGTTCTGTAGCTTCAACTTGGCTTAAATCCGAGGATCCACAAAACTTACAGTAATCAATCAATTTTCTATAATTTCTCCAGCTTCAAATAAATTAGCAAGGTATTGGTATACCAAAGTGAAAAATAGCCTGAATTACGAAAACCTTTCTTCAAAACTTAGGTGGGGGTAAATTCAATTCCTATTTTTGCAGATTGAAGCTAGAATAAATGAAAAATATCTATTCAAATTCCAGCTTTTTGCTTTAAATCAGAAATAAGGCTCATTTCTGAATCAAAATTAAGAAAAGAATCATCTAGGCTGATTACTTTTGGAGCTAATTATTTTCCAAACCGCTCTTTTGAGCAATTTATGAGTTTTATTACAGAATTATTTGCTGCTTCCGATAATCCCAATTCTTTGGGAGCCAAACTTCGAAATAAAAGACAAAAGGCATTTGAGAAACTTTTTTTCTCCACTTTCCCTGATAAAAAACCTATCAAAATTCTAGACCTAGGTGGTACTGCCTACTTTTGGAAAAATAGTTTTCTTCTTGATCTACCTTATGTGGAAATCACCCTTCTTAACCTCACAAAAGAGGAAGAAAATCTCCCCAAGATTAAGAGTGTTTGCGGAGACGCTACAAATATGCCTGAATACCAAGATCAAAGCTTTGACTTGATCTTCTCTAACTCGGTCATCGAGCACCTTTATAATTGGGAAAACCAGGTCAAAATGGCCGAGGAAATTAAACGAGTTGGTAAAAAGTATTTTATTCAAACTCCCAACAAGTACTTTCCAATAGAAGCACATTATGCGATTCCATTTGCACAGTTTGCTCCCAAGTCACTTATTTTTAAAACATTGACCAAGACAAAACTTAGCAGACTCAAGAAGTGGGATGAAGCTGATGCCAAACAGTATTTAGAGGAAATTGTCCTTTTATCTGAAGGTGACATGAGGAAACTCTTTGAAGGAGCTTCTATTTACAAAGAAAAAATGTTTGGTCTCACCAAATCCTTAACAGCCCATAATCTAGGCTAAATCAAGCTGATTTTCTTTGATCAGTTGGTGGATTCCATCCCAAAGCACTTTCCTTGCTTCTAAAGCCTCTCGAGCAGCATTCTTTGCCTCTCTGAATTTTTCTGGGTCTTCACCTATCAGATGACTGACCATCCTCCAAGCCAAAGGCCCATGCTCTTCCTCATCTAAGTGGATGTGGCGATCAAAGTAAAAAGAAAGTGTTTCTAGTTTCTCAGGCTGGTGTTTAACTAACCCCTCCACTAATTTTCTGAATAAATCGGGAATCAAATCTTCTCTTCCCAAAGTGAAAGAGGCTGCAATCTCATGTGCTTTACCTGATCTGACTAACCTGTAGTTTATCTTGAGAAATGTTCTGACAAATACTGGAAGATGCAATTGATCCAGTACCTCCGTAAACTCTTTTCCCGAGCTCAAACCTTCTACCAATTGATCTATTTGAAAAGTTGAAGCTCCCGCCTCTTTCATCGACCTACGGTAGAGCTCAAAATGGCTACAGAAGCCTCCCTTACCGTCTTCATCGCTTTCTTCAGCCAATACGATATCATTGATTAGTCTTGCGATAAAAGGATCTTGAGCAGGAACCCAGGGAATATTCATCCCAGTCAAGCGAACTTGCAATGCTTTTAACAAACTCATGAAATCCCAAACAGCAAAAACATGGAATTCCATAAAAAATTGGAAATCGTGTAGGGTCAATAAGTCCTGATAAAGACCATGATTCAACAGGATTTCTCTTTCTGGCTGAACTGCCTGAATCAATCTTTCTAGAGGGGTTCTCATGGGGGTTTTTGTCGAATTACGAACTAACTTCCAATTTGGATTACCAGATCAATAAAATTCTTCGATTAATTTTCTGCAAATTGTAATCTCACCAGGTTGGCATAGAATCCCTCATCTTTTTGAAGTAGCTCCTGATGATTTCCAGACTCTACAATTTCCCCATCTTTGAGTGCATAAATACGATCTACCTTTCGAATAGTCGCAAGCCTGTGGGCAATGATTATTGTAGTTCTTCCTTTCATCAGTTCGTCCAAAGCCTCTTGTACCAAAGCCTCAGATTCCGCATCCAAAGAGGAAGTTGCCTCATCCAAAATCAAGATAGAAGGATCCTTCAAAATGGCTCTTGCGATTGCCACTCGTTGTCTTTGTCCTCCAGAAAGCTTCACTCCACGCTCACCAACCAAGGTCCCTAAACCCTCTGGGAATTGACTGATAAACTGCCAAGCGTTGGCCTTTTTAGCAGCAAGAATAATTTCTTCTTCCGTGGCATCTGGTTTTGCATAGGCAATGTTCTCTCTTATAGAGCCTCCAAAAAGCAGAACTTCCTGCGGGACCATCCCTACCCTGCTTCGCAAAGCCTGAATATCCCAGTTTTGAATATTCTTGTCATCAACAGCAATACTACCTTCCTGAATATCATAAAAGCGTAAAAGCAATTGAATAATGGTGGATTTTCCTGCACCCGAATGCCCTGCAAGCGCCACTTTTTCCCCGGGATTGACATGGAAACTCAAATCTTTTAATACCTCCACCTCTGGTCGTGTAGGGTAATGAAACTTGATATTTTTGAAATCAATTTTTCCTTGAAATTCCATGGCCACATCGCCACCGGAAGCTTCAGGCTCCTCTTCTAAAATCTCCAATACACGTTCCGATGAACCGATCGCTTTTTGAACTTGACCGTAAATATCACCTAACCCTGCAATGGAGCCTCCAATAAACGTGGTGTACAACACAAAAGAAACCAATTCACCCACACTCATATCTCCTGATCCAACTAGGCTGGCTCCGTACCACATCACGGCCACGATTCCACCAAATAATGCGAAAATGATAAATGAAATAAAGGCTCCTCGATATTTAGCTTGACGTAAAGCTACGCCTACTACGGAATTCAGCCCTTTTCCATATCGAAGGGATTCATAAGTCTCACCAACAAATGATTTAACCGTGCTAATGGATTGAAGGGTTTCCTCCACAATGACATTTGCTGCGGCCAACTCATCTTGGGTTTTCTTCGAAAGCTTTCTGATAAATTTCCCAAAAACCATGGCTATTAAGACCAAGACAGGAAATGTTCCCAACATAAACAGCGTCAACTTCGGGGTATTAAAAAGCAAAAAGGCCACACCGGCAATCAGCGTAACAATCTGCCTGAAAAACTCAGCCAAAGTCACCGAAAATGTATCCTGCAATAAGCTCACATCAGAAGTAATCCTGGAAATCAGCTCCCCTGTTCTTCTTTTATCAAAAAATGTCATGGGCAAGCGAACCATTCGAGAATAAAGAGCCAGTCTGATATCTCGCATGGATCTTTCCGAAACCAAGGCAAAAAGCCATACCCGGAAAAATGAAAAGATACTTTGGACAGCCAGAATTCCCACCAAAATCAAAGCGATGGAATTGATATCTGAAACGATCCATTCTGTTCCCTGTGCTGCATCGATCAACTTGCCAGCCACATATGGAAATGTCAATAAAGTAAGTGAAGAAAATAAAAGGAATACCAACCCCAAGATAAATACCCATTTGTAGGGTAATAAAAAGCGGAAAATACTTCCCATTTTTTGTAAATTCTGCTTCGACAACTTCCTCTTTTCGCTCTCTTCTAAAGCAGTACCTCTTTGTTTTGCCATTCGTTTATACTGGTAATTGAAGGGACAAAAGTAAGGGTTTTTGAATGCATATCATTCCTATTTATACAAATCCCTATTTCAAGTGAACATTTAGTTTACTTCAGCCTTAATTTTCAAGATAAAATAGCTGCTTCAGACAAGCCAAAACAAAAAAAGAGACCGTCTCATAAGACAGCCTCTTTTTTTGAAACTTTTTAGAAACAATCTGAGGGAATTTTCTACTTTTTGCCCATTTGAACATCAATTAATTCCCTTTTCAATTTCCTTTCTCGATCCAGTGTGTTCTTTCTGTGGGCATCAAATTCCTCCTGAACTTCTTCCAAATCTTTACGAGCTTTTTTGATCTTATTAAAACTCCTTAAATACTGCATTGAGAAAAAGGCCAGTGCCGCAGCCAAAATGGCCACTAAAATCCACATCATCGAAGAATAAACGGCCTTGTGTATTCCCATTCCTAAAAAGCTGAAATTATCCTTGGCAGCTATTGCTTCTTCTTTCTCTGCCTCAGCATTCTGCATGACTATATTCATATTCCCTAGGGAATCTTTCTGATTGGAAATCAATGTTTTCAAATCAACAACTTCCTGTCTCATCGTTCTCATCGAGTCCAGAATATTGGATTTTAACTTGTCCAAGTTGGTCCGCTTGACAACCTTATATTCTTGGTAATTATTAGATACGTTATAGATGTAATCAAATTGGCTATCAATAGTGCCTTCATTCAAAGATCCTTTGTCTTCTGTTTCGCTTTGTGCCAATACTTGATTTTCAATTACACAAACGAACAGCAGCAAACTACACAGCTTCAATACTTTTAACATTGGGTATAAATTTTACAATTTGGGGGATTGGCATCGGGCTTCAATAAACATGCCCAGCCGCAAAAATAACAGGTATTTTTTAAAAGCCCTTCTTTTCAGCCACTTAGGGTTTTGGTAATAACAGAAAGTCCCAAAAATCGTATTTCTAAAAAATTCTACCTATTCCGATTTAAAAAAATAAAACCTCCTTTAACAGCTGAAATTCAGCTCTCTTTGTTAATTCTAAGGGAGATTAGGTATTTTTATTCGGTTAAAAATTTGATCCATAAATGCCCAAGATTTTAAGGTTTATTCTCTTATTCCTTCTTCCTATAGCTAGTTTTTCACAACAGAAAAACAATAGCTCCATTTTGGAACAAGGGAAAATTGCCTTTGAAAATGAAAACTGGAAGCAAGCGGTTGGGCATTTTGACACCTGGCTTAGCTTACACCCTAAAGATGAAGAAGCGTATTGGTTGAGAGGTCAATCCTTTGAATACCTGGAGGAATATGAGCGATCCAATAGTGATTACAGTGCGGCTTTGACCTTAGATCCCTTGCATGCTGAAGTGTATTTTGCTCGGGGAAGAGTACGACATATGCTTGGGCAATATGAACAGGCTATGCTGGATTTTGATACATTTTTAGAAAGTGAACCTGGAGAAACCACACGGGTCATTTACAGTAGAGCTCCCGGTCAGAAAGGCATTTCAAATATCATAACTGCGCAAAATGAAAATCCAGCTCAGGTTTATTACCATATGGGTTTAAGCAGCATGGAACTCCAAGAGTATGACAATGCCCTGAATTTTTTTGAGGAAGCCCTCAGATTTCAGCCCGGCAAAGCCGATTTTTATGCAGAAATAGGGAGAGCTTATTCTAAAATTGGGGACAATGAACTTGCCCTAGCCGCATTCGAAGAAGCACTTTCCATTGATCCTGATCATCTGATCGCTAAACAAGGTATCGCTACGGTTAAGGCTGGAAATGATCCGGATCTAATAAAAACACTCACTGAGGTTATAGACGATTCCTCTGCCAATTCCCAGACTTTCAAGCAGCGAGGATATTATCGAATGAATAATGATGAATTGGAGGATGCCTTAAAGGATTTCTCTGAAGCCATTAAGCTAGACGATATGGATCCCGAGACCTTTTTCTACCGAGGCAAAGTTTACGGTAAACTTAAAAACTGGAAGGAAGCCGAAAAGGATCTCTCAAAAGCCATTGAACTGGACGCTCAGAATCCTGAATATTATTTAGCCAGAGGCCAAAACCGCTATCTCTCGAAAGCCCTTCAAGAGGCTTTGGCAGACTTCACCATTTTTATCAATCTGGATCCTGAAAATCCATCTGCCTATTACCATAGAGGCATTACCTATCAACGCTTAAAGGAAATGGATTTAGCTTGCCAGGACCTCAAGAAAGCAGCAGACTTGGGGATGGAACAGGCACAAACAATCTGGAAAAAGATTTGTCAGGAAGGGACTCGCTAGAGTTCTTTGACCGTATCAACCTGTGAGGCTATCCAAGCGGGTCTGTAGGATGCCAAAAGCGTAATTGCGATCACGGATAAACTGGTCCAAATAAAGTCTGTCCAAGCTATTTTTATCGGGTAAGCATCGATAACAGCCGAGGATATTCCCAAAGAGACCAAGCCAAAATGCTGCTGTGCTATGCAAACCAAATACCCTAAAATCAACCCAATTGATGCCCCACTCAGGGCGATCATTGCTCCCTGTTTCAAAAATATTCTCCTGATCAACTTATCTGTTGCCCCCATTGCTTTCAATACCGCAATGTCTTTTTTCTTTTCGATCGCAAGCATACTCAAGGAGAAGAAAATATTAAAGGATGCGATGGCCAGAATAAAGGTCAGAGTCAAAAACACAAAGAGCTTCTCCAGTTTTACCGTTCTCAAAATCCCGGCATGTTGTTCATCCGCGTTTTTGACAGAAAATTTCTCGCCAAGCAAGGCTTTCACCCTATCTTGAACTCGGTCAATAGAAGCTCCTTCTTCGACTTTGATTTCTAGTGCCGTCCGTTTATCTCCATAATTCAAGAGATTTTTGGTGAATTCCAGGGGAGCAATGACATATTCATCATCAAATTGTCGGTCAATACTGAAAAATGCTCTGGGATCTAAGACTCCTGAGGCATATAGTTGTGTGGGATCAATCGAGGCGGCACTTCTTGGAGCTTTCGGGTAAAAAACCTTCAAAGGAACGTTGACATCTTTTAAGTTGACAGAAAGAAAAAAGCCTACACCCCTTCCTAAAATCGCTCCCGGATTTTTATCTGTTCCCAGGGTCGTATCGCCCCAATAATACCCTTTTGAAAATCTACCATGATCTAAGAAGTTTTCAGAAACTCCTTTCAGTCTGGCTACAATCTGGTTTCCATTGTAATCAAAGAGTGCATTATCCTCAATGACTTCCGTCAAAATCGCCACACCTTCTACCTGGCGAATGCTTTCCAACCAATCCTCTGTCACCTCAAAGCTTTTTCCCTCCACCACTTCAATTTTTAGCTCGGCATCAAAACTGGCAAATAAGCCTCGAATTAAATCTCCCAAACCATTGAATACAGACATGACGATGACCAATGCCATCGTCCCTACTGCCACCCCAATCATGGAGATGGTAGATAGAATCGTGATAAAATTCCGTTTTTTCTTACTTCGGAAATATCGGGATGCTATGAAGTAACTTAGGCTCAATTGTAAACCAAATTAATCTTCAGTGTCCTCATCTTCTTCCTCCGATGGAGCTTTTGGGATCTCCAAATCCGAGATTACTTTTTCTATATGCTGAGCATAAGAAGCAGAATCATCCGGGAAGAACGCAAGTTCAGGTATCACCCGAACTGACTTACCAATCCTTTTTGCCAACTGATGACGAATTTCTTTCTTATGATCGTTGATCAGTTTATAAGTTGATTCTGGGTCTGCCAGCAAAAAACTTAAATAAACTTTGGCTAAACCCAAGTCCGGGCTTACCAAAACGTGGGTAACGGTGATCATCGCTCTTCCAACCAAGTGCTTTGCATCTTTTTGGAAGATATCTCCAATTTCCTTTTGGATCAGTTTGGCGTATTTTTGTTGTCTTTTACTTTCCATACGAAGTATTTGTGGTACAAATTTAGCGAAATAGTTGGGCAAGCTTTAATTTCGGGCAAAAGCAACCCATTTCAAACTTTATAATCCATTAATCTTGCTGAGATTTTTCAAAGTCAATGATCCTTTCAGGTTGGTAGGTCTCGTCATCTACTTTCTGATATTGACACTTATTTACCTCATTATAAACCCATTACCACTCACTTCTCTGCAGTTGACTTGGATGGTACTGGGTGAGCGATTGGAACAGGGTTTCTTTTTATATCAAGACATCATAGATGATACCGGACCTCTTTCTGCTGGGTTTTTCTCTTTTGTGGATTTAATTTTTGGTCGAAGCGCCTTGGCATTTGAGTTAATCGGCCGGATTTTGATTTTATTTCAAATTATTTTTTGGAATAAGATTTTAATTAAATATCGAGTATTCGATGAAAACACCTACCTGCCAGCCATCATCATGGCGGCCTTGTTTCATTTTTCATTCGATATGCTCTCCCTAAATCCTGCCTTGCTAGGAAGTACATTTCTGGTTTTGGCTTTGGGACAACTTTTCTCTCAAACGGTGCTTCAGAAAGAAACCAGTGAATCTACCTTGCTGATCGGAATCTACGCTGGCCTGGCCACAGGGTTTCACCCAAGCTATGCATTATTTATGCCGTATATGATTTTCACCGGCATTGCCATTAGTGGTTTCTCTTTCCGACAACTATTGCTTTCGCTGGCAGGTTATACTTTGCCTATTCTTTTGATAGCTGTCTTCTATTATTGGAATGATGGTCTTCAAGAGGCGATTGATATCTGGCCTATGATCTTTGCATCAGCCAAAACTGCCTACCAATCCTATTGGAGTTGGTTAATTTTGGGAGCCTTCCCAGTGATTTTATCTATGGTAGGATATTTCTTTAGTGCCGTCCTTAAGGGTTCTACGATCAATCAACAGAAACAAAGGCAGCTGATCATCCTTTGGTTGATCTTTGCCGCTTTGGAGTTTTTCTTTATCAAGAAACAGGCAGGTTTTCAATTGGTCATATTTATTCCAGGACTTACCTATTTGATCACGCAGTTTTTCCTCAATATCAAAAGGGGCATCATCCCTAAAATTGCATTTCCACTCTTGATTTTAGGCTTACCAGCCGCAGCATGGTGGTATTGGCAAAGTCATGTGGATAACCCAGCCTATTTTATTTCCAGTGAAAGCGAAAGTCGATACGAAGGAAAAGAAATCATGATCTTGGGACCTGATATTTCTGCCTACCAAAACTCAAAATTGGCTGGTCCATTCCTTAATTACCCCTTGAGTAAATTGTATCTGGCTCAGGAAAGAGACTTGCCCGAAAAAGCTCGACTTTACCAGATGTTTCAGCAGCAGAAACCTAAAATCATCCTCGATCAGGAAGGCCAATTCCAGTCCATTTTAGATAATTTCCCCGAACTCAGCCGGCATTATAGCAGCAATGGAAATGGAGTTTTTACACTCAAAGACTAAAGAAAGTATTCATTCGATTAAGGCCCTGTTTTAGTGGATCAAAGGATTTGGTAGATATCTGATTTACAGTTCATTGGAATTTGATTTTAATCCCTTTCTAATTAACTTTTAGAATCCCAATCTCTGTAAGAATGAAAAATCTTCTTCCTTTAATACTCCTACTTTCCTTACTCTCATTTTCCTGCGAAAATGCTAAAACACAATCTGATCCTATTCAAGATGAAATCTTAGCGATCGAGAATGGGCTAATTCCACCCTTCGTAGTCAAAGGTGACTCCACAGCGAAGATGAATATTTATGATCGAATGGAACATTACAAGGTTCCCGGAGTCAGCATTGCTGTAGTCAAAGATGGAAAATTACACTGGGCAAAAGGCTATGGAATTGCGAATACTTCAACAGGAGATTCCGTGACCACAGAAACTATTTTTCAGGCAGGATCCATCAGTAAACCACTCGCAGCTTTGGGTGCTTTGAAATTGGTGCAAGAGGGAAAAATGGCCTTGGATGAAGATATCAACACCTATCTGCAAGGCTGGAAAGTACCTGAAAATAAATTTACTGAAACCGAAAAAGTCACGCTTGAAAGACTGTTGACGCATACCGCCGGTATGACGGTTCATGGCTTTCCGGGCTACTCCCAAACCGACACTTTTCCGGATATTATCACAGTTTTGGAAGGGAAAGGAAACACTCCTCCGATTTTTGTGGACACCATTCCGGGAAGCATATGGAGGTATTCCGGAGGAGGCTATACCGTGATGGAAAAAGCTGTTGAAGATGTTTCCGGACAAGCTTTGGAAGTGTTTTTGGCAGAAAATGTTCTGGCTCCTATCGGGATGACGCATAGTACTTATACGCAGCCCCTTTCCGAATCTTTTCAGGCCAATGCCAGCGCCGCCTATGATGGGGATGGAAAATTGTATGAGGGGTTGTACCATAATTATCCCGAACAGGCAGCCGCAGGGCTTTGGACTACACCTTCTGATTTGGCAAAGTATTATCTCGAGATCCAAGCTATCAGAGCCGGGAAAAACGATGGAGTTCTTTCTAAGGAAATAGTGGATCAAATGCTGACCGAACACAAAAATCACTGGGGTTTGGGACCGGCTTTGGGTGAAAGAGACGGAAAGGTTGTTTTTGCACATGGAGGAAAAAATGCCGGTTTCAGCAATGATATGATGGGTTACGCGGATCAAGGAGACGCCATTATCGTGATGACCAGTGCTGATCGGGGAACGCGCCTGATGGCAGAAATCCTGCGGGGAATTTCTGATTATTATGACATGAACTTGAGAAATCCAGGTGAAGTCGAACTGGCTGATCTTAGTTCAGAGGAATTGGAAAACTTGGCAGGATCCTATCAATTGGATCAAGCTTTAGGAGAAATCGAGGAATATAAGGTAGAAGTGACAGTTCGGGGAAAAAATCTTTTTGTCTACGACCCAAATAACGGGGATGAAAACCTCCTCTCTCCTACCTCTAAAACTGACTTTGTGGACTTGACCACTGGCGATCGAGTGGAATTTCAAATCACCCAAAATCCTGTTGGAATGCTTTGGGGAGGTGGTTATCAGTTTTATAAAGTGGAAGATAAATGATGGTTCTATAGTTTATTGGTTACCAAATCCTTCTAATTAGTAAGATTGAATTTTGGAGGTGTTCCCTTAAACTTTCCGGTTTTTGAGATGCAAGCATATCCGTTAAGAAAATCAATTAGCTCGCGAGGGACGAGAGAGATCCATTGATTTTTAGGATGTGGTAAAGCGAAAAAATCAAATCAATACGAATTGAAGTACTTTCTTGTTCCTTTTCCGATTTGAAGGAAAGTTTAGGGAAAAGGCTTTTGGGTACTTTTGGCCTCAAAAGTACTTTAGAACAAATTTTATTTCTTTAAAATGTAATGAGCAGGCAGGCTGAGCACATAAGGGACGAGAGTCTCTAAATCAAAGCTTAAATTTATTCCAAAGACTTTTAGTTTATTGAATGCACATTTTTTTTCCTGTCCTTTTGTCTTGATACAAAAGGACCAAAAGATCAAGATTTGGCAAAGCTTCATCCGCACAAGCCCAACGCCCGCCCCGCTGCCAAATCCTCCCCACGCGCATTCCAAAAACAATACGCCTTCAAATAATTCGATTCTTTTTAGAAAAGACTTGATTTAGCTAGCTAATCGCCAACCTTAAGGCAGGCTGGCGTTCGGACTGACAAAAAAATTCTAACAATTCAAAAATCCCTAACTCATCGACATTTCCATTGGAAAACTTGAAATAAATCCCCACTTTAATTGAATGGTTTATCAGCATTCCGTCGGAAACTTTAACTATTCTTTTCCCGACCTCAAAACTGTTTTGGCAAAGGCTACTCCCGAAAAATCCGGAGACCAATTAGCTGGTTTGGCTGCCCAAAGCGAGCAGGAACGAATTGCTGCCAAACTGGTACTTGCCGATATTCCTTTGAAGCAATTTCTCCAGGAGGAAATCATCCCAGTTGAAATTGATGCGGTATCCCAACTCATCCAAGACTCATTTGATGCCAAAGCCTTTCAGCATATCTCCCACCTGACTGTGGGTGGATTCCGAAATTGGCTGCTGGACTATCAAACGGATGGAGAAAAAATCGCTCAAATCAGTCCCGGACTCATACCCGAAATGGTCGCCGCGGTTTCGAAAATCATGGCCAACCAAGACCTGATATTAGCAGCTTCAAAAATCCGGGTCATTACCAAATTCAGAAATACACTTGGCCTGAAAGGTCATTTCTCCACCCGACTGCAACCCAATCATGCCACCGACGATGCCAAAGGAATTATGGCCTCCACCATCGATGGCTTGCTTTATGGAGTTGGCGACGCGGTGATCGGAATCAATCCGGTTTCGGATTCGGCAGAGACTACCCTTCGATTGCTCGAAATGCTGGAAAAACTCCGACTCCAATACGACATTCCTACCCAATCCTGCATTCTTTCCCATGTGACCACCACCTTGGAATTGATTGAGAGGAAAGCGCCGGTAGACCTGATTTTTCAATCAATCGGAGGCACGGAAGCCACCAATACCAGCTTTGGCTTTAGCTTAAATACCTTGGATGAAGCCTATCAGGCAGGCAAAGAATTAAATAGAGGAAGTATCGGAGATAATTTTATGTACTTCGAAACGGGTCAGGGAAGTGCACATTCTGCCAATGCCCACCATGGCGTGGATCAGCAAACTTGCGAAGTCCGAGCCTATGCCGTCGCCAGAAAATATAATCCCTTACTCGTTAATACCGTGGTCGGATTTATCGGTCCGGAATATCTATACGATGGCAAACAAGTGATCCGTGCCGGATTGGAAGATCATTTTTGCGGAAAATTGATGGGTTTGCCTATGGGCTGCGATATCTGCTATACCAATCACATCGATGCGGATCAGGACGATATGGATAATCTCTTGACTTTACTCGGAGTGGCCGGATGCAATTTTATTATGGGAATCCCCGGTGCGGATGATGTGATGCTGAATTACCAAAGCACTTCTTTCCACGATCAACTCTACATCCGACAGGTGTTGGGGCTGAAAAGAGCTCCTGAATTTGACGAGTGGCTGATGAAGATGAATCTGACAGACTCCTCCGGAAAAGTCTTGGAAGTCAAGGGAAATAAATTGCTGAAGCTATGAGCGAGGTATCCAATCCCTGGGAAAAACTCAAAGACTTTACCGACGCCAGAATCGCTTTGGGAAGAACGGGAGGCAGCCTCAAAACCCAAGAACTCCTGGCTTTCAGAAAGGATCATGCCTTGGCCAAAGATGCGGTTTGGGCAGATTTGGATATTGACTCTTTGCGAAAGCAACTGGAGGATTTACAAATTCCTAGCATGCTTCTCTCCAGTCAGGCAAAATCCCGGGAGATCTATATCAAACGTCCCGACCTTGGCAGGAAGTTAAGTGAGGATTCCTTTGCAGAGATTCAGAATTCCAAAGTTCCAGCATCCGAAATTTCCATTATTCTGGCGGATGGATTGAGTGCAAATGCCATTTCCCTGCATGCTATCCCCTTTTTACAGGAATTTTTACCCAAACTAAAAGGGCTTTCCATCGCTCCCATTTCCATCGTCAGCCAAGGAAGAGTAGCCATCAGCGATGAAATCGGCGAAAGCTTCTCCAGCAAAATTTCCATAATTCTGATCGGGGAAAGACCCGGTTTGAGTTCCCCGTACAGCATGGGGATTTATTTGACATACAACCCAAAAGCAGGAAATACAGACGAAAAGCGAAACTGTATATCCAATATCCGAACCGGCGGTTTGCCCTATGCCTATGCAGCGGAAAAACTCGCCTTTTTATGCTCAGAAGCACTGAGACTTAAATTATCCGGTGTCCACTTGAAGGATACTTTTGACCACCACTCACTTAAAAATGAATCAGGAAAAAACTGAATTAAAACGCACGCTAGGGCCATTTATGCTTTGGGGGCTCGGCGTCGGCTATGTGATTTCGGGAATGTATTTTGGCTGGAACCTCGGGCTGGCGGAAGGCGGAACCCTCGGACTGGCAGTAGCCACCCTCTTTATCATCATCATGTATGTCACCTTTACCTTTAGCTACACGGAGATGGCCTGTGCCATTCCCAAAGCCGGAGGAGCTTTTGACTATGCCCGTTTGGGATTGGGAAAAAACTGGGGATTTCTGGCAGGAATCGCCCAAAGTATAGAATTTATCTTCGCCCCGCCGGCCATCGCAGCGGCAATTGGAGCCTATTTCAATGTGTTTTTCCCGGAAATCAGCATTACCGCGATTGCGATTACAGCCTATCTGATTTTCACGCTGATCAATATCTCCGGGGTAAGGTTTGCTGCCTACTTCGAACTGATCATTACCATAATTGCGGTAGCCGAACTCCTACTTTTCTCAGGAGTTAGTTTTACCGAATTCAAATTTGAAAACCTAACCCAGAATGCCCTGCCTAACGGTTGGGGTGGTGCTTTTGCAGCGATACCTTTTGCGATCTGGTTTTTCCTGGCGATCGAAGGTGTGGCCAATGTAGCCGAGGAAGCCAAAAACCCGCAGCGAAATATTCTGATTGGGTTTGGTTCGGCACTTCTGACTTTGGTGATTTTATGCCTGCTCACCTTCACTTCCTCGATCGGAGTGGATGGCTGGGAGACGATCGTCTATCCTCCGGGAAGTACAGCGCCTTCCGATTCTCCCCTGCCTTTGGCTTTGGCCAAGATTGTAGGCGAAAGCAATATTCTCTATCACCTGCTGATTACCGTGGGCTTGTTTGGGCTGGTGGCTTCCTTTCATGGGATTATCCTGGCGGCGGGTCGATCTACCTTGGAACTGGGAAGAGAGCGTTATGTGACGCCTTTTGTGGGGAAAGTCCATGCCAAAACCAAGACTCCTGTCAATGCCCTTCTGGTGAATATGGGCATAGGGATCCTGGCCTTGCTCACAGGAAAAACCGGTGAAATCATCACCATCGCCTGCTTTGGAGCCTTGACATTATATATCGTATCGATGATTGCCTTTTTTGCCTTGCGAAAGAATCATGCGGACTTGAAGCGCCCCTTTCGGGTTCCGTTATTCCCCTATTTCCCAGCCATCGCCTTGGTCATCGCCATTATCGCGATGATCGCCATGAGTATTTACAACCTGACTTTAATGGCTATTTTCTGGGGATTGGTAGGTTTTGGCTATATGAGTTTTCGATGGTATCAGAGGAAGGGGTAAGGGAAAAATACCCTGTACTGGGTATTGCAACTAAAGAATTTCATACCGTTCTTGAAGATTTGGTTCGGAATCAGAATTAAAAGGATTCATTTCTCAATCAATTCTATTCCTCAGACAACAAACGTTTGTTTTCATTTGTTGTCGAGTAATTATTTTAAAATGCTGATATTCAAAGGATTAAAAACTACCTGTAATTAAAATCTATAATGGATATATACGCAATTACGTATATACAAGTGTTGGGTGCAATAAAGTAATGCATGACGAAATGAAGAAAATATTGAAATTGTCTGGCTGCGAACAGTTGTGTTTGCTCCTTGATGAATTCAAAGAGGAGATGAATAAAATTTCATCAGACCAAATAATCAATTCGTTGATAAAAGAGTTTGAAAAGAGTTCTGGTCAACAAAATTTTCAAGTAATATCCAAGGATCCATCAGCACTTCTACAGCTTGCTTTATTTACGAATGCAATAATTGTTCGATTAAATGACTTACCATCATCCGATCGTATCAAAACTTTAATTAGTGCTTTTCAGGATTGTTTAGATAAGAACATAACCAGTGTTATTGATTCTTCAGAACATCAGATAATAAAATTATGTTGCTTTCTCAATTCAATAATTCAAACCCTGAGGCAATTAGAGTTTGAAAACATTTTCATTTTGGAATTACCCTTAGGAAATTCTATTCCATCCAAACTTTTGAAAGAAATGCTGGATGAAAAAGAAATAAAGTCAACGATACTCTCTGTGTCAATAAATAGGAATGACAGTAATCGAAAAGGCATTACACGAGCCCAATTAATTGATCAAAGGGTTTCTGAAATTGATACAAAGGATTCAATACTTATTTACCTTGATGAATGGATTACAGGGTCTAATTTTTACAACATTTTAACTATACTAAACAGGAATGAAAACTTGAATTTGATGCCCGGTGCATTTATGCTAGAAAAATCAAAATCAGAAATTCGTTTTCAAAAATATATGACATTACACGAGAATATTAGTCAGAAAATAGGTCTGAAGTCCGAAGATTTGATTTGTGTTTTCCCCAATCTCAATAACAATGTCAGTTCAAATCAAGAGTTCATCTGGGCTGAGAGCGATCGACTTGCTGGATATCGAAAGTTGGAATTTTGGGGAAGTATAGTTAGTTCTTATATCTCTGCAGGTGAATTATTGAATAATGAACCCAAAACACTGGATGAAACATTAAAACAAAGCATTTCCGAATGCACTACCCTAGATAAGGAAACTGAAATTCCAGAAGATCTTAGAAATAAAATTCAAATTTCATTTCAGCACTTTAAAGATGAATTTTCAACATCTCTGAAAAAAGAATTTGAATCTCAAGAAGTAATATTTTCCGATGAATTTAACATAGATGCAGAAACAACAAAAGCAATTTCAATTATGAAAAATGTACAAGGGTATGAAAAATCAAAATTGGCCATTAACATAATTGGATATTATCTCAAAACCAATGTAATCAGTCCAACTTCAAGATATTACTATAGAGGTCAAGCACCACTTTGCATTAAACTTGAAGACCAAGAAAATGCATTAAACAAAAAATTCGTAGCTGAAATAAAGAAATACTGCACCCAACAAGGTGTATAGTGCATACCCTTCGGGATACGCACCATACACAGAACGTTAGCCTCAATATTCGAAAATCGAATGACCACCTCTAGATTCAAAATATACCCCCACTAGCCCCTTCTAGGTGTAGGTACTATTTTTTTGAAATCACCCTCCACCAGAACCCAATAAATCCACTGATTCCCAATACCATAGAAGATATTCTAAGCCCTCAAATTTTGCATAGCCCATATAAATAGGCTATCTTTTTAATACAGGAAATTTGGAAAGAATGGTATCCAATCAGGATACGAATTAGCCAAGCCCATTTTTAAACAAGCTTATTATGTCAAAGAAACAGTTTGGAAACATTGGAAAATTCAGCAGTAAAAACCTGAATATAAAACCTATCGATATCAAGGTTAACCCATCAAATCGAATCTCGAATGCACAATTGAAAAAGCTCGATCCAAAGGGTATTGCCAGCATTCCAGCGCTTAGAGTTAATAGAAATGACTTGTTGAATTTGCAGGCCAACGAATCCTGGGAAATCACTGCTCAAAAGTTGAAGGATAAGGATATGTATGTCGCTGAATATTTTGGATGGCATAGATCCGACCAAACAAGCATTGATGTACATCCGGAAAACAAGTACTATCCAAGATTAAATAATGGCATGGCTGGATTCCTTCCTGAAATGAGATACTTGGTTTTACGATTCAGACCCGAAATGGGTAAGCGGTATCGCGTGACCATTCAGTTAAAACCAGGTTCCTACAGAAATAAAAAAGTCATGACCAATATCACGGGTAGGTATAATGACACATGGTATATCAATTATCAATTTAATGAGTTGATGTTTGATTTTTTGGCCTCATCAAATGAGATAAAAATAAGTCCTATTATCGCTGGTTATGAGAACTATTATGTCAAGTATCAGCCTTTGCAGATTGAGAAAATTAATGTGGATAAGGTAGGGGATTGATTTCAGCTCTGAGAAGAAATTTACATCAGGTCATTTCACTAGGTGAAGTCCTCGATTTTGTCGAAAAGGACTTCACCTTTTTTATTTTTTGAATTGAAAAACCGTACCTAACCTTTCCAGAGTATTCCCTTTTTATTCCTAAGGGAGAGAAACTCTTCAAAATCCCCTAAATTGTTTCGATTAGCATTTCTGCCGAATAGGGGCAATTTTTGAATGAAGAATGGATTTTAACAAAGAGAGTATTGCGCGTTTTGGCATTGCCACCAAGGGTTTTGTTTACATCTTAATAGGTGCACTCACATTTATGGCTGCAATCGGTACTGGGGGCTCCAAATCAGGGAGCAGTGATGCATTGAAATTTCTAAGAGATAACACCTTTGGAAGCATATTGCTCGGGATCACAGCCGCAGGACTGGTGGCTTACGTTTTCTGGCGTTTTTATCAGGCCATCATGGATCCTGACAAGGAAGGCACCGATTACAAAGGAATAGGAAATAGATTAGGATTCTTTTCCAGTGGTGTTTTTTACGGTCTTATGGCATTTTCAGCTATCAAAATCCTTATTGGAAATGGAAGCGAATCTTTAGAAAGTCAGGAATCTCTTATCGCAACGGCCTTAAGCAAGCCATTCGGGCAGGCCATCGTACTTATTATAGCCACTATTTTTTGGGAAGAGCCATATTTCAAATGGTCATTGCCTACACTGATTTGTACAAAAAGAGGGTAAAAGCTCAAAATTTAGATCCTAAAACACAGAAATTGATGGTTACTCTGGGTAAGGTTGGACATACCGCTAGAGGGTTAGTCATTGGGGTGATTGCATTCCTAACATACAGAGCAGCATTTTCTTACAGTTCGGAAGTAGCTGGAGGCACTAAGGAGGCATTTAGTTTCCTTCAAGATGAATTCGGAACGATTGTGTTATCCTTGGTTGCTTTGGGCCTAGCCATGTACGGCATTTTTTTGTTAATTAATGCTCGCTATCGTGATATGAAGAGGGTATAGGCAATTTCTACCTAAAATAAATTGAAAGACGTCGGCCTTTTTTCAATCTTACCCAACCTTCCTAATTCAAAAACACGTAGAGGATAAGACCTAAAATAATTTTGTTTCCGTTCTTCATGGCTTGGACTGGAAATTTTTGATTGATCTAACTAGAACCATGCATAAATATCACCTCCTACTGATCCTCTTTCTTTTTGGAATCAGACAAGCAAAATCCCAAGATACAGGGAACATTGAAATCGGCAGCACTTATACCATTCACTCCAGCATTTTGGATGAGGACAGAAGCTATTGGGTCAGCCTTCCTGAATCTTATGGCAATCCAGAATCATCCTATAAAGAATATCCCCTGCTGATTGTATTGGATGGCAGCAGTTTTTTTCATCCGATTAGCGGTATGACGAACTACATGGGTAGAATTGGAAGGATTCCAGAGATGATTGTTGTCGGCATTCAAAATGTAAGTCGAACCCGGGATTTTACCCCTGACAAAATCGTCACGACACGAGAAAATGATTTTGGAGGTGGAGATAATTTCTTGGCTTTTCTAGAGGAGGAACTGATTCCAAAACTGGATCAGGAGTATCGGACCGTACCTTATCGAATTCTTTTTGGGCATTCGCTTGGCGGATTACTGGCTACCCATGCTTACATGAAAGAAAATACGATTTTCAATTCCTTCCTAGCCATTGATCCAAGTTTTGGCTCCTGGGATGCCGAAACCATGGATAAAAAACTAGAGGCAGTTAGCCCTAATTCATTTAAGAGATACATCTATTTCGCCACTGCGAATTGGGGCAAAAGAAATATCAGAAACAGGGACCGACATGTGCGCTTGTTTGAGTCGCTCAACAGTAAATATGATGGAGTATTTCCTGGGAAATTGGAATATTTCGAAAATGAGGATCATAGTTCGGTACCCATGATTGCATTCCACAACGGAATCAACAGCATTTTTGATGGCTATGGGATTTCTTATCGGGATGTGGATAACTTAGAGCAACTCACCCAGCATTTTCAAGATATTTCGCAGCGGTTATCCTGGACTTTTGCTCCGCCGGAAAGCCTCGTAAACAGAATTGCTTACAGTAAACTTCAAAGCAGAAACGAAGCAGAGAAGTCAAAAGCATTGGAGTTCTTTATTTTAAATACTGAGAATTATCCTGACTCCTACAATGGCTTTGATAGCTTGGGAGAAGCCTATGAACTAGTGGGCAACACTTCGAAAGCCATTGAAAACTATGAAAAGTCCCTTTCCCTGAACCCAACTAATGGGCATGCGAAAGCGAAGGTAGATGAGTTGAAAAAGAAGGAATGATCAACAAGAAGATAGCAAAACTGATTAACGATTTTCTTATATTGGATTCAGTTTGAACCTGAATTCCGTTGCCATGAGAAAGTTTTTAAGCGTACTATTTTTGGCTATTCTGTTTTTTTCATGTGAAGAGAAAAAGGACCAAACAGAAGAGCCAGCAAGTGATAAGCTACTTTATTCCCATGCCGGGAAAGATTACGAAATCCCTGAAAACCCCTTAAAAGAGGCCTATTTTGGTGAACAGCATTTACATACAGCTGCCTCGATGGATGCCTTTATAGCCGGTACTCGCCTTACTCCGGATGATGCCTATCGATTTGCGCAAGGTGAGGAAGTCATGGTGAATGGCAGGCCCCATACAATAAACAGACCCTTAGACTGGGCTGCTGTAACAGACCATGGCGAATTTTTGGGAGAGGCCTACACGCTAATGAATCCAGGATCCCCCGGTTATGACAGCGAGGCCGCAAAATCAATGCGTGAAGCTCCTGATTTAAAAACAGCTTTGGCAGTGTACAAAAAATATGTACTCGATGCTTTAGCTGGAGGTAATGCCCATCCTGATTTTTGGCAGGGTTACGAGTCAGTTAAATCCCAGTGGCAGGTTAATATTGAAGCTACTGAAAAAAACTATGCCCCTGGCAAATTCACGACCATCCATGCCTACGAATGGAGTTCGGCTCCTAATACGGCAAACCTTCATAGAAATGTATTTTTTAGAGATACTAACCTGCCAGAAATACCCTTTTCTTCCAATGAAGGGGCATCTCCTCAGGAATTATGGGATTGGATGACTACACAAGAAGCCAACGGGGTAATGGTGTTTTGTAATCCACACAACCCAAACGAAAGCAAAGGCATGCTCTTTCCTGAAGTGGCCATGAATGATAAACCTATCGATGAAACCTATGCCTCAACAAGACAGCATTTTGAGCGGAATGTGGAAATGATGCAAACTAAAGGAAATTCAGAAGTTGTACCTGATTTTTGGCCCAACGATGAGTTCGCGGATTTTGAAAATGCCAGATCTCTGCAGGAATACAACGGTAGAATTTTTGAGAAGCATAATTTCATTCGATATGGATTGAACCGTGGGGTAAAATACCAGGCAGAACTGGGTGTAAATCCTTTTAAATATGGTTTTGTAGGCGGTACTGATAGCCACAATGCGGTGATGTCCAATGTGGAAGAATTCAATTATGTCGGCCACCATGGAATGGCAGATGAAACGGCGCTTGACCGATCCCGAAATGAGCAGGAAGGGGAAATGTTTAATAGAGATATGAATCCCGGAGGTCTCACCGGTGTTTGGGCAACCTCCAATACGCGTGAAGCCATTTGGGATGGAATGCATAGCCGCGAATCTTTCGCTACTTCAGGCCCTAGAATTAAAGTGAGATTTTTTGCAGGTAACGGTTTTAAAGAGTCATATGAATCTTATGAAGAAATGGTAAAAGACGGCTATGCCAAAGGGGTACCTATGGGACAAAACTACGAGGGTAGAGAAGCTCCAGAGTTTTTGGTTTGGGCGCTTAAAGACCCGATTGCCCCGAATTTAGACCGTGTTCAAATTATTAAAGGATGGGTAGATGCGGATGGTGAAATGCATGATACCATTTATGATATAGCTGCTTCAGACAATCGTATGCGGGCCGATGGAACTGTAGAGCCGATAGATGCTCCTGTCAATATGGAAACGGGAGAATTCAATAAGGAAAAAGGATCACCTGAATTTACCGTGGTTTGGAAAGATCCCGATTTTGACCCAAACCAAAATGCTTATTATTACGTGCGTGTCATCCAACTTCCCACCGCCCGATATAGCTTATGGGATGAAATCAGAAATCCTGATGTTCAATATCCCGAAGACACAAAACAAGTGATTCAAGAGCGAGCGTGGGCTTCTCCAATCTGGATTGAACCGAAAAATTAAAATCTCTTCATGCGGAAATTTTTAAAAGAGCCCTTGGTTCATTTTCTGCTCCTAGGCGGATTGATTTTCGGGTATTACTCTCTGGTCAATTCCGAAAGTGCGTCAGAAAATACCATTGTCATTGATGATGCAGAATACGACTACTTGCTTTCTTTATGGAAAAAACAATGGAAACGAGACCCAAATGAAGAAGATATAAAGGCCTTCATAGATCAATACCTTAGACAGGAAGTCTTCTACAAAGAAGCACTTGCTTTGGGCTTGGATCATAATGACATCATAGTAAAGCGTCGCTTAGCTCAAAAAATGGAAGCCGTATCCAATGATTTGAATGCAATGCTCAAGCCTCCAACAGCGGCTGATTTAGAGGACTTTTATATGGCTAATGATAGCTTATTCCGACTACCCACCAGTTATACTTTTCAGCAAGTTTTATTTACAAATCAAGAACCCAATTGGCAACAGGAGTTTGTAACAATTCAAACAGCTCTGAAAGAAGGGAAAGAGATTCCAACATCCAGAGTACTTAAGTTATCCATTTCGAACGATTGGAAAGACATCCCCATCAACGAGATTAATCAGTCTTTTGGAGGGGAGTTTGCTTCTAAATTAGGTAGTCTGCCTTTAAATCAATGGGTAGGGCCGATTTCATCTGGCTTTGGAAAGCATTTGGTATTTATTTCTGAAAAAAATGACAGCCAGTTGGCTGATTTTGAAAGGATTAAATCCTATGTAGAAAAAGAATTTGAATACCAAACGGAGCTTGAAATGCAAGAGCAAGTGTTTCATGATCTTTTGGAAAAGTATCCTGTGAAAATCACTTCGGATAAAATTCCTGAAAGTATTAAAAAGAGTTATTAACCGTGATGGAAAGAGTTTCAAAAATCACCCTATTTCTACTCTTTGTTTTTCAGGTAGTTTCCGTACAAGCTCACGAGGTGCGTCCGGCTTACTTACAAATACAGGAGGAATCCCCACATGTCTATTCGGTATTATGGAAAGTTCCGCGTACCGTAGACAAAGTCCTGGATATTCAACCCAAATTTGAAGAACGCTTCTTATTGACTGAAACAGTTCCTCCCCGAATTTTGGAAGCATTTGTCCTCTATACTTTTAAGCTTTCTGGTGAAGAAAGTCTGGCAAATTCAGAATTGCGAATAGATCAGCTAAATACGACAGGTACCGATGTTTTGGTAAACATTCAATTACTCAATGGAGAAAATCACAGCTTTTTACTCCAACCGACCCAAAACTCAGTGCATATTCCAGAAACACCCAGTATATGGATGTTGGCTAAAACCTACACTATGTTGGGCATAGAACATATTCTGTTTGGCTTTGACCATTTACTTTTTGTTTTAGCCTTACTTGTGATTACCAAAGGCTTCAACAAATTGCTGAAAACCATCACGGCTTTTACCTTGGCTCACAGTATTACACTATGCTTTTCAGCTTTAGGCTTCGTCAATTTACCTGGACCCCCAGTGGAAGCTGTAATTGCCTTGAGTATTGTTTTTTTGGCCCATGAAATCATTAAAGTTCAACAAGGTCATCCCACACTCACTTCCCGTCGACCTTGGCTGGTAGCATTTAGTTTTGGTTTACTCCATGGGTTCGGTTTTGCTGGAGCTTTAGCTGATATTGGTTTACCCACCAATGATATTCCAATGGCTCTCGCTACTTTTAATATTGGTGTTGAGTTAGGGCAACTTATGTTTGTAGTAGTTGCGCTCGGCATTTTCCGTCTTACACAATCCATCATCCCACAGCAAAATTGGATTCGTAAAACCGTCCCTTATGTCATTGGTTCTGTAGCAGCTTTTTGGCTAATTGAGCGAATAGTGGCATTTTAAGCATTTGAATCTTGGGAGGAAATTGTGGAATGGTTAAATCAGACTTTTCTATAATCATCTAGCTATCCAGATCAGAATGGAATTCCAGATTACTAAGGTTATAAAAATCCTTCAGGCAATCTACATTCTTAACTGATTCATTTTTAGTTTACTAAATGCTCTTACAAACAATCAAATAAAGGCAAAATACCCAGTACTGGGTATAGGATTCCTGTACATAGTTTCCGTTCTTAATAAACCCAAAAGACCTTATTGATGGAAAAGTTAGGCGAGAAATTCACCGAATTGTTTAAAAAGTATTTGCCTGACGCCTTTGTATTTGCTCTTGTTTTAACCCTCCTCACCGCACTTTTTGCTCTTATTTGGACGGATACCTCAGTCATGGGAATCATTGAGGCTTGGTATCAAGGTTTTTGGATGCTTCTTGAATTTGGAATGCAAATGATTCTCTTGTTAGTGACAGGGTATTCCATAGCTCTTGCCACACCGGTGAAAAGATTTTTATTCAAAATAACCCAATTCATTCAAACACCCAGACAGCTTTATCCATTCATCATAATCATAGGCATGCTTCTCAGCGCTGTTAGTTGGGGTTGGATAGTGATTACCGCTGTCTTGGCCAGGGAACTTGCCTTGCGGATGAAAGGAGTCAATTATCCCTATTTGATAGCCTGTGTTTATTTTTCTGGAGTTATTTGGGTAAGTGGATTTTCCAGCTCAATTCCACTTTTACTCAATACAGAAAATAACTACCTCATCGAAGCAGGTATTTTATCCAATACCATCCCTACTTCCTATACGCTGGGCTCGTACTTGAATCTCTCGATTATTGCTTTTTCATTAATTATTGGCCCCCTTCTCATGTTTTTGCTGATTCCAAAAAAAGGACAAAGTCTTGAGGAAATGTTAGTCTCAGAAAACCCAAGAATGGAGCGTTCTCTCAAAGAAGAGGAAAATAGTATGAAACTTCCAGAAAATCCCATTTCTGACAAATTAAATAGCAGTCCAATTTTCCAATACATTCTTGGGTTCATGGGCTTGGCTTATATTATTTATCACTTCAGTAGTAGAGGCCTGGATATTAACCTGAATATCATGATTTTTATTTTCATAATCATGGGTCTGTTTTTACATAAAACTCCCATGCGCTATGGAATTGTCATGAAACGTTCCAGTAGTAATATTTCTGGAGTTCTATTCCAATTTCCATTTTATGCAGGAATCATGGGAATCATGATTTATACCGGCTTAGGGGATGAACTTACAAAATGGATGGTTTCGGTAGCAACCATCAATACCTATCCTCTCCTTGCTTTTTTCAATGGGGCAATCGTCAATTTCGCAATACCTTCAGCAGGGGGTGAATTTGCAGTAGTGGGACCTAGCATTATCAATGCAGTCAAAGAAATTGGAATAGGTCTTCCAGAGGCAGAGGTCACAAAAATGATTGCAAGAGCAAGCTTATCCGTTGCATTTGGGGAATCGCTAACGAATTGCCTTCAGCCTTTTTATTTACTGATTGTACTTCCTGTTATGGGCATTGGTATCAAAATACAGGCTCGTGATGTGATCGGTTTTCTTTTCATTCCCTTTGTCATTTTTCTGGTATCATGGGCACTGATGGTGGTTTTTGTACCACTTTAAAACATCCATTCAATACAGCTATTTTTTGGCTAAAGCCAGTTGGATTGTGATTTTTGATGGAATGGAATGGGCTAAAGCCACATTCCTATTCATGCTAATCCACATTAATTTCCTCTAGTTTTAGCCGAATTATTCATATTTATCAGATTCCAAAGTCCTATTCAAGTCAATGATTTTTCAAGCCAGTATTCTAATATTATTACATTTCTTCCTGCTTTTGATGAAGGCAAACATCAATCAAAAAGTTATTGCTTAAACCAATAAATGATTCCTCTGCAGAATTAGAAAGGAACTGGATATTTCCTTCAGCTTTAGCTGGAGGCTGACATCAATCCCTAACCCTTATCCGGCTTTAGCCGAATTATTCATTTTTATCAGATTCCGAAGTCCTTCATCCCTTATTAAATCGAAAAATGGTAACTTATTATTTTCCCTTAAAAAGAGAACGCATTTAAAAAGAATCCTTGAATCAGAAAAAAATGGAAAATCAAGATAATTTCTCGCATGCAGCGACCATTTTTCCTGTGGAGGATCTGCAAACCTCCATCGATTTTTATACCCAAAAACTGGAATTTAAACTAACCTTTTCCTGGGGAGAGCCAACGAACTACGCAGTCATAAAAAAGGGAGGAGTAAGTATTCATCTCGTGAAGAAATCAGACGATAGGATACCCTCTAAAAAACATTGTGCCTTATACATTTTTGTCTATGATATTGCCAAAATCTATAAAAGGTGTGTTTCTGAAAAGGTTTCAATTATCAATACGCCAGAAACTCGAGATTACAACATGAAAGACTTTGATATTAAAGACCCCGATGGGTATATCATAACTTTTGGAAACGGAGGATAAAATCTGAAAAGCAATCATTCAAAAACTCCTCCCTGATTATAATCAATCTCCTACTTTAAATTTTCATTTTAGCTTAAGAATTTACCATGCCACGTGCTATTTCAAAAACACTATTTTTGATCTTTTTTATCCTAGGAATACAGCAAATAGCTTATTCTCAAGAGGCAGAAAAATCCCTTAAAGTCATGACCTATAATATCTGGAATGGCTTTGATTGGGGCAAAGATTCAGCACGACAAGAAAACCTGATCCAATGGGTGAAAACGCAAAATCCAGATGTGTTGGCCTTGCAGGAGCTCTGCGCGTATGATGTGGATAAGTTGAAAAAGGATGCAGCCAAGTGGGGACATCCCTATGTTCAGATTTTAAAAGAAAAAGGCTACCCAACAGCCCTTACATCCAAAAAACCCATTAATCTTATTGAAAAAAATGTTGATAACTTCTGGCATGGGCTTTTACATGTCCAGACATTTGGGATAGATTTTTATGTGGTTCACCTGTCTCCTTCTGATGCCGACACGAGATTGAGAGAAGCTCAGCAAATCAAAACAAGAATTCAAGAACAGGCAAGTGATCAGTATATCATCTTAGGAGATTTCAATTCTTACTCACCCTTTGATGCCTATTGGTTGGAATCGAAATCTGACTTGAGAACAAAGATGTCGGAAGAAAAAAATGAGAAATATAGTAATCTAAGATTAGGAGAATTTGACTATGCTCCGATGTCAGAGTTTCTTTCAATTCCCGCGATCGATGTGAGTCTGGGAAAAGTTGATAGTGAAGAAAGTTATACTTTTCCTACTCCAGCCTTGGTGGGATTGTATGACCAGACTGCAGAATCCATTCTCGAAAATCGAGTTCGTATAGATTATATTCTCGCCAGCCCAACTTTGGCGCAAGCATGCAGCCAGGTAGAAATTTTCAATCAAGGAATTCCTGAAACTTTGTCGGATCATTACCCGATGATGGCGGTTTTTCAAATTAAGATGTAAATGAACTTAAATAGGTCGAATTCATGATCGTGAATTGATCTTCAAAAATATCCATTCATATAATTACTAACTACTTCACCTTTTTTAACTAGTGATAATTCACCTTATTAGAAGGGTTAGCGTTAATTTTGTATTATGATTAGAAGCAAAATTCAAATATTGACAGGACTAGGAATGGGCCTACTGATGATGGGATGTAGTACTTCCAACATCATCACTGCCCCACCTATTAATTACTCTAACAGCAGCTCTAAAGTTGCGGAACTAACAGATCAGGAATCCCGACATTGGGGTCATCTAGATTTACAGCAAGATACCATCCCAGGAATGAGTGTGGATCGTGCTTATACCGAACTTCTAAAAAAGAAAAAAGGCGAGGAAGTGATCGTTGCGGTGATTGATTCGGGGATAGACCTGGATCATGAGGATATTCAGGAGGTAATCTGGACCAATGCGGATGAAAAACCTGGAGATGGCATTGACAATGACGGAAATGGTTATATCGATGACATCCATGGCTATAATTTCCTTGGTGAGTCTTATAACGAGCAGATGGAAATGGCAAGGATCCTCCGGTTAAAAATTGGAGATGAAGCCTATCAAGCTGCTGCCAGAGCCAAACTAAACGAGATGCTTCCTGAGGCAGAAGCCGGTCTTCCTCAACTCAAACAGGTGGAAGCAATGCTGACCCAGGCAGATAAGAATATCAAGGAATCTTTAGGAAAGGAGAACTATTCTCTAGCTGATCTGCAAAACTATCAGCCAAAAAATCCGCAAGAGGAAAGGACAGTGGGCATGCTGATGCAGCTCATAGGCATGGGAGAAGAAATTCCAGCCACGATCAAGAATATTCAAAAGGGAATCAAGTACTACGAAACTCAGGTGAATTATAATCTGAATGTGGATTTCAACGGAAGAATCCCTGTGGGCGATGATCCTTATGATATATCAGATGATCAGTATGGCAATGGAAACCCGGATTCCAGGTATCAAGATGAAAGCCATGGTTCACACGTCGCCGGGATCATAGCAGCTACCCGAAACAATAAAAAAGGAGTAGATGGAGTAGCTTCTAATGTAAAAATCATGTCAGTCCGTGCCGTTCCTAATGGTGATGAATACGATAAGGATATTGCATTGGCCATACACTATGCGGTAGATAATGGAGCTAAAGTCATCAATGCCAGCTTCGGTAAGGGATTTTCACCGAATTCAGAATGGGTATATGAAGCATTAAACTATGCAGCTTCAAAAGATGTATTATTCGTACAGGCTGCAGGCAATGACGGTATCGACTTGGACTCTCCGGAGAATCCGGTTTTCCCAAATGACCATAAATCCCAAACTCAGGAATTCGTGGATAATTACCTGACTATTGGGGCACTCACCCCGATGTTTGGAGAAAACATGGTAGCTTCTTTCTCGAATTACGGGAAAGAGAATGTGGATATCTTTGCACCAGGGGACGAGATTTATTCCACCATGCCTGATAATCAATATGAATTTCAAGGCGGTACTTCTATGGCAGCTCCTGCAGTTACGGGTCTTGCGGCAATGATCCGCTCTTATTTTCCGGATCTTTCTGCGGCACAGGTGAAACAAGTCATAATGGATTCAGGCATTCCCCTTGCAGTAGAAGTTCATGTAGGCGGTCCTGAAGGCCCGGTAAAATCCTTCTCGGAAATCTCGAAATCCGGTAAAATCGTCAATCTCTACAATGCCTTGATTTTGGCTAGTGAGGTGGCCAATGGAAATGCCAGCTTATAAAGCTTTGATTCCATAAGCCTTTTCAATCAAAAGAGCCCATCCTGTTTTCACAAGATGGGCTCTTTCATTTATTGATTTCTGCTGATCGCTTTTTAGCTACAAGCAATTTTATTGACTCTGTTTTGATGTCTTCCCCCTTCGAAGTCCGTGGTCAGGAAGGTCTCAGCCAATTTTTCAGCCAATTCATAAGAAATAAAACGAGCAGGAAGGGCAAGGACATTCGCATTATTATGTTGTCTTGATAAGGCTGCCAAGTCCTCATTCCAGCAAAGTGCTGCGCGGATTCCCTGATGCTTATTGGCTGTGATGGCTACGCCATTTCCAGATCCACAGATCACAATCCCCAATTCATACTCACCAGCTTCAATTGCCGTGCTCAAAGGATGCACATAATCCGGATAATCCACTGAAGCATCAGAGAAGGGACCAAAATCCTTTACCTCATAGCCTTGTGACTCCAGTTTGCTGATCATTTTAGCCTTGTATTCAAAGCCTGCATGATCTCCTCCTATTGCTATTTTCTTTGCCATAATTAGTAAATTTATATAAGCTTCGATTTCGAGACTCTTGTCTCTCAAGTACTCAGCCTGACTTTTTTGTCATCCTGAGCGCCTGTCTGCCGAAAGGCAGGGAGTCGAAGGATATCTTAAACCTTAATCTCGATTACCCATTGCATCACGTGCTTCTTCCTCAGCTTGTCTGATCGCTCTTTTCTTCTCCAAGCGCTTTGCAATACGGATTCCAGCCTCATAAAGGACCAAAATAGGCATGGCAATCAAAATCTGTGAGATTACATCCGGCGGAGTAATGATGGCCGAAAGCACCAAAATAACCACGATCGCATGTCTTCTATACGATTTTAGCATTCCAGAGGTCACCAATCCTGACATAGCCAAGAAGTAAACGACTACGGGTAGCTGGAACATAATGGCAGAAGCCAGCACCAGCATAGTCAGCGTAGAGATATACGAGGTAATATCAAACTCATTCAGAATGGAAGGATCCAACTGATAATTTGAAAGGAAGTTGATCGAAAGTGGCGAAAGGATAAAGTATCCAAAAGCTGCTCCCATAAAGAACAACAAGCTCACAAAGAATACGGCTCCTCTGGCTGCATTCTTCTCCTGGTCATAAAGTCCAGGGCTGATGAATCTCCATATTTCCCAGAAAACAAATGGGAATGAAACAATAAATCCCACCACAAAACTCGAAGTCATGTGCATGGTAAACTGTCCAGTCATTTGCCTACTTTGAATCGTAAAAGGCAATTCATCAATACAGAGTGCTGGTACACCAATGTAATCACTGATATTACAAAGCCATCTATAAGTGACAAAATCCACCTTGGAAGGACCAAGGATTACGATTCCAAAAACAATGCTTTTTGCTAAAAAAGCAATAACTGTAAATATAAGGATTGCAGCAACGGAGCGGAGGAGGTGCCATCTAAGTGCCTCCAAATGGTCCAAAAAGGACATTCCTTCCTCTTCTTCGTCTTGGTATTGATCTAACGCCACGGGTGGTATCTAAATTCTAGTACAATGGAAACTGATTCATCCAAGCATTTACCTCGCTACGGATGTTTGCCAACTCGGCTTCATTTTCATGATTATTCAATGCCTTGTCTATCAAAGCAACGATTTTTTTCATATCATCTTCTTTCAGGCCTCGGGTAGTGATTGCGGCAGTACCTACTCGCATTCCTGAGGTTACAAAAGGAGACTTGGTATCAAATGGCACCATGTTTTTATTGATGGTAATATCCACTTTGCCTAAAGTCTGCTCTGCAATTTTTCCTGTAAGATCTTTATTTCTAAGGTCAATCAACATCATATGATTGTCTGTTCCTCCAGAAATAATCTGATATCCTAAACTTACGAACTCTTCAGCCATTACGGATGCATTCTTTTTCACCTGAAGTACATATTCCATGTATTCATCAGAAAGTGCTTCTTCGAATGCAATCGCCTTAGCTGCGATGATATGCTCTAATGGACCTCCTTGAGTACCTGGGAACACTCCCATATCCAACAAGGCTGACATTTTCTTTATTTCTCCTTTTGGAGTGGTAATACCCCAAGGGTTATCGAAATCTTCACGCATCATGATCAAACCACCTCTAGGACCTCTCAAAGTCTTATGAGTAGTCGTAGTCACGATATGGCAATGCTCCAATGGATCATTCAACAAACCTCTTGCAATCAAGCCTGATGGGTGAGAAACGTCTGCCAAAAGAATGGCCTCTACCTGATCGGCAATCTCTCTAAGTCTTGCATAATCCCAATCTCTTGAATATGCTGAAGCTCCACAAATGATCAATTTTGGCTTTACTTCTAAAGCTTTCTCCTCAACCTTATCGTAATCAATGGTACCCGTCTCTTTTTCTACCCCGTAGAAATGTGGTTCATATAGTTTCCCGGAAAAGTTAACCGGAGAACCATGAGTCAAGTGTCCACCATGGGAAAGATCGAATCCTAAAATAGGATCACCTGCTTTTAAACATGCCAATAATACAGCGGCATTTGCCTGTGCACCGGAGTGCGGCTGAACATTGGCCCAGGTAGCACCAAAAAGCTTCTTAGCACGATCGATCGCCAATTGCTCGATCTCATCCACCACTTCGCATCCTCCATAATATCTTTTGCTAGGTAAGCCTTCAGCATATTTGTTTGTCAATACGCTTCCAGCAGCTTCCATCACTTGCTTGCTGGTGAAGTTTTCTGAGGCAATCAGTTCGATTCCTCTCTTTTGTCTGTCCTCTTCTTGGCCAATCAGGTCAAAAATCGCCGTATCTCTTTTCATTTTCAGGGGTTTGATTGCGGATTTTCGAAGAAAATTGAACTGCTCAGGCAGTTCAAAAACGAGCCCAAAAATAGTCTGAAAGTCTTGATATTCCAATCCAAATACTGCTTTGATCAAAGAATGAAGAATTCCTTTTTGGGAATTGTTATTTTTGAGGCATGTTTAACTTTAAATTCAGGCCCGAAAGCTACTTTCTAGAGGAAGTTACCTCGGTTTTGCTGGTCAAGCTAAAATACCCAGAAAGTCAGTGGGGAGAGCAGATCAGTATCTATGCCCATTGGATGGAAAGGAAAATTCACTTTGAAGCGGTGGATTTTTATGGAAATGACTTTGTCTTGTATCCATCCTCGTCTGAGGAGCCATTGGATTTTGAAGATATGGTTTACCTGCTTGAAAGCCTTCAGGTCAATCAGGATGAGGTAGAAGGGAATGTAGAATTAACACTTTACGGCGTACCAAAAGCCGAAAGTGAATTCTATCCGGAGCTGGAAAAATATTTTGATGAAAAAAGAAAGGAATCAGGTCTGACTTAAAAGTCTAGCGTGGCCTGATTCAAATGATTGACATAATGGGACCTAAACCAATATTCATAGGTTGAAAAATCCACACATTCGTTTAACTCTATTCCTTGAAAAGGAATTTTCTTCACAGAGTTAACGGGCAACCAGGATTTCAGCTGTGCAGCTTGTTTGACGCTCAACTGCGATAATTGAATCCATTTTCCGCCTTCAATACAAATTGGTACAAGTTTCGTCATAGTAAACTGATTGATCTTTCCAAAAGTATACTGATATTCAATACGATACAAAAATTTTAAATTAAATCTATGTTAATTACAATTTACCAATCCCAAGCGACTATATGATACCTGTAATCATAGCCATCGTGGGACTTTTATTGGGTTTATTTCTACAGCATAGAAAAGGTTTTGATGCAGAAAAAGCCACGAAATGGACTAATTTTTATCTACTCAACATAGTACTACCGGCATTAGCCCTTTTATATATTCCACAGATCAAAGCAGAATGGAAGCTTTTGATCCCGATCTCTGCGGCCTGGTTTACTTTTATACTTTCCTGGGTAATATTTGGTACCCTTGGTAGAGTCCTTCAATGGGACAGAGGTCTTACAGGCTGCCTGATTATCGTCGCAGGGTTGGCAAATACTTCCTTTCTAGGCTTTCCTATTGTGGAGGGATTGTATGGAAAAACGGGAATGCCAGTGGCCTTATTGATGGATCAGGGAGGATCCTTTTTACTGGTTTCCTCTTTGTCTATCATAGTAGGCTCTCTCTACAGTGAGCAGGAAGGAAATTTGCGTCAAATTCCTCTAAAAATACTTTCTTTTCCACCCTTTGGCTTTTTGATGGGCACCCTAGTGATGAGTATTTTAGAAATCCCTACGCCGGAATTTCTAATGCCGATTTTGAGACTTATTGGAAGATCCATGGCTCCTATGGCCCTATTTGCCATCGGACTCAAGTTTTCTCTGGACTTTGAGTCCATTAAATCCAAGTATTTTTGGTGGGGTATGGGCTACCGCTTGATTCTAGCCCCTTTCATAGTTTGGCTTATTTACCAAAACTTCATGGACTCATCCAGCCTTACTTTCAAGGTTACGGTTTTGGAAAGCGGAATGGCTCCCATGATAACAGGCTCAATTGTAGCAATTAGCTTTAATCTAAGGCCTAAACTTGCCACCTTGCTAGCTGGTTTAGGCATCCCTATAGCAGGTATTACATTACTGGCCTGGTATTATTTCCTAGGTTGATTAGTTCCAGATAGCTTGGATTTGCTTCGTTAACTCTTCCTGAATTTTAGTATTGGTGGCGATAATCTCTCTACCAAAGATATAATCCTTTCCACCTGAAAAATCGGTGACGGTTCCTCCTGCCTCTTGGACTATCAATGCTCCTGCAGCGACATCGTAAGAGTTCAGGTTATATTCAAAGAATCCTTCTATTCTACCAGTAGCCACATAGCATAGATCGGTTGCAGCACTCCCAAATCTCCTTACACCATGGGTTTTCTGCATCATGATCTTTAAAGCATTCAAATACTTATCGATCAACTCAAAATTGTAATAAGGAAATCCTGTAGCGATCAGTGAGCTTGCCAAATCCGGTGCTGGGCTCACCTTAATTTTAGTGTCATTACAAAATGCTCCTCCACCTTTCATGGCATAAAAGCACTCATGTCTATTCACTTCGTAAACTACTCCGAGGATAACCTCATCATATTCCATCAAAGCTATGCTTACCGCAAAAACAGGAATGCCATGGATAAAGTTAGTCGTGCCATCCAATGGATCGATTACCCAGTTGAATTGCTCTGCCTGAGTGGTATTGGTTCCTTCCTCAGTAATAAATCCTGCTTCTGGTAAAATCTTCTCCAGTGCATGGACAATTTTCTTTTCTGCCTCTTTATCCACATAAGAAACCAAGTCATTGAATCCTTTGTGCTCCACTTTTCCCAAATCAAAATGCTGACGCTCTTTCCTGATAAAAGATCCGACTACTTTGGCAACTTCCTGGGTCTGCTCTAATAGATTTGTTAGTTTTTCTTGGCTAATCATAAAGCTAATAAATAGGCTAATTAAGATTTTGGGTTCTTCCCTGCCACTACGAGAACAATTTCTCCTTTGACAGGATGTGTTTGATAATACGCTATAAGTTCCGCCAAAGTCCCTCTGGCATTCTCTTCATGGATTTTAGTGAGCTCTCTGGAGACACAGGCTTGCCTATCCGCACCGAAAGCCTCAGCAAGTTGCTCCAAAGTTTTCATAATTCTATGAGTAGACTCATAAAAAACCATGGTTCGCACCTCATCGACCAAGCCATCAATCCTCGTCTTCCTTCCTTTTTTATGAGGAAGAAAGCCTTCAAAAATAAATCGATCATTGGGAAGACCACTATTTACTAAGGCTGGTACAAAAGCAGTAGGCCCTGGAAGTGTCTGAACATCCAAACCTGCAGCGAGTACTTCTCTCACCAACAAAAACCCTGGATCAGAAATCGCAGGCGTTCCTGCATCAGAAATTAGAGCAAAATGTTCACCATCCTTCATCCGTTGAACCAATTTTTCAACGGTTTTATGCTCATTGAATATATGATAGCTCTGCAAGGGTCTAGAGATCTCCAAATGCTTCAAAAGCTTGCCACTGGTACGTGTGTCCTCAGCAAGTATCACATCAGCTGCTTTTAAGACCTCTATGGCCCGCAATGTGATGTCCTGAAGGTTTCCTATTGGAGTAGGAACCAAATACAAATTAGGAAGAGTAACCTCGCTCATCAGATCAGTTCGTCAATGGCCTTGGCTAGTTTATGGTCTTTCTCTGTGACAGTATTTCCGGCATCATGGGAGGTAAGTGCAATATCTACTTGATTATACACATTACTCCAATTGGGATGATGCTGCTGAGCCTCTGCCAAAAATGCCACTCGGGTCATGAAAGCAAAAGCTTCTTGAAAATCCTTGAATTCAAATGATTTTGTAAGTTGATTATCTACTTCTTTCCACATCGTTTTTTTTGTTTAAAGTGAAATAATACCCTCGATTTTAGAAGCTTTCTCGTAAATATCGATGACCTGATCTGAAGTTTCCACCATAGACTGAATGGTAGTACTCACGTATTTTCCACCTGTACTGGCCTTGGTTTTGATTTCATGCTTAGGAAATAAAAGGGCAATCTCATTTTCCCGTCCCGAAGGCACAATAAATTTAAACATATAAAGCATGGGAAACTGGCCTGAAGCTTCTAGTTTCTCTTTGAATTTTACTTTATCAAATTTCTTATCCATAAGTCAAATCCTGAAATTATATCAAAAGGGTTTAAACAAAGAACCCATGCCGTTTGGCATGGGTTCCGATGGTGGTCCTTTTATTTAAAAGAATTTATATCGATAATCCTTTACGCCCACTAGCTCTTGCAAGGCCATCATGATCTGGTAAGTAGATCTCTGAGCAGCTCCTTGAGTCAGTTGACGCTGGAAAGCAGTGTAATCACCAATCTCTCCTGCTGGATTCTTGCTATTTAATTTTCCTACGATCACACCTACATCTTCACGAATAGGAGCAGTCAAGTCTCCTGAATTCTGCAATCCGAAGATTGCTCCGATTGCTCTAGGTGCAAATCCAACTCCAGGAATAACTGAAGCACTCAACTTCAAGTCTGGAGTAGTATTAAGAGATGCATCTGGGTAAACAGACTGCATTTCTTCCAAAGTAGCTTTTCCTTTTAATTGCTCAGCAATCATAGCCGCTTTCTTCTCATTTCTTACTTGGGTCTCAACCTGAGTACGAACATCAGCAAGCTCAACATCGCCTTCTTCTTTTTTGCTGATCAAAGACGCTACGATATAATTATTGTCTAATTCAAATACTGGAGAAACCTCATCTTCTGAAGCCTCTGTGAAGGCCCATCTGATGACCTGTCTTGCATTCTGGATGTTATTGATGTTTCTGGCTGTAGCATTGACATTGCTAGCTTCCAGCACTCTGTAACCATCTGTAGAGGCATTCTCTTTAAACTCATTTCTGTTTCCACTGGAAGCAGCAAAAGAATCCGCCATTCTGAAAGCTTCATTACGAGTAGCATCACTTGCTACCAACTCACGCTCTAACACTGCAAGCTTTGTGTAGGTAGTCAAAGGCATACCAGTTACTTCCACAATATGGAAACCATATTCAGTTTCTACCAAGTTGTTGATTAATCCTTCAGATTTTGCAGCAAATACCGCTTCTGCAAATGGCTCCACAAAGTCAGCCTTCTTAAAGTATCCAAGATCACCACCATTTTGGGAAGTTCCATCTTGTCCATACTGGCTTGCAGCCAAAGCAAAGTTTCCTCCACCTTTAAGGTCTGCCAATACTTCTTCCGCCTGTGCTCTTACATTCGCTTTAGCAGCATCGTCCATTCCTTCAGTGCTAAATAAGATATGAGAAGCTCTCATTCTTGCAGCACCTTCATACTGGTCGGAGATTTTATAAGAAACGTAAGAAGAATTTGTCGTAACAAAAGGTCCATAAGTTTGACCTGCCTCTACCTCATCCACATTGGAAGTTAATCCTACTGGAAGTTCAGCTCCTGGCTGATAAGTAAAGAATGGGAATTGGGTCTCAGAATTTCTGACTACAAAAGTGGAATCATTATCACTATTTCTCAATTCCTGAGTCAAGCTGTTCATCTCAGAGATAACCTCTGCTGAATCTTGGCTTGATGGCTGAATGCTAAAGCTTACATATTCGATGTTTGCACTAGAACCAGTCTCAAACTTGCTCTTATGCTCGCTTAGGTAACTCTTCATTTCACTTTCGCTTACTTCCACTGCAGAATCTGCAATGACATAATAAGGAACGAACAAATGAGAAACGTCAGCTACGGTGTTTGCAGCTTCGTATTCAAACTTTGCTTCATCGGTAGTTGTGTACTCAGAAGTAGCAAGCATGTTGTCATACTTGATTCTTAATCTTGATTCAGCAAACATCTGCTCTTGCTGAGCCCAAAATGCTTGTTGAGTTGGATCAGCTGTCTCAAGAGATTGTAAGAATGAAACCAATTGAGTTTTGTCAAACTGACCTGTTTGAGGATTGATTAATTGCTGACGTATCTCAGCAACAATATTTTTTCCCTGGACCATGTCCACTAGCTCCGCATCAGAAATTTCCAATCCAAGTTTTTCATATTCTTCTTGGAATACGTTTTCCACGATCATCGCCTGCCATGCCTGCTCTCTCACTGAAAACATCTCTGGTTCGGAAGGAGTTCTTCCAGTTCTTTGCTGAAAGGACATTTTAAATTCCTCCACTTTGGCTGAATATTCCTCGTATGAGATTTCCTCACCTCCGATTTCACCAACAATGTTTTGATTTGAATTCAGAAGGGTGGAGTTTGGACTTAGCAAGTCTCCTCCCAAAAGGAATAAAATCAACCCGCCGGCAATAACGCCGATTGCGAGACCAGTTCTCTGTCTTATTTGTTTAATTAACGCCATTAGTATTTCTACGCTTTTTTAGAAGTGTCGCAAAATAATAGCATTAGTGGCGAAATTCAAAATATATTCTGAATCAAACCTTTATCTAAAAAATCCCTGAACTGTTGATTTTCAGCTTAACGGTGTCAATTCTATGGTCTTGTTTTGACACAACGGTAAAGGTATATGCCCCAAAAACGACCGACTCGCCTTTCTTAGGCAGGTTTTCCGTCAAAGAGAGGATCAAACCTGAGAGCGTTTCAAAATCTCCGTATGGTAATTCCCATCCATATTTATCATTTAAATAATCTATCTCGTGACGTGCACTTAACAAATATTCATAGTCTCCGGTCTTTTGTTCGATCAAATCATCGTTGTCATATTCATCTTCGATCTCTCCAAAAATCTCTTCAATGATATCTTCCATGGAAACAATTCCACTCGTTCCTCCAAATTCATCCACCACCAAAGCCAAGCTTTTACGTTCCTGAATAAATTGAATTAACAACTCATTGGCCAAGGCAGATTCCGGAGCAATGATAATTGGAGTCAGGATATCTTCAATAGATTTTGGCTTTTTGAACAACTCTAACTGATGACAATAGCCAATAACATCATCGATGGTTTCTCGGTAAACAATCACTTTGGAATGTCCACTTTCAGCAAAAATCTGCTTTAGGTCACTGATGGAATCTTCTATTTCAACTGACACAATATCCGTTCGAGGTACCATGCATTCCCTCACGCGAACAGTCTTAAATTCTACAGCATTATCAAAAATCTTCGTATCGATCTCCACATTCCCTTCTTCCTTTTCCTGTGTGAGGTGGTTTTGGATAAAACTATTCAGGTCAGTAACGGTAAAAACGGGTCGGTCCTCGCTGTATTCCAGACGTAAAATTTTTGTGATAAAAAACCTGGACATTCCTACCACAGCCCATACAATGGGGTACATCAGATAATAGATCACCAAAAAAGGCACGGCAAAAAACGCCAACATGCTATTGGGATTCAATAAAAAGATGCTTTTAGGAAGGAATTCTGCTGTGATCAATACCAAAATAGTCGATAAGATCGTCTGCAATATCAAAATGATGGCTTGATTGTTAAAACCATCCGGAAGCCACATTTTTAAAGGGTCTTCCAGTAGATAGGCCATAAAAATACCATACAATACGAGTGAGACGGTATTGCCCATAAGAGTGGTCCCAATAAACTGCCCTGGCTTATTGGCAAAATTACTGAGCACTCGCCCAACGAGGGCTCCTTGCTTATTTTGAAGCTCGATTTGCAGTTTATTAGAAGAAACGAAGGCAATCTCCATTCCTGAAAAAAATGCAGAAAAAAGCAATGTAATAATGACGTAGATCAGATAGGAAATCTCCATGCTTAATGCTTTTTCCTTTTTTTAGATTTTGGCTTTGGTTTATTGGGCTCTTTTGGGGCGTTTGTCCTCCTATATTGAAACCAAAATAGTAAGGCTACCGCAAACATAAAAATAGCATAGGAAGCTTCTACTCCTATGGTAAGACTTAAATGTATTCCTATGATAATAAATGCTAGCGCAAGGGATAAAATAAGGACGTCTGCTAATTTCAATTCTCTACTTTTAATTTAATTTCCTCCGACCTTTACTGTATCTCTTTCACCAGGAAGCAAGGTTCGGCTATCTTTGATGTTCCTAAGCGTGTAATTGGAAAAACCTTCATCAGCTTCCATTCCAGTTCCATTAAAAACCGTCTGTCCATCACGGACTGTCACAAACTTTTCCGTATAAATTTTTTTGTCATTTGGGTTCCAAAATATCTCTTCAGCTTTCAGAGACTGGTCTTTGACCAAGTTCTCAACTTGCACATCACCCACTCCTTTATACAGATTTTCATCTCTTAAGTAAAATCCTTTATCAGCTCTAAAGGTCGTGGTGACATTTCCATCTTTATCAAAAAACTGAATATCCACTCCCTCAGGAAATTCCCTATTTCCATTGGCAAACTCTAATTGCAAAGGAGCTTTGATATGGGATCTTATGACGGTAGAATCACTCTGAACCAGATCAAAATTCTTTGCACTGTTGACTGGGCCATCATAAACCTGCAATTCGGTAGCTCCAATGTCCTCTCGGCAGGAGCTGAAGCCAGTTAGGGCGACTACTAATACTAAAAGAAGATTGACTGCTTTCACGTTACAAATGTAATTGAAAAATAAATGATTCTTGCCCGACTCCATCTGGAGCTGTTTTATTTATGAACTATTAACAACGTTCATAAAAATCAAAGGTTTTTGATTCGGAAGTAAGATAGCCTTTAGTCTCAGGGAATTTTCCAGGACGAACTCTTAATTGCTAACAACAAAAAAAGGACAGTCCCATGGAACTGTCCTTAATATTATTTTTTGTACTGATTAGTCTCTGGTAGCCAAAGTTACAGTTTCACCAATCCAACATCCAGTGTTGATGGTCTGTCCTGGCTGTAAACTTTCAGTAAACAATTCTTCTTTAGAAGGGAATCTAGCCTTGGCGTTTGCCATTCCAGTATTGTCACCTGCTCTTTGATAAGCATTGTATGCTGCAATGTAGATAGAGTAATCTTTTGCACGGCTTTCTCCACCTTTACAGTCGTTAATTGAACTCATGTACATGTCAGCAATCAATTTCCAAGAATCTTTGCTCTTAGATTCATCTAGGTTAGCCGCTTCCTTAGCAGCTGTTCTAGCAGCAGATTTCTGACCTTTAGCACCATATAGTTTTGCCAATTCAAACTGAATCTCTGCTTTCTGAGCATCATTTTCAGCTAGAGTCAAGGCTTTGTCTAATACAGGCTCTGCCTTCTCATAATCCTTCTCCTGAAGATATCTCATCGCTCTTACCTGAGAAGTAGCAAAGGTTGGGTTTTTAGAGTCAATAATCTCCAATGCTTGTAAGAAAGCATCAGAAGAGAAACACTTGTACTGAACAGAATATTTGAAAATCTGATTAGCCAATTGCTCATTTCCAGGATCAGCGACTAATTTTGGACCCATCGTGTTCTCGATAAAGTCACAGTCGATCAACTCCATCGCAACAAGAATTTGCTCTGTAGTACTTTTTGGTCTTGAAACATCTGTTCCTGCAGCCGCTGCTTTGTCTAAGTCGGCCTGGATAGCGTTATAGATACCCAAAACTTCTTCTGGAGTATAAGCTTTGTTATAAGCATTGTTTCTATATACTGCATCAAAGTAAGCAGAATAAAGATCCGGAAGAGAAAGTTCTCCGTTTAGCTCAATAGCTCTCTGGAAATCTCCTACTACCTCAGGAAGTTTTTCTTTTACATTCTTATAATAGCCATAGCCATAATAAGCTTTATTCTCGATCCATTTTGGAGCGTTGTCATAAAGTTCTTCTCTTTTATTATAAAGAGCGATCACAGAGTCCTGATAAACTCTTTTTTGAGCTTCATCCGAAACTTCATCAGCTGCACCATTATAAATTTTGGTACCGTTGATATAGATAGATTCGTTCAATTCAGGAACATTTACCAATAACCAACTTAATGGCTTGGTTGCATCAACATACTGCTCCGACTTCATGTAGTCAGTGTATGCTGCGTTCAATTCTCTTGCTTTGGCTTCTTGCGCAGCGTCAGATGGCCAATTCCATCCGTCTTGCGCTTGAACCACGCCGGCCATAAGGATGGCCGCTAGACCTAATAGGGTTGATTTAATTTTCATGGTTATTTATGCTTTAATCAAATACTCGTTTATAGAACCAACTGTTGTCATTAAGTGAAAATCCTAACGTGAAATTCATATAATTTTCTTGGACGAGGCCATTCTCTGTAGTTCCTCTTGTCCCTAGCTTCATCGCGAAGTTCACTAATGAAAGCTGGTTTACTGGGAATGAAACTCCAAAGTTGATGCCAATATCATTAATATTTGTTTGGTTCAGATAATAAGGAGTCTGCAAATATTCCACTCCAAAACGGTAAGTAGTCCTTTTGAAATAGTTATCTATTGCTTGATAATCTGGTACTATCTGAAAACCTAAGCCAACTTTTATAGCTTCTTTCAATGCTAATTCTTCTCCAAAAAAGGATTCGAACTTATTGAAATCCTGAATTTGTCCCTCCAAACCGAGGGCGAATTTATTCATTTTTTCAAAAGTTACCCCAAAACCGATGCGATTTGGAATGTATATACTGCCTTTTTCATTGTCAGCGATCAAATCCCCGTCTGAATCCGGATCGCTAGCTTCATCAACATTTCCCAATTTGGCAAATGCTTTTCCATTAACATTTCCAAGATTCTGATAAATGGCACCAAAGTGTAAACTATTCTTTTCGGAAACCTTAGCTACGTAGTGAGCTCCGAATTTAAAGCCAATATCACTAACTGTTAATCTTTCATAATATTCTGAAGAATTCCCTACCGGGTTATCATTATCATTCAAAATCGTCAGTTGGTTGTTTCTTATCGTCGAGCCAAATAAATAGGATGCTTGTGCTCCGACACTCAGTCCTTTCGCAACTTTAACCCCTAAATTTAAATAAGCTTCAGTAATTCCACCATCTCCTACAATATAGTTATAGGCTCTGAGATCAGAATTTTCTACCTGACTGTTGATTTGAAGTCTATAATTCACAGAGGTAATCTGATTTAAACCTAAGCCCATGGTCACTCTACCTGACTTTAGGGGAAGAGACATAGCTACATAGGATAAACCTCCACCGTCTACATCTTCTTTCTCAGAACCATTATCAGCATTGATCTTTTTGTAGTTCAATGCAGCCTGAAAATTAAAGACAGTGTTATATGTACTCAATGCGGGATTGACCACATTCACATTCCAGCCAGTTCCATAACTAATTCCAAGACCTCCCATTCCTTGATTTTGGGTTAATCCGGAGTAATTAAACTCCCCGATGCCCAATGCACTATAGGTAGAGGCCGAAGACTGCGCTTGGACTTCAGAAAATAAGAAAAGGGTGCAGATTACACCCAGCAATTGCAATTTGATTTTACTCAACATTGTGGTTTAGAATACTATTCAATCCGCGAAGGACTAAATTTTGGACTACAAATATGTGGTCTTTTGCTAATGTTTCAAAAGAAAGAGCGTCTCCACCACAAACAAAGACCTTTAATTGTGGATATTTTTGCTCATATTTTTGGATTTGGCCAAGAATCTCGGCTTCCACCCCATACCAAATTCCGATTTGCATACAACTAATCGTATCGGTACCAATGAAATTTTCTGGCCTTTTCTCCAAATCCACCAGAGGAAGACGTGCAGTTAAGGAATTCATTGCTTTCGCTCGCATCAACATTCCAGGACTGATGGCACCCCCTCGGTAGATATCATTTTCATCTACTAAGTCAAAGGTCATACAGCTTCCCATATCAATAACTAAAATGGGACCTTTACCCGCTAAACTCCAGCCTCCAACTGCGGCGGCCATCCGATCAAGCCCCAAGGTAGCAGGACTTCCATAGGCATTGCCAATAGGAAACTTTATTCCTTGCTTGAGAAACAGAAAGTCAAATGGTAACTGTATTTTAATATCCTTCTCCGACCATTTGACGGAGCTTACCATGCAGCGATCAAAAGAAAGTGCTTTCCAAGCTGGAATGGCGGTAGCCAAATCAGGAAATACCGAATCCGAAAGGAGTTCATCCTCTCGAAATAAGGCAGATTTGATTCTGCTATTGCCAATATCTATGATTAGATTGTTCATGCCATCAAAATGGTAGACCGCAAAATAGGCATTAATAAAAAGAAGCCTTTTCCAGCGCGGCAAATTATCTTTGGAATGCTCAATACTTAACAAACATTAACCCATGAACACCGACTCTTACCACATGATCGGCCTGATGTCAGGAACCTCCGGGGATGGCTTAGATGTAGCCTATTGCCATTTTGAAAAAAATGAAAACTGGAATTTTGAGATCATTCGAACCCATACTTACCCCTTTCCAGAGGTCTTGGGAAACCGCTTACAAAGGTCCCACACCCTCAGTGGTTTAGAGCTTCATTTATTGGATGTTGAATTTGGAAAATGGATGGGTGAAGTAGTTCATGCCTTTTGTAAAGAAGCCCAGATTCACCCCGATGCTGTATGCTCTCATGGTCATACGGTATTTCATCAACCCCAGCATGGGCTGAGCCTTCAAATTGGCAATGGTTATGCACTTCACCAAGCTTCCCGATTGAAAGTAATCAACGACTTTAGGATGATGGATGTGCAACTAGGAGGGCAGGGAGCTCCGCTAGTGCCCATAGGAGATAAACTGCTGTTTTCTGAAATTGATTATTGCCTAAACTTAGGCGGTATAGCCAATATCAGCATGGAGCATCAAGATCAAAGGATCGCATTTGATTGCTGCCCCTTTAATTTACTTCTCAATCCCATCGCCCAGGAATTAGGGCAACCTTTTGACAGAGATGGGGTTTGGGCAAAAGAGGGGAGTATCAACCCAGATCTTTTAGCTCAGTTGAATCAGCTACCTTTTTATCAGATTCAAGGGGCAAAATCTCTGGGAAGAGAAGACATGGAAAACACTTTTGAACCCCTTCTTGCTGCCTCCAGTGCCTCTCCAAAAGACAAACTTGCTAGTTTAGTAGAGCATTATGCGATTCAGATTTCAAACATCATCAAGAATTATTCAAACACAGCTTCCCCTTCGGTATTGATAACTGGAGGAGGTGCCTACCATCAATATTTTATCGAAAGGCTGGATTTCCATCTCTCTTCGCAGTGGAATCAATACGAAGCCAGTCAAGAATTGATTGAATTTAAGGAAGCTTTAATTTTTGGCTTTTTGGGCGTACTTAAATTAAGGGGAGAAGTCAATTGTCTTGCCTCTGTAACCCATGCTAAAATGGATTCCTGCGGAGGGACTATTTACAGTTAAGAGAGAATCACCTCATTGCTATGTAGACGCTTAAATTTTCATATTTTTGGTCCAAATATAAACCCAAATAGCATGCAGGAATTATTAAAAAAATTCGAAAATAAAAAAGCAGAAATAGTATTTGAATGGAGTGACTCAGAATCAGAGGCTGAAGGCTGGGTGGTGATCAATTCACTTCGAGGCGGAGCCGCTGGGGGAGGAACCCGAATGAGAAAGGGTCTTGATAAGAGAGAAGTTGAATCCTTGGCAAAAACCATGGAAATCAAATTTACTGTTTCTGGCCCGTCTATCGGCGGAGCAAAGTCAGGGATAAACTTTGATCCCAATGATCCAAGAAAAAATGAGGTTTTAGAAAGATGGTATAAAGCCGTGATGCCTCTATTAAAAAACTACTATGGTACAGGTGGGGACATGAATGTGGACGAAATCCATGAGGTAATTCCTATCACTGAATCCTATGGGCTTTGGCATCCCCAAGAGGGAATTGTCAATGGACACTTTCATGCCAATGAGCCTGAAAAAATTCGAAAAATAGGGCAGTTGAGGCAAGGTGTTTCCAAAGTTTTGGAAGATCCTTTATTCACGCCAAATGGCCCTAAAAAATATACCGTTGCCGATATGATCACCGGGTATGGTGTAGCCGAATCGGTAAAGCATTATTATGAAATCTGGGGAGGATCCATCCGTGATAAGCGCGCAGTGATCCAAGGTTGGGGAAATGTCGGCGCAGCAGCAGCTTGCTTTCTTGCTTTGGAAGGAGCGAAAATAGTGGGAATTATAGACCGGGAAGGTGGAGTCATCCGTGAAAGCGGTTTCACCGTGGATGAAGTCAGAGAAATGTTCCTCAAAAGAGATGGTAATAAACTCGTTGCCGAGAACTTTATTCCCTTCGAAGAGATCAATGAAAAAATATGGGACTTAGAGAATGATATATTCATTCCAGCAGCCGGTTCTCGATTGATTACTCAATCCCAAGTCGAACGCATGGTCAATTCAGGGCTAGAAGTGATTTCCTGCGGAGCGAATGTTCCTTTTGCTGACAAAGAAATTTTCTTTGGACCGATTGGGGTCTGGGCGGATGAACGAGTATCTGTCATCCCAGACTTCATAGCTAATTGTGGTATGGCTCGGGTATTTGCCTACTTAATGAATGATCAGGTGGAACTCACCGATCAGGCTATATTTTCAGATGTGAGCGAGACCATTAAAAATGCATTGAAGAAAACACATCAAGAAAGTTCAAGTAAAAATAACATCGCTCAAAACTCCTTTAAAATAGCTCTAGGTCAACTCGTATAAATTTTACTAGTTAGATTGAAATCCATCCGTTAATTTATGATTAAATATTCTTTGGGTTACTTCTCAATTGGGCTCTTTCACCCAAAATCAGTAGTTTAGCAGAAACCAATTTGGGAAAGTAACCACCGGAAAATTATATTTATTTAACCGAAAAGATCGCCCAGTTTACCCTATTAACCGAATGAAGCATTTTATACTAAGTTTCTCTATACTTTTCGGAATACTCTTTCTAGGTGCGTTGCAGCCACAGATGAGCTTTGCTGAAGAGCGAGAGACCAAAGAAACTTTTCTAGCGCAGGCTGGTCAGGATACGAATGCTGAACATGCTGATGTAGAGCATAGTGCAGATGAAGATCATGGAGATGAAGTACATCATCAAGCCCCTACCTGGTTAGTCATTCCTTTCGTAGCCTTGCTATTGATGATTGCGACAGGTCCTTTATTTTATGAGCATTTTTGGCATAAAAACTATCCCAAAATAGCCATAGGACTCGCCATCTTGGTGGTATTCTATTACTTATTTGTCTTGGAAAATGTGCATAACCCCGTTCATGCACTTGCAGAATACATACAATTTATCGCTCTCCTTGCCTCCCTTTACATCGCTTCTGGGGGTATTTTGATCGAAATTGATAAAAAGGCCACGCCTTTTGCCAATGTATCGTTGCTTTTGATCGGTTCTGTTATTGCTAACCTAATCGGAACCACGGGTGCTTCCATGCTTTTAATTCGTCCCTTTATTCGATTAAATAAAGGGAATATCCAGGCATACCATATTATCTTTTTCATCTTCATGGTGAGTAATGTGGGTGGCTCTTTGACTCCGATTGGTGATCCTCCATTGTTCCTTGGGTTCTTAAAGGGAATTCCATTCTTCTGGACCCTGGAGCATAACTGGCCTGCATGGATTGTAGCCTTGATCCTTCTTGCTGTTGCCTTTTATTTCATTGACAAAAAACTGGGTAAAGCATCTGAGGATGAAATAGAACTAGAGGAGATTACTTACACCAATAAGTTTTCACTCATCGGAATGAAAAACTTTGGATGGTTATTTATCATCATCTGTTCTGTTTTTCTTGATCCAAATGTAATTGATGGAGTTCCTGCTATCGTGTATGATGGACAGAAATTCTCCTATTTAAGAGAGGTAATTATGCTTACTGTCGCATTCCTCTCATTTAGGTTTGCAGACAAAAGAGCCATCGAAGGGAATGAATTTAATTTCGAACCTATTCGTGAAGTGGCCTTTATTTTCATCGGTATTTTCGGAACGATGATGCCTGCACTGGAGCTGGTAGGAAACTTTGCTAAATCTCCCGAGGGAGCATCCTTGATCACGCATAACACCTTGTATTGGGGAACAGGTACCCTCTCCGGATTCTTGGATAATGCACCAACTTATTTGAACTTCTTGGCAGCTGCCATGGCTTCCAAAGGTGCTGATATCAATAATATCGAGCAGGTGAGACTCTTTGCAGCTGATGGTTTTCATGACTCGGCCTTTGAGTTGATGGCGATCGCGGTTGCTTCTGTATTCTTTGGTGCGATGACTTACATCGGTAACGGACCAAACTTTATGGTGAAGTCCATTGCGGAGCAAAGTGGTATCAAAATGCCATCCTTCTTTGGCTATATCATCCGCTTCTCTTTACCGATTCTACTTCCAATCTTGATTTTGATTTGGTTGATTTTCTTCGCTTTTGCTTAATAAAATCTAAACTTCGGTATACCGAAAACAATCCACCAAATGATCATTTACGAGTCCCGTGGCTTGCATATGGGCATAGATGGTCGTGCTGCCTAAAAATTTAAATCCTCGTTTCTTCAAGTCTTTGGCTAATAAGTCAGATTCGGGCGTAGTGGCAGGAGCGGGGTCACCCTTCTTCAAATTATTTTGAATGGGTTTACCACCGACAAATCCCCAAATGTATTTGGAAAAACTTCCGAATTCTTTTTGCACCTCCATAAAGCGTTGGGCATTATTGATTGCTGCTCGAATCTTTAATTGATTTCGAATGATCCCGGGATTTTGCAAAAGCTCCTGCACATATCCTTCTGGAAATTCTGCCACTTGTCTGTAATCAAAATTCGCAAAAGCCTCTCGGTATCCATCCCGTTTCTTTAGGATAGTCGCCCAACTCAGACCTGCTTGAGCACTTTCCAAAACTAAAAATTCAAAGTGGGTTTGATCATCCCAAACAGGCTTTCCCCACTCTTCATCATGGTAGGCAATGTATTCTGGAAAACCCAAACACCAGGGACAACGGGATTTTTGATCGCTCATAGCTAAAAATTTCAATTGATTGAGAATAAAATTAATGCAGAATTGGGATAAAGTGGCAGCATGTCTTACTTTTTCATTTCAAAAAACTTACAACGATGATCGCTACCTCCTACCTGGAAATTAGCGCGAAAGCTTACCGTCAAAACATCCGATATATACGCTCTGAAATTGGGCCTTCCACCGTCATTTCGGCAGTAGTCAAAGGAAATGCCTATGGGCATGGGATCCAACAAATGGTAGAGATCGCCGAGAAAGCCGGTATACGGCATTTTAGTACTTTTAGCTCCGATGAGGCTTGGGAGGTTTTTAGATGCTCTAAAAAGAAATCTGAAATCATGATTTTGGGTATGCTTTACCCTGAGGAAATGTCGGATATTATTAAAGCCGGTATCAATTTCTATGTGTATGATTTTCGCCGATTAGAATTAGCTGTTACCATTTCCAAAAGCCTGGGAATTCAAGCCAAAATCCATATTGAGCTGGAAACTGGTTTTCACCGAACTGGATTTGAATGGAGCTCCAGAGAAAAACTGGCCACCTATCTAAAAGAGCAAATGGATCATATCCAGCTCAAAGGCCTTTGTAGCCATTATGCAGGAGCCGAAAGCGTTAGCAACTTCGTAAGGGTCAAGAACCAAATAGAGGTTTATAATAACTTCAAGACGTATTTTAATCAAAAAGGAATTCATTTTGAGAAATACCATACTGCTTGCTCTGCTGCTACCTTGATTTTTCCGGAAACCATTATGGATATGGTCAGAATTGGCATTGCTGGCTATGGTTTTTGGCCTACTAAGGAAACCTTCTTTGCTAAGCTTAACTCCCTTCCAAAAGCTAATAAAAACCCTTTAAAAAGGCTTGTTTCCTGGAAGAGCACTGTGATGAGCATCAAACCTGTGAAAATGGGTGAGTTTGTAGGGTATGGCAATAGCTTTATGGCCTTACAGAATATGAGACTCGCGATTGTTCCTGTAGGTTATGCGCATGGATACAGCCGTTTATTGAGCAATCAAGGGCAGGTACTGATCCGAGGCAAATTTTGTAATGTCGTAGGTACTGTCACCATGAATACCATTGCCTTGAATATTACGAATTTGAAAAATATTGAAGTAGGTGACGAAGTCGTGTTAATCGGAAAGCAAGGAAATAAAGAAATCACGGTAGCTTCCTTTTCTGAGTCTACCCAACAAGTTAATTATGAGCTATTGACCCGATTACCCAAGGATATTCCCAGAAGGATTATTCCTTAGTAAAAAATCACCGTCTTATTCCTAAAGGCCAAAACTTTTCTGTCCAGGTGATATTGGATTGCCTTGGACAGAACTACTTTCTCCACGTCTTGCCCAATTTGAACCAGGTCCGGAATGGTGTTGTGATGCCTCACCCTTGCCACTTCCTGCTCGATAATCGGACCAGCATCCAATTCTTCCGTCACATAATGTGCCGTGGCTCCGATAATTTTCACCCCTCTTTCATAGGCCGCATGGTAGGGCTTTGCACCCACAAAAGCAGGTAAAAAGGAATGGTGAATATTGATGATTCGATTCGGAAAATGGTTGATAAAATCACCCGATAAAATCTGCATATACCTCGCTAAAACCACGAAATCAACCTGATGCTCCTGCATCAATTCAAGCTGTTTGGCTTCGGAAGCTGATTTATTTTCTTTTGTAACTGGAATGTGATGAAAGGGGATGTTAAATGCCTCCACCACAGATTGTAGGTCTTTATGATTGGAAATCACCAAAGGGATATCTACTTCTAATTGCCCCGAGTGATGTCTAGCCAAAATATCGAATAGACAGTGGGATAACTTGCTGACAAAAATGGCCATTTTAGGCTTAGGGAAATTGAAATGAAGCTTAAAGTCCATCTTGAATTTAGCTCCTACTTCCTTTTCAAATTGTTGCGCTATTTTTTCTTTCTCCAAAGAAAAAGAATCCAGCTCCCAAGCTGCTCGCATAAAGAATAAGCTCAATCCTTTATCTACATGCTGATCAATTTCTAAAATATTCCCCTGATAAGAATACAAAAATCGGGATACCTCAGCTACAATTCCTTTTTGGTCTGGGCATTGAATAAGTAAAATGGCTTTGTTCATAGGCTTTGAATTTACTCATTCCAGATTTTCCATGCTGCTTCTGCCTGAAGTTCCAGCATATCCTGTCCATTTTTTGACTTTCCACCCGCCTGAATGCAAGCTCTCATCAAAGCGGTTTCTGCTGGATTATAAACCAAATCATACACACGGTGCGCTTCATTCAATTGGTTTAATGGAATCGCTGGCATTCCTTCTACTTTTGGGTAAGTTCCTAATGGAGTACAATTAATTATTAGGGGGTTATTTTTTAAAAACTCAGGATTACTTGCCAAATCATCATAGGTAATCTGATTTGTAGCGGCCTTTCGGGAAACAGAAATAAAGTCAATCCCCAAATCTTTTAGGGCTTGTTTTACAGCTTTGGAAGCTCCACCTGTGCCAAGAACCAAAGCATTTGGTCTTTCTTCACCAATCCAACTTTGCAAGGAATGCTTAAAGCCTATGTAATCTGTATTGTATCCAGTTAACTTATTATCCTTGATTTTGATGCAATTCACTGCCCCAATCACCTCACAAGCAGGATCCAGGTCATCCAAATATGGCATTACCTCCTGCTTATATGGAATAGTGACGGCCATTCCTTCCAGTTCGGAATTCTCTTGGACAATTTTTTCAAAAAGTTCGATTTTCGGAATTTCGTACAGATCAAATTGGCAGCCTACAATCTTTTCTTTTTCAAATTTCTGTGAAAAATATTTCTTCGAAAATGAATGCCCCAAAGGGAAACCGATCAGTCCAAATTTTCTCATGATTTATTGAAATGTGCTGCTAAACGATCTATTCCTACCACTAGAAAAATTCCTACTAGCAAAGCAATGATTGCTGAGGTAAGTTGCGGGTCTTTACCAACCTGTTCCAAATATTCGGCTGGCCATAAATTCTCTGTCAAGAATGGTTTTTCTTCTCCGCTAGAAGAAGTTCTATATGCTGTCACCAACTTCCAAGGCCAGAGTTTATTAATAGAGCCTAGCATAAAGCCAGCTAGTAAACCAATGGTGGTCGCGTAATATTTTTTCAAAAGCCAGGAAATCACCCGGCTAAAGGATAATATCCCAACCATACATCCCAAAGCAAAAACAGCTAATGTGACAATATCTCTTTCTGAAACTGCAGTAAGTATGGTTTCATATTTACCTAAAATGAGCAAAATAAAGCTCCCGCTAATCCCCGGTAAAATCATGGCGCAAATAGCAATCGCTCCCGACAAAAAGGTGAACCAAGTAGCCTCTGGTGAAGAGACAGGAGGCAATTCTGTAATAAAATAGGCCACAATGATCCCTATGACAATTGCTAAAACTACCCCAAGGTGCCACCTTCTAATATCCTTTAGGATCACAAAAGCACTGATTAAAATCAATCCACAGAAAAATGACCATAAGGGTACAGGGTGCTCCTCCATCAAAAAAGTAATCAACTTGGAAAGGGTAAATACAGAGGTCAAAATTCCTGCAAATAAACTTAGCAGAAACGTTCCATTGATCGCTTTATAGAACGGTTTAAACTGCAGAGAAAGCAGTAGCTTCAAGTTCTTTCCGTTGATAGAGTTAATACTCTCCAGCAAGGTGGAATAAATTCCAGTGATCAAAGCGATTGAACCTCCAGAGACTCCAGGGACGATATCTGCACCTCCCATGGCCATTCCTTTAAGGAAGTTCAGAAAATACTTTTTAATTAGATCCATAGGTAAAAATAAAGGCTGATCGGAAACAAAACCGATCAGCCCATAATAATTTGTTGATCTTTTATAGTTTAACTTCTCCCAAGAAATGGTCGAAAGTATCTCCTCTTAATCCCAAACGAATTGTTTCCAAAGGAATTATTTCAGATGGGCTGATATTACCCAAATTCACATTCGCTCCGAGTAATTTGATAAACCAAACTTGTTGAGCTTTGATAGGAGCTTCCCAAATAATTCTCTCTTCAGGAATCTGAGTTAGAATCTCCTCTACCAGTCCTTGCCTTACTTCACCGGAGTCTCTAAACAAACCTACATTTCCTCCCTCACGGGCTTCTCCAATAACTTTCCAAGCACCCGCATCCAATTCCGTCTGCATCTGCTCGATCCACTTATAAGGAGGGATAATTTTTGCGGCATCTTTTGATCCTACTTCAGAAAGTACTGTTACCTGCTGTGCAAGAGTTGAGATGTATTCGCATTTCCGATCATGATTTAGCGAAATAGAACCATCCGAAACTTCGCAGTATTCCAGTCCATATTTATCCAAAACTTTACGGTAATCTTCAAATTGGTCTCTTACGATGAAAGCCTCGAAAAGTGTACCTCCCAAATAAACAGGAATTCCTGCTTCCTTATAAATAGCGATTTTTTCAGTGAGGTTTTTCGTCACATAGGAGGTTGCCCACCCAAGTTTTACGATATCAACATAATCAGAACAGCTATCGACAAAATCTTCTGTAGCTCTTAGGCTAAGTCCTTTGTCCATGGCCATAGTAAATCCCGAGGTACGCGGCTTTTCAGTACGTACAGGGATATTCTTCAGCTCATAATTCATTGGCAAGGTATTATAATGTTAGGTCTCCGGATTTTCTTCCCGGTACTGGGCAATGATTTTGGACATAGCCTTTTGCTTCTCCAACTCGGGCATTAATTCGTACAAAACCACGTGCCTATCAAAGGCCAAAGTTAATGCATTTTCCAAATATGAAAACGCTTCTTTGTAATTGCCTGTCTTGATTTGAAAAACGACCATTCTATAATACAGCTCCGCCTCTTCCGGAAGTTCCTCGATTCCTTCCGTGATGACGTCGATGGCTTCCTCAAATCTGTTTTGGTCAAAATAGATTAAAGAAAGGTTGATATAAGTCTCTAAAATGCCGGGTTCCAGGTTGATAGCTTCTTCATAAGCTTCCGAACTAGCTTGTAAATTCCCTAGATTAAACTCTGCATCAGCCATGCCCACCCAGAAATTGGGGCTTTGTTTATTTAGATTGATGGCCTTCTTAAAATAGTGAATGGCCTCAAAATATTTTTCTTTTTTTAGCATACACATGCCTAATCCAAACCAGGCATCGTCGTATTCTTCATCTAGTTTTGCCGATTTTTTGAAATATTTAAAGGCTTGCTCGATATTTCCCAACTTCTCATAGGCTGCTCCCATGTAGCAGCAGTTCTCAGCATTTGCTCCTTCACAATTGATCGTATTTTGATACGCCTCCAAAGCCAATTCATATTGAGAAGTGTTCATCAGAGCATTTCCCAGATTGAAATAAGCAGAAGCAAAAGACTCATCTATAATAATCGCATAATCATAAGCTTTGATAGCCTCTTCATACCTTCCCAATCGATTATAGACTACCCCTAGATTATACCACGCTCCAGCACTGTAAGGGTCTTGATCTATAAATTCCTGATAGAAATCTAAAATCTCGTCGAAAGACCCATCTTCTTCCGTGATCATAGCCAACTGAAAAAGAGCATCTTCGTGGTTAATTCGATTCTTCACCGCTTCCTTAAAATAATGAGAAGCTTTCTCTCGATCTCCTTTTGCTCTGTATAGGTTCCCTAAGGAATAATACACCTCGGCTTTATCCTCAGCCAAGGGAAGAAAATTCTCCAGTAATTCAATCCCGTCTTGTGGGCTACCTGCCAAAATATGTGCATTGGCCAAAGCCAATAAAATCTCCTCATTGTTAGGAGAAATATTATTGATGTTTTCAAGTATAGACAGTCCCTCTTCCAGCTCATCATTAAAAATGAGGCATTGCGCTTTTAAAAGCTTAATCTCTATAGAATAAGGGAATTTTTCGAGCGAAAATTCTGATGCCCGAAGAGCTTTCAAGAACTTTTGCTGGTCAAAATAAAACCGGATAATATCCTCAAGTTCCTCCTCTTCGAAATACAAATCCAGGTTGGATTTAAGGGAATTTTCAAATCGCTCTACAAGCTTTTTGTCATTTTCCCAATCGTGATCGTGATCTCCAGTCATTAGGATGTGTTAAGTTTATTTAAGATACCAAATAATTCGATCTCTCAAAATGCCAAATTGTTAATTTTTACTTCAAATTATTGAAATAATACCTCTCCATTTTAGAAAAGGTAATTAGCAAACGAATGCTTTTGAAGATAAGTTTACTTTGCCCAAATAAAGGTGTCCTCTACAGGGGTATAATCAAAGTCCAACAAGTCTTTTATTTTTTGATTTTCAAAAAGAATGTCTTGTTGCGAAATCATGGCCGTTTGCTTCGTCAATGGACTTTTGGTCAAGCCTAGTGTTCTTGCTACGCTTAAACTAAAAAGTAATAATTTCAACATGCCCATGGAAACAGGCTTTTCGGGCACCTTTTTGTCAAATGCCACTGCCATTTTTTTAAAAAATTCTTGGTACTTCATATTTCCCTGATTCAAAATAAATCGCTCACCCCAGCTATTTTTCTCAAATAAGAGCCTAATTAACTTTGCTGCATCCCGAACGTCAAGGTAATTAATGCTTCCTTTTGGGAAATAGCTTGAATTATTCAGAACATGGGAATAAATAGAAGTACTGCTTCTATCGTCAGAAATCTTTCCCAGTAGTATAGATGGGTTTACCACAATCAGATCTAAACCTTCCTGCTCCGCTCTCCATACCTCAAGTTCTCCCCAATATTTAGACATACCATATTTGGTGTTCCATGGCGAATCCACCCATTTATGATCTTCATTTACTTCGCTTATTTCAGGAGATCTCCCAAGCGCGGAAACCGAACTGATATGAATTAACTTTTTAACGCCTGAATAGAGCATGGCGTTAACTAAGTTACGGGTACCTTGTACGTTTACTTTATACAGCTCCTCTTCCTCACTTGGTAAAAAGGAAACTTTTCCAGCGCAATGGATCACTAAATCCATTCCTTCTAATGCATGATCGATGGATTCCACGTTACCCAAGGTTCCCTCATGCCATTGAATAGGAAAATCCACATCATCCAACAAACGTGTCGAGGAGTTTGGTCTTTTAAAGCCATGAATCTCTCCCAAAGAGGAAAATTCTTTGGCCACATAGCTACCTAAAAGTCCGGTTATACCCGTGATGAAAATTTTCACTTTGCTTTTTTAAAGTTCCGTATTCAGAATTTTTATCTCGCGAATCTTATCATAGCTTTTTGACCTAGGAAGGGTTTCCAGCATGTCCAGATATCTTGGATTGTGGCAATCAGTACCAAAAAATTTCACCAAACCTCTTTCCAAAAGCATTTCGGCAAAGTCTTTAACCGGTTTGGAATAAAAACCTGTCAAGGAAAGCAAATTGATCTGAAAATAGATTTGTCGATCCACTAAATCTTCCAATAGTTTTTTATCTCCCAAAAGGTATTGGTAACGCTCAGGGTGAGCAAAAATCGGCTTGTACCCTGACATTTCCATTTGGAAAAAGGTCTCAAGAAGCATTTGAGGTTTGTTGATAAACCCGGTTTCCACCAAGAGATGGTTACCGTTGATCGTCAGCATTTCTTCCCCGTTTTTGATTTTTTCTAGAAAAATCTCATCCATATAATACTCTGCAGCGGCATCAATTTCTATATCAATTCCTTCCTTTTTAAGGGAATTGCGCAAGTCCTCAAGTCCCATTCGAATAATCTCGGGAGTATTCCGGTAATATTCAGACATGATATGAGGTGTGGTGATGATTTTCCGTAGACCAAAATCTGAAAGTCGACGAATTAAACTCAACGATTCCTCCATAGACTTTGAACCGTCGTCTATCCCTGGAATCAAATGTGAATGCATATCCACCTGCATCCAGCCAAGATCTAAGTCTTCGTATACAACTTCTTTCTTTTTGAAAATATCAAACAGTCCCATTATAAACCTCCTTCACTTGTTTCTTTAAATTCTTGTAGTTTTTGCCATTGGGCATCTTTTTCCGAAATGATCGGATTATCTACCATCCAATCAATTCCTAAGTGAGAATCGTTCCATAAAATTCCTCCTTCACTTTCTTTATGGTAGTAATTAGAACATTTATAGACAAAAATGGCATCTTCCAATACAGAAAATCCATGTGCGAATCCAGTGGGTACATATAATAAATTATGCTGCTCGGTGTCCAAAATAGTAGAGTAGTGGGCACCAAAAGTCTCAGAGCCTTTCCTAAGGTCTACCACCACATCCAACACTTTACCTTGGATTACCCTGACTAATTTGGCCTGAGCATGATCCCCCCTCTGAAAGTGCAGTCCTCGAACTGTTCCTTTTTGAGAAAATGACTGATTATCCTGAATCCAATTTTCTTTACAACCATGTTGTTCTAACCAGTCCGACCTAAAAGATTCAAAAAAGTAACCTCTTTGATCTTCGAAAACTTTTGGAAATATCTCTAAAACTCCGCTGATGGGTGTTTTCCTAATTTCAGCCATGGATGATAATATTGGGCTTTTGTGAAGTAAAATAACCAAGCCAACATGGAGTATCCTAATCAATTGTAAGGAAATATGTCGAACTTTGGCCAATAAAGTTAAGAAGCTGCAAAATTATTGATTATCACGGCTATCATTCCATAAAAATGAAACTAAAAGCAGCTTTCTTTCCTTTTATTTATTGAAAAACATCATTTATGGGTAAATTTTCTAGAAAACTACAAAAACTATACGATACAGCTCCTAAAATTGATACTGCTGTGTTGGTAAGTATTGTCCGCCAAGGACAGACTGAAATGGAGATCGACGAGCATTTGGATGAGTTGGCCTTCTTGACAGAAACCCTTGGTGCCAAGACGGTTTATCGATTTACCCAAAAAATGGAGAAACCTGATATCCGTACTTTCATAGGTTCTGGAAAACTTGATGAAATCAAGGCATATATTGAACACTTTGAAGTAGACATGGTCATATTTGATGATGACCTATCTCCTTCCCAAATGAGAAATTTGGAAAATGAAATGAAAGTGAAAATCTATGATCGATCCTTGTTGATTTTAGATATCTTCCTAAATAGGGCACAAACGGCTCAGGCCAAAACTCAGGTAGAACTGGCAAGATTTCAGTATTTACTCCCCAGATTAACAAGAATGTGGACTCACTTGGAGCGTCAAAGAGGTGGAACCAGTACTCGTGGTGGAGCAGGTGAAAAGGAGATCGAGACTGATAAGCGTGACATCCGAAATAAAATCACTCTTTTGAAGCAAAAGCTTCGTGAAATAGAAAAACAAGGAGTAACCCAGAGAAAAGGCAGGAAAGGCATCGTGCGTGTAGCGCTGGTAGGATACACCAACGTGGGAAAAAGCACCTTGATGAACTTGGTGACAAAAACCGATATTTTGGCTGAAAATAAGCTTTTCGCAACTGTGGATTCAACAGTTAGAAAAGTGGTTTTGGAGAGAGTACCTTTCCTATTATCAGATACTGTAGGTTTTATCAGAAAACTTCCCACACACTTGATTGAGGCATTTAAATCTACTTTGGATGAGATTCGGGAAGCCGATTTATTAGTGCACGTTGTAGATATTTCTCACCCCAATTTTGAAGATCACATTTCTGTAGTGAATCAGACCTTAAGAGAGATCAATGCAGGAGACAAGCCTATTTTACTGGTATTCAACAAAATAGATTTAGTAGAACAGATGCCAAGTGAGGAGGCTATCATGAACATGACCGAATTGGAGCTGGAAGAATCAAACTACCTGGATTTTGCTTCGCTTTCGGATGCCTATGAAAAGAAAACAGAGATCAAACCTGTGTTTATGGCTGCCAATTCAGGATTACATGTGGATGAGTTCCGTGAATCCTTAATTACCGAAGTGAAGAAAGCGCATAGAAAGATCTATCCACATTATCTTGAAGATGAAACGGTTGATTGGGAGAGCAAGGCCTATGAGGAAGATTAAAATTTATTTTTAAAGGAAGTGATTGATCTATTTTTTTCCAATACCTTGATAGTCCTAAAATTTTAATAATGGATCAAAATTCATTTGAGTTCGAGCGTTTTTTTGACATTTCCCCAGACCTACTTTGCATTGCTGGCTATGATGGATATTTCAAGAAAATAAATCCTGCTGTCAAAGATGCCTTAGGTTATTCTTATGAAGAATTATATGCTCGGCCAATTCATGAGTTTATCCATCCTGATGATAGAGCCCTTACCGCGCATGTTCGCTCGGAATTGATTCGGGATAATGTTCTTTTAAATTTTGAGAACCGATATTTAACTAAATCCGGTAAGGTTATTTGGTTAGCCTGGAGCTCCCAACCTATTGATGATCAAAAGCTTGTATTTGCAATAGCTAAAAACATTACCCTCAAAAAAAGACATGAATCTGAGAGAAATGCATTGTTGGAAAACATTAACAAGATCAATCAAAATCTAAAACAATTGAGCTTTACTGCAGCTCACGATTTAAGAGCTCCTGTTAATAATTTAATGGAGCTTATGAGTTTCATCAACACGGATCATGTGACTGATAAAGAAACAGTGGAAATGCTCGATTTATTAAAGTATTCCATTTCTAATTTAAAAGATACGCTTAACAGATATGTGGACCGATTAAAGGAAAATCAAACTATCCATACTACCAAAGAAAACGTCAATTTACCTGCTGTTTTAGATCCCATTTTACTTTCCATCAAGTCCTTGATTACTTCTTCAAAAGCTAAAGTTCAAGTGGATTTTGAAGCATTTCAAGATATTAGTTTTAATAAAACATGCATGGAGAGCATCTTCTTAAATTTACTTTCTAATTCAATTAAATATTGTAATCCCGAGGTAACTCCTATTATTTCAATTCGATCAAGATTTTTTAATGGAACTAAGCAATTGATCATTGAAGACAATGGACTTGGGATCGATGTAAAAAAGTACCAAGACCAAATTTTTGGAATGAGTCAAAGCTTTCATCAAAATGAAGATAGCAAGGGAATAGGTCTTTATTTAGTCCATAATCATGTGACTTCCATGGGAGGAAAAATAGCGATCGAAAGTGAGATTAACCAAGGCACCCGATTTATCATAGATTTTGAAAATGAAAAATGCCTCCAAGATTGATCTTGGAGGAATTAAAAAGGTTTTTAATCAATGAATTATCAAGGAAAATCATTCCGTCCTATCAGTAATTCTGATAACGGAGAAACTTCAGAAGAAACCCTTTTTCACTACCAGCAAGAAGGAAATATTCTCACTTGCGAATACGCTGGTGGAAAAATAATCAAAGGACATCTTATTGGATTAGTCGATCGCGAAGGGAAAATCAACATGAGATACCATCAGGTAAATACTTCAGGGGAATTGATGACTGGAATCTGTCATTCTGTTCCTGAGAAAATGGAAAACGGCAAAATACGCCTCCACGAAACCTGGCAGTGGACCTCTGGTGACCAATCAAAAGGGAATTCCGTTTTGGAAGAAATTTAAAAAAAGCTGTCTCACAAATGAGACAGCTTTTAATTTAGCCAATAGGCTCAGAAATAGATTCTCGAAGCAGTTTTGCTGCAGAAACCATTTCTATCAAAGCACTTTTGGTTTCTTCCCATCCTCGGGTTTTTAGCCCACAATCTGGATTTACCCACAATTGACTTTCTGGAATTACTTGTACTGCTTTTTCCAATAAAGCATACATTTCATTTCTTGCCGGCACCCTGGGTGAATGAATATCATAAACACCAGGACCAATCTCATTTGGATAGTTAAATTCCCCAAAGGCATCCAACAATTCCATTTGCGATCTTGAACATTCAATCGTGATGACATCAGCATCCATCGCTGCTATGTTTTCGATAATGTCATTGAACTCCGAATAGCACATATGCGTGTGTATTTGGGTCTCATCTTGAACCCCAGAAGCAGAAATTCGAAATGCTTTGACTGCCCAGTCCAAATAACTTTGCCAATCAGATTTCCTCAATGGAAGTCCTTCTCGAATCGCGGGTTCATCGATCTGAATGATTTTTATTCCTGCTTTTTCCAAATCAATCACTTCATCCCGGATCGCCAAGGCAATTTGATTACAAGTATCTTTTCTTGGTTGATCATCTCTTACAAAACTCCATTGCAAAATTGTCACGGGCCCAGTCAACATTCCTTTAACAAGCTTTTCTGTTTGACTTTGTGCAAAGCTGGTCCAGTCAACAGTCATCTTAGAAGGCCTGGAAACATCCCCATAAATAATCGGAGGTTTCACACATCGGCTACCATAACTCTGAACCCAACCATTTTTGGTAAATAAAAACCCATCCAGTTGCTCTCCAAAGTACTCCACCATGTCGTTTCGCTCAAACTCACCATGTACCAAAACATCCAAACCAATAGCTTCTTGCCACTGAATGGCTTTGATCGTCTCAGACTCCAAATTCTTATTGTATTGACTTTTGGACAATACCCCTTTTTTGAATTTAGCTCTCCATGATCGCACTTCCGTCGTCTGTGGAAAAGAACCTATGGTCGTGGTAGGAAAAAGAGGAAGGTTTAAGGCCATTTTTTGCTTTTGCTGTCGAATAGAAAAAGGACTTTTTCTCTGATCAATACTTTCAGGCAATCCCGCAATTCTCTCTTTTACCTCATTTTTGTGGATTAGTTTAGATTTATTTCTGCTTTGGATGGATGCTTGATTTTTAGCTAATTTTTCCTCTGTAAGAGTACCTAGCTCTTTTACCTCTTGGAGCTTCTGTTTAGCAAATGCTAACCAGTCTTTTACTTCTGCAGACAACCCCTTCTCATCTTCCAATTCCAGATCTATGGGAGCATGAAGCAAGGAACAAGAGGGAGCAATGAATATTCGATCTGAACCTATGGCATTTATTGCTTTTTCAATGAGTTTTTGAGATTTCAAATAATCATTTTTCCAGATATTTCTCCCATCTACCAAACCTAAGGAGAGAGATTTTCGCTTTTTTAATAATCCAGATTCTAAGATATCATCCAGCTGAGATGGGCACCTGACTAAATCCAGATGGAAGGTATCCACAGGAAGAGAAAGTGCTGTTTTTAGGTTTGCCCCAAAGCAATCAAAATAATTGGCCAATAAGATTTTTAGGTCAGGAAAAGCCTTTCTTATCTCGCCATAGGTATACACTAAAGCATCTTTTTCTTTATCATTTAAGTCCATCGCTAAAAATGGCTCATCAAACTGTACCCATTCTACATGGTTATCTTCAAGCTTTTTGAGAACCTCCAGATAAACTGGTAAAATGTTTTTAATTAGGTCAATTCGATCGAAACCCGTTTCCTTTTCCTTTCCAAGTAATAAAAATGACACCGGACCTATCAGAACAGGTTTGGTAATCAGCCCTTGATTTTTGGCCTCAATGTATTCCTGAATCACTTTAGTAGAAAAAAGCTTGAATTGCTGATCTTTTTTAAATTCCGGAACGATGTAATGGTAGTTTGTATCAAACCACTTGGTCATTTCCATCGCTGTGATATCCAGACCATCTTTCTGATAGCCTCTGGCCATGGCAAAATAAAGATCTAACTCATTGTTTCCCTTCTTTAAAATCACTTCATGATATCGCTCTGGAATTGCTCCTACTGTCATAGAAAGGTCTAAAACCTGATCATAAAATGAAAAATCATTGGAGGGGATTAGATCAATTCCAGCCTCCTTTTGAACTTCCCAGTTGTTCCTCCGAACAGATTCACCTGCTGATTGGAGCTCGTGTAAGGAAATTTTACCGGACCAATAGCCCTCACAGGCTTTTTTGAGTTCTCTGTTGCCACCAATTCGCGGGTAGCCAAGATTGTGCGTTTGCATCTCTTTTAACTTTTAATAATTAATAATTAGTTAAAAGCTCGTATACTGAACTCTGCAATGCTTTAAAAATGAAGGATTTACCAAAATTAATACATCAAAAATCAGGGCATAAGTTATCAGGCCTGGAATGGACAGGCTTAGAACTTAGCTCAGAAATATCGCATCAATCTTGACTTTAGGCTTCAGATCGCGAAAGCATCGTCAATTCTACCTTTTGGGTAGATCGGAATAGGCAGGTCTCCTGACTTGTAACGACTTTCATCGTCCTTCCCGTCTCGTTGTGGACCGTGACAGTGGACACTCAATGGATGATTGTCTTTGGTATGTTACTTACAGTTGCGCGACAGTTCGTGATTTTCACACGATTCCCTATTATCCTCGATCTTCATCGTGGACCTGTTCCGCTAGATAAGAAATAAAGTATAGAACTATTTCAATTGTGAAATTAGTAAATTTTATTGTGCTACAACCAATTATGCAGCATTGTAATTTTTCATTGTAGATCCTTTGTCAGAATTTATTTTTAAAAAGTGTAATTTCAATACAAAAAATATCCTCATGACACTTTTCATAGACATTTTGATCGGGCTAATTGCCGCTCTTCATTTGTATTTTCTCTACTTCGAAATGTTTGCCTGGGAAACCATCGGGAAAAAAACTTTTAAATCCTTACCTCCGGAATTATTCCCTAAAACAAAAGGATTGGCTGCCAACCAAGGATTATACAATGGTTTTTTGGTGGCCGGATTAGTGTGGTCATTGCTAATTGAAGATCCAAAATGGTCTTTTTATGTTGCAGTCTTTTTTCTAAGCTGCGTATTGGTAGCAGGAGTTTTCGGAGCCCTAACTGCCAGTAAAAAAATCTTCTGGGTTCAAGGATTACCTGCGTTAATTGCGTTGGTATTGTTGCATTTGAAATGATGAGTTGACCGCAGAGGTGCGGAGACCTTGAGAAAAAAAATTAAACAGTCTTCTTTTTTGGATCCATTCTAGTATCAAAAACTCGTGCTATTAAAATAGCTTTTTGTTCAACGATACGATAAATGATCTTGTAATTTCCTTCTATGATATACCTGTATTCAAAAGGAACATCAAAATCCAAGTTTTCGACAACTCCAATTTCAGGATATGATGTCAAAATTTTAACTTTCTCAATCAGCTTACCTGTTATCTTCTGTGCTACATTTATTGAGGCAGAGAAAACATAAAATTCAAAAATAAAGTCAAGGTCTTTTAATGATCTTTCAGACCAGACAATTTTCATAAAACTCTTCCTTCTTTAATTCTTTTTTCCAAATCTTCTTGAGAAATAATACGCCCATTTACATAGTCAGCTTCTGCTTCTGCTAAACTATCTCGCAATTCTTCCTTGCTCATCGGCTGTAATGATTTATTATATTTCTCCTGAAGAAATTGCTTTTTTAACTGTGATATTTCATCCAATACTTGAGTATCATCCAACTTGGAAAGCCATGTAATCAAATCCAATTTAATTTCAGCTATACTCATAATTACATTTTTTTGAGTTCTCTAATCTACTAAAAATCAACCTATTTAAGGAATAAATTCAACTTTCGCATTTATCTCAAATACATCCCTAAACTATTGAATCATATAATATTATCTCATAGCTCAGTACAGATTTTTTTAATCTTCATGAGCTATGAATGACCAATATTACAAATCATCCTCCTCAAAATCCTCTTCGCTACCTAAGCCCATATCAAACATGGAGCTAAATAGGTCTTTGAATTTCAACCCGGTTTCCAAAAGTTTTTTGCTGAGTTGACTGTATTCTGCCAAGCCATGAAGTGCAAATTCCATAAAGAATTCCTTTTCTTTTTCAGGCAGGTTTTCCACCATTTGAGTGACCACTTCTTCCAAACCTGGAACAGACTGTAAAGCGGATTTATACTCTTTATCTGACTGTGAGGCAAGAATATCTAGCTCATTTCCTTCTCCAAACCATGCTAATGGAACTACATAGGGATTACCCTCTTTTGATTTTTTCTTTTGCTCTGGTGATGGGAAATAGTTGATAAATTGAGATCGAATGGCTTTGCCTATCAAACTGTAGGCAACAATTCCCGCACCCTCTTGCTCTCCTTCATAAACTAACTCCACCTTTCCTGTGATAGCCGGAATCACTCCTATCAGATCCGCAATCCTCACCATGGTATCTGTTTCTCCATTCAGATACATTCTTCGCTCTGCCGCTGAAATCAGATTCTCATAAGCGGAAATGGTCAATCTCGCCGAAACTCCACTTTTTTCATCCACATATTCTGATTCCCTGGCTTCGATGGCAATCTGCTCAATCAAATCCTTCATTAATTCAGGAATATGAATATGCTCCACCGGCTTGCCTTTCAAATTGGCCTCCTGCAAAGTGATTTTTCTTCCGATCTCGATTGATTTTGGATAATGTGTAATTATCTGGCTTTCAATTCGATCCTTCAAAGGTGTCACAATACTTCCCCGGTTGGTGTAATCTTCTGGGTTGGCAGTAAAGACAAATTGAATATCCAGCGGCAATCTCAATTTAAATCCTCTGATCTGAATATCCCCTTCCTGCAAAATATTAAACAAAGCCACTTGAATTCTAGCTTGCAAATCGGGTAATTCATTAATGACAAAAATGGAGCGATGAGACCTAGGAACTAAGCCATAATGAATCACTCGCTCATCATTATAACTCAACTTCATTGTCGCCGCCTTAATCGGATCCACGTCACCAATCAAATCCGCCACAGAAACATCAGGTGTTGCTAACTTCTCTGTATAGCGCTCATCTCTATGCCACCAGATAATAGGAGTATCATCCCCTTTTTCATCGATTTTATCTTTTGCATAGGTGCTTAATGGAGCCAAAGGATCATCATTTAATTCTGAACCATAAACCACTGGAACATATTCATCCAATAGCTGGGTCATCATTCTGGCTATTCTCGTTTTCGCCTGTCCTCTCAATCCCAATAAGTTGATATTGTGACGAGATAGGATTGCTCTCTCAATGTCTGGAATCACGGTATCCTCATACCCCCAAATACCTTCAAAGACATTTTCCTTCTTTTTGATCTTTGAAATCAAGTTGTCTCGAAGTTCTTCTTTAATGGCTTTGGGTTGGTAGCCAGCTGCTTTGAGTTGGCCGAGGGTTTTTATCTGGGTGATTTCTTTTGTGGTCAATTTTTGGTAGTCCATATGGCTTAAAAGCGTTTCGTTCTATTTCTTCTATAATCTTCAAAAATCAGGTTGCCAAGCCCTTTCAGGCTACTGTAGTAGGCATTCCCATTATTTACTTTGGTAAATTCTTTCACAAATTCCTTTAGATAAGGATCCGAAGCAATCATAAAGGTGGTTACTGGGATTTTTAACTTACGGCATTGCGCAGCGAGTTTCAGCGTTTCGCTGAGAATCTTACTATCTATTCCAAAAGCATTTTTGTAATATTTGATCCCCACTTTTAGGCATGTTGGCTTTCCATCGGTGATCATGAAAATCTGCTTATTTGGATTTTTCCTCCTACGCAGGAGATCCATTGCCAACTCTAAGCCAGCCACCGTATTGGTATGATAAGGGCCCACTTGCAGGTAAGGCAAATCCTTGATTTCTATCTGCCAGGCATCATTTCCAAAAACGATGATATCTAAAGTATCTTTTGGATAGCGGGTTTTAATAAGTTCTGCCAAGGCCATCGCTACTTTCTTGGCAGGAGTAATTCTATCTTCACCATACAAAATCATGGAGTGAGATATATCGATCATCAGCACGGTGGAAGTTTGAGACCGATATTCATTTTCCACCACCTCCAAATCACCTTCCGTAAGAAGGTAATCTCCAGAAAAACCATGATTTGCTTGTGCATTCCGCAGTGAATCTGTCAAGGCTATTTGATCCAAATTATCCCCAAATTCATAGGCTCTGCGATCTGAGCCACGTTCTTCACCCTGGCCGGAATTGGTAGTTTTATGCTGACCTGATTTACCTCGTTTCAGCTTACCGAAAATCTCCTCCAATGCAGATTTCCGGATCGTTTGCTCTGCTTTTCCACTAATCTTAAACTCTCCCTTTTGGTTTTCCTCAGTCAGGTATCCCTTACTTTTCAGGTCTTCTATAAAATCTCCAATCCCATAGTTGGGATTGGTCATTCCATATCGGTTATCCAGATTGGTCAACCAACTTAAAGCCTCAGCTACATCTCCACCGGTCATGGTGACGAGCTGCAAAAATATATTCAAAAGATTCTCAAAAGTATTTTTCTCAGGATCCTGAGGAGGTACATATTGAGTAAATCGAAATCCTTTCATAATTAGAATCAAGTATCAAGATTCGAGACACAAGACTTTGTTTAGAGTAAACAACTAGCCTCTTGTCAAAACAAACTAGCCAGAAAGCCTTAAAATTCAATTTAGTGGAATTTTATTCTCTCTGACAGATTAAGTAACAAACAGATGGGGATGGTAGTTTATTAATTAGAATAAAAATTCTAAAAAGATGAAAAACTATCTGCAAGTAGTGGGAATCGTGACGGGGATTTTGATTGTTTTCGTCACTCTAATTCAGCTGGAAGTGGCTATACCGTTAATCTGGCTCATATTTATATGTGGCCCTGGATTAATAATTTGGATGGTTTGGTCAGTACTTGTTGCTAATGTTGAGGTAAAAGAAACTTTTGAAGACTGTTGGTATCAGGACAGACCGGATTTGAATAGAAACTTAGCTTAAATTTTTTTTGAGTCTTTATAAAACGAAGCTTTCTATATGGATCCTTTTATTTTTTAATCATCGAATCGAGAGACTTTATTACTAAGCGAGGAGGAAAATTAAAGACTTGTATCTTTACCCTATGACTTCAGCTGAGCGACATGCTTCCTTTATCAAATCTACCGCAAAACGGCTAGGATTTGACTTTTGTGGCATAGCAAAAGCTGAGTTTTTGGAAGAGGAGGCGCCAAGATTGGAAGAATGGCTCAGTCGTAATTACAATGGAGAAATGGGCTATTTGGCCAATCATTTTGACAAGCGACTGGATCCTACCAAGCTTGTAGAAGGAGCCAAAACGGTAGTTTCTATGGTTTACAATTACTATCCAGAGAAAAAATTACCTGAATCTTCCGAAGATATCAAATTGGCCAAATATGCCTACGGAGAAGATTATCACTTCGTGATTCGAGAGAAACTCAATGAATTTCTAAAAATTCTTCGTGAGGAAATAGGAGAAATTGATGGTCGCGGTTTTGTGGATTCAGCTCCTGTCATGGAGCGGCAATGGGCCAAAAAAGCTGGTTTAGGTTGGTTGGGCAAAAACAGCCTTTTGCTGAATAGGCAGATGGGAAGTTTCTTTTTTCTGGCTGAATTGATTATTGACCTAGAAGTGACTCCAGATACACCTTTGGCTAAGGATTACTGTGGTACCTGCACAGCCTGTATCGATGCTTGTCCCACCGATGCCATAGTGGATCATGGGGTGATTGACGGCTCCAAATGCATTTCCTACCTCACTATTGAATTGAAAGATGCCATTCCAAGCGAGTTCCAAGGCAAGATGGAAAACTGGGCTTTTGGCTGTGATATCTGTCAGGACGTCTGCCCTTGGAATCGATTTTCAAAACCTCACCAAGAAGCAAAATTCCAACCTCATCCAGAGTTGGCAGAATTTACCCATCGGGACTGGCAGGAGATCACGGAAGAAACTTTCCGCAAAGTTTTTAAAAAATCAGCCGTAAAGCGCACTAAACTTGCTGGACTAAAAAGAAATGTCGATTTTCTAAAATCTAAATAACCATACCTTAGATCATATGAGTCCCAAAGCTCCTAATCTTAAAACTGTACAACGGCTGTTTAAGCCTAAGAAAAAGAACAGAAAGAATATCAAAGTAGGTTTGGCTCCTGGCTCCCTTGTCTATACTGGTGAGAAAGAGCTGCAGCAGGTAAGTATCAACCTTATCACCTATGATGATAATGAGCTACTGGAGGAATCCATCCAGCTCAGCCAGCTGGAGAAAAGGATAAAGGAAAAGAAAAGGGTACTCTGGATCGATGTAGTGGGGCTTCATGATGTGGAGTTGTTGGAGAAAATTGGTCTGCTTTTTAACATCCACAAATTGACCATGGAGGACATTCTGAATGTGGATCAGCGTCCTAAGATGGAAGCATTTGATGAGTATATTTTTGCGGCGCTGAAAATGATCCAGTGCCAAAGTCCAGAATCCCCCATAGACGATGAGCAGATTAGCTTTGTCTTAAAAGATGGGATTTTACTGACCTTTCAGGAGAAAAAAGGCGATGTCTTTCAGTCCGTTCGAAACCGCCTGGCGGATCAAAAAAGGGCAATTAGACAGCGAAAAGCTGATTATTTACTTTATGCCCTGCTGGATGCAGTAATCGATAATTATTTTGTCGTAATGGAAAATGTGGGAGAGCGGATAGAAAACCTGGAATCCCAGGCTATGTTAGAACCGGATAATCAAACCCTGAATTCTCTCTATGTTCAAAGGAGGGAAATGATGGATCTTCGTCGTACTGTTTATCCGCTACGGGAAGTCATTGGTTCATTTGATAAATATGCGGATGACAAAATCAGTGCGGAAACTAGACCATTTATTCGGGATTTGTATGAAAACACCATTCAGGTGATTGAAACCATGGAAGTATTCCGGGATATGTCTTCCGGCGTGCTGGACTTGTATATGAACAGTCTTTCCAATCGCATGAATAATATCATGAAGGTTCTTACGATTATCTCCACGATCTTTATTCCCCTGAGTTTTGTAGCAGGTGTGTATGGGATGAACTTCGACAATATGCCGGAGTTACATACCAAAAATGGCTATTTCTATGTGCTGAGTGGTATGGGGCTAGCAGTCTTGGGGATGCTTTATTATTTTAAAAGGAAGAATTGGCTGTAATTATTGCAGCTTAATAATGGTTCTTTTATCTCCATCTTTTAAATGCAACTGTCCTCCGGTTTGTTGATAATACCGAACCGAGTTTAGCGTCTCCAAAAATTTATTTTCGAAAGCTGAATTTTGACAGGACATCCTTGAGGCACCAATATCACCAAATCTCAAGCTGTTCTTTTTTTCTATTTCGTATGGGCCAAAAATTCTGTTGCAACCACCTGAACCTGTAATCTGGTTTTCTCTTGCATTAAAAATCAAATGGGCATCATTTGCTGTTCCTGAAGTTTGAACAGGGACACCTGTGATCTCCACGACTGTCCATTGCTTTCCTTCCCATTTTACGTCAGGAAAAGACTTGGAACTGCAAGATGCGAGTACAAAAACGAATAGTATATAAAGTAATTTTTTCATTCTGGTTTAGTTTTCACTTATCCTGTGCAGGAACCGAGCCAGATTCTAAAATGCTTTCAGACTGATATCCATGCTCTTTACTGAATGGGTCAAAGCTCCCATCGAGATAAAATCCACTCCACATTCCGCTACAGGTATTAGTGTGTCTTCTGTAATTCCTCCAGAGGCCTCAATTTTAAATTGACCTCCAATCATCTTTACTGCTTCTCTCATGGTTTCATAATCCATGTTGTCAAGCATGATAAAATCTACCCCTCCAACTCGGATAACTTCTGAAACCTCTTGAATGTTTCTAGTTTCTACCTCAATCTTCAGATCCAACTGATGTTTTTTCAAGTAGGCTTTGGTCTGGGTGATTGCTGCTTCTATACCTCCTGCAAAATCCACATGGTTATCCTTAAGCATGACCATATCATAAAGCGCAAATCGATGATTTTTACCTCCACCGATAAGAACAGCCCACTTTTCCATCAATCGAAAATTAGGAGTGGTTTTGCGAGTATCCATCAATCGGGTCTTGGTATGAAGGATTTTCTCTGTCAAGCGATGAGTCAAAGTTGCAATGCCAGACATACGCTGCATGCAGTTCAATACCAATCGTTCTGCTGAAAGAATCGATGCTGCAGAACCTTTGACAATCAAGCCTATATCCCCAAATTTCACTGCATCTCCATCTTTAAGTAGCGTTTCCACTTCTAATGAAGGATCATACATTTGAAAGATTTTTTCAGCCAATTCTATTCCGGCCAGGATTCCATCTCCCTTGATTAAAAGCTTTGCTTTTCCTTGTTTCCCTTCAGGTATCGAGGCCAAAGAGGAGTAATCTCCAGGGCCAATATCTTCTTTGAAGGCTGCTTTTATAAAAGTCTCGACGGCATCATCCGTCAGGTAGGCTGGTTTCATCCTCCAAAATTAGTCAAAATGAAAATTTGAGATTTATTTTTCTCGAAAATGATTTAGCCTTTTACAAATTCCAGGCTGTAAATCTTAAAACTCGAGTCTTGTTGGGAAACCTTGATGAAGACTTTAAAAGTTCCATCTCCGCTGACATAGTCACCAATAAAAGAACTCAAACTGGGGTTTGTTTCACTCGAATAGACAATAGAAAAACCTTGGGAAGGGTTTCTTTTAAAAAAATCTTTGATGACAATTTCTGCTTGATTTTTAGAATAGCTTCCCTGCTGACCATTGATATTCAGAGAGATACTTGACTCAAAATATCTAGCTAAATCACTACTGGAATTACCGTCTATTGCAGCTACGACCGAATCAATAGATATTTCATCTCCCTTTTCAAAAGTGGGATTCTGAAATAACAAGAATAAAGAAAAGAATAGGTTCAAAATGGCCATCACCCTATCTTGGCAAATACTAAGCCAATTTGAGAATCTTTCGGTATCAAATTTGATTAGTAAAACAATAGCGACAAATCCAGTCTGGAAAAGTTTAAAAGTCGGGATTGGGTCGAAATTTAATATATTTGCCACATGGATAAGAAAGTACTTTTAATGATTTTGGATGGCTGGGGAATTGCCACCAACCCATCCGTATCAGCGATTGAGAAAGCCAACACACCTTTTGTAGACAGCCTTTACAACAAATACCCACATGCAAAACTGGAAGCATCCGGTTTGGCAGTAGGTTTACCCGAGGGACAAATGGGTAATTCTGAAGTAGGTCACATGAATATTGGTGCAGGTAGAGTAGTCTATCAGGATTTGGTGAAAATCAATCAAGCTGTAAAAAATGGAGACCTAGACTCTCATCCAGTTTTGGTTGAAGCTTTTGCAAAAGCCAAAGCAGCGAAGAAAAAAGCTCATTTCATTGGTTTAGTTTCCGATGGAGGAGTTCACGCTCACATCAACCACTTAAAAGGTCTATGTGATGCAGCCAAAGCAAATGGAATGGATGATGTATTTATCCATGCATTTACTGACGGTAGAGATACAGACCCAAAAAGTGGAATTCAATTTTTATCTGAATTACAAGACCATTTAAAAAGCTCTTCAGGCAAAATTGCATCCGTAATCGGTAGATACTATGCCATGGATCGTGATAATAGATGGGAAAGAGTGAAGCTCGCTTATGATGCCATGGTCAAAGGAGAGGGTGAAAAGTCCAAAGATGTCTTGGCTTCCATCAAAAAATCCTATGAAAATAATGTGACCGATGAGTTTATCAGACCAATCATCCATGTAGGTTCAGACAACAAGCCTCTTGCCAATATTGAAGAAGGTGATTTAGTGATATGCTTCAACTTCCGTACTGATAGAGGTAGAGAAATCACGCAGGTTTTAACTCAAAAGGATTTTGAGGACTTCAATATGAAGAAGCTCGCATTGGATTACATCACCTTTACCAATTATGACAATACTTTTGAAGGAGTGAAGGTATTGTTTGAAAAAGATAACCTCAATAACACCTTAGGCGAGGTTTTAGCCAACGGTGGTAAGAAACAGATTCGAATTGCAGAAACTGAAAAATATCCTCACGTAACTTTCTTCTTTTCTGGAGGAAGAGAAGAAGTATTTGAAGGGGAAAGCAGACTTTTATGTCCATCTCCTAAGGTGGCCACATACGATTTGAAGCCTGAAATGAGTGCTTTTGAAATCGCTGCCAAAATTAATCCTGAGTTAAAAAGAAAAAGTGCCGATTTCATTTGTCTCAACTTCGCAAATGCAGATATGGTAGGCCATACTGGTGTTTTTGATGCTGCTGTAAAAGCCTGCGAAGCCGTGGATAAATGTGCTGAAAGTGTTATTTCTACAGCTTTGGAAAATGACTATACTATTATTGTCATTGCTGATCATGGAAATAGTGATATGATGATCAACGAAGATGGATCGCCAAATACAGCACATACGACCAACTTGGTGCCTTTTATCATGGTGGACGATAAAGATCAGTTGACGGTAAAAGATGGCAAGCTTGGAGATCTCGCACCAACTATTTTAAAACTTATTGGAATGGATATTCCGGAAGATATGACCGGTGAAATCTTATTGACCTAATGAATTTCAAAATCAGTTTACTTCTTGGTTTTCTTGTACTAGGCCTGTTTTCTTGTTCAGGAAACCAACAAGGTTCCGAAGAATTAGAAACTCTCCCTTACTTTGATTTAAAAGGGCAAATGGAACAATCCCTAGAAGGATTAGAGGCTGCCCAAGTAACGAAAGTTTCCAGAATCAATGGTGAAGAAATTACTGAAGAGGTAAAATTAAGCCCTGAGCAATGGAGAGAAGAGTTAGCTGTATTCTTTGAAGCAGATATCAATAAATCGTCTTTAGTCTCGGCTTATGATACCCAGGTGAAAAATGAGTATCTGATCCATGAATTGTATCCAGATGCCAAAGGATATGTGAAAAATATCACGGTAAGCATCATCAATGATGAGGTACACTTCATTACTATAAAAATGTCTAAAGAGAACACCTTTTATAGTTCTGTCACAAACGCTGAGGTATATTTCAATAATGTGACAAAAAAAATAGATCATTATGCCATAGAGACTACTCAAAAAATCTGGTTTCTAAAACCCAATAATATAAAAATCAGAGGGGTACTAAGATTCTAAAAAAATGGCTCTGGATTCTCCAGAGCCATTTTTTATTGATCAAATAAAGGAGGTCGCTTCGCCTGCCAATCTGAATTTTTCTGAATAAAATCTCCCAGCATCACCAATTTTTCTTCTTCAAATAAGTTAGCCAATAAAGTAATGGAGGTGGGACTGTTCCGGTCATTAAATCCATTCGGTAAACAAAGAGCGGGGTGCCCCGTCAAATTGGTAATCTGTAATTGTGGTCCCGCAAAAGAGGGCGTCACAATCACATCATACTCCTTCATCAATTCGTGCATTTCCTGTATCAGCAGCGTTCGCTGACGACTTAATTGAACATATTCCACCGCTGGAATAAATCGAGCTGCTCGAAATAGGTTAGGCCAGGCATTTTTATGTTGAGCAACCAACTGATCATCCCAACCAGCTCTAGTCAATTCATCAAACGCAGAAGCGCCTTCCACCATTAGCATCATCACAATAGGACCAGCCTGAATAGATGTCTTCAATTCCAAAGGATGAAGTTCTATCCCTTGATTTTTCAATAGCTCTAAAACAGCTTTATCATTTTCTTGAACTCTTTCTCCTTCAAAATAGGGTTTGAAATAACCTACTTTAAGATCTTTCACAGACATACTGGCATCAAAATTAAAAGCTGCCTCAATGGTACTCGCATCATTGATATCAGCCCCATTTAAAACTGATAAGATGATTCCATCATCTAATGCTGACCTAGAAATAGGACCGATTTTATCCATAGACCAGCTCAAGGCCATTGCTCCATCTTTACTCACTCTCCCATAGGTCGGTCTTAGCCCAGTTACCCCATTTCGTGTTGAAGGAGAAACGATCGAGCCCAAGGTCTCAGTACCTAATGCAAATGGTACCAGCCCTGCGCTAACGGCAGATGCAGACCCTGCCGAAGAACCACTGGAACCCTGCTCAAGATTCCATGGATTTTTGGTCACTCCTCCATACCAAACATCTCCCATTGCCAATGCTCCCAAAGTGAATTTGCCTACTAAAACAGCTCCTGCATCATTGAGCTTTTGAACAACCGCTGCGGTCTTGTCAATTTCTTGATCCTTATAAGGCATCGCACCCCAGGTCGTTTTCGTCCCTTTAACTGCAAGAAGGTCTTTTATTCCGTAAGGGATTCCATGTAATGGGCCGCGGTAGTTACCACTCGCTAGTTCTTCATCCATTTGCTTGGCTTTTGACAGTGCTTCCGTTTCCATCAAAGTAATCAGGCATTGTAGTGTATCCGAATACGTTTTGATTCGGTCCAAATAGATTTTTGTCAGGCGCTCACTACTTATTTTTTTGCTTTTTATCAGTACAGCCAGCTGATGTACTGGCAAGTAAGCAATGTCGGATTCTTTTTCTGGAAGCTCCATGGCGGTAGCTAAACCCCAATCAGGTTTTTTTTGCTCAGTATCTGGCTTAAAGCCTTTGGGAAGAGGATTGAAAACCAAAGCAGGGGAAACAGAGTTGTCAATTGGTTCTTTCCGTAAACTTTCAATATTATTTAACTGATTCTCCAACCTGGAAATCATACTGTCTTTTTCGGCAGGAGTAAAGCTTAAACCAATCAATTCTGAAGCTCCTTCAATGGAATTCGGAGTGATTTCTCCGGACTTCTTTCCTAAGGTAAATCCGAGTGCCAAACAGCAACTTGCACCAAGGAATATCAGAAAAGCTCGTGAACTCATTCGATTATTAATTTTCATTGGATAGTTTTGTATAAAATGGGGATCATAATCTTTCAAGATCTTCAAATAAAAATAATAAATCAAACCACCCATGGATGATAAAAGTCCTTTTCCAGTATTCCCTATGCATTTCAGAGGAATCCTTCTTCTAGCAGGAATGTATACCATCGCTTGGTCTGCCTTTTTCAAATGGTTTGGCTCTGACCTATGCCAATGGCTATCTATGGGAAATTCTGAATTGATAGATTTACCTAGTAACTATTATGGTAGCTTTGGACTAATTGTAGGCGTGATTATTTTCATCAGCGCTTTTTACCCTGTCAGTTGGGTCTATTTGATTATCGCAGGTATTTCAGGAAAAATCATTTTAGCTATCTGGTTTACGCTGGGTTTCCTGCCTGACTTAGGGTGGAACAAACGAACTGGTTTTCAATTGATCGGAAACGAAATCATTTGGCTCATCCCATTGATCCTAATATTTTTGAGAGGCTGTCAGGTAAAAAATTATCTTGAAAAAAATGAAGTAGAAGAATCTTAAAGGGTTCTGATAAAACAGCAAGAAGTAGAAACAAAAAAAGGACTCAGATTGAGTCCTTTTTTGTTGAAAATGATTGATCTTAAAGGATGATGATCAATAACAAAATGATGATAATTGCACCTACAGAAATATAAATACCATTTCCTGCAGCTTTTGCTTCTTTTTTCATATCTCTCAACTCCATTCTGATCTCTTTCTTCTCATCTTTGGTCATTGATTTAAAATCCATGGCTTTGATTTCATCCAATCTAGCCTGCATTTCCACAGCACGTTTTTTCTGAGCTTCTGTTAACTCAGTTTTTTCATTTTTAGAATCCCTATCTGGCAGCGGTGCTGCTTGGATAAACTGAACAGAAAGGAACAAAGCAAAAATCGCAATTAGCTTTTTCATAAGGTATTTTGTTTTAAGGTTAGATAATCAATTCTTCAATAAACCAGCCATTTTCTGACAGAAATAGTATTGAGGCCAGAATCTGACAATTTCAAATTCTATTTTTAGTAACTTACACTGCCTAACGCCACATTAAAATCAAATCAAAATAATTTAATAATGCCCCAAAAACAAGCACATAAGCTTTTTTTACTTGATGCCATGGCTCTTATATACAGAGCCCATTTTGCATTTAGCAAGAATCCTAGAATAAATAGCAAAGGTTTAAATACTGGGGTCATGCTGGGCTTTACCAATACGCTATTAGAGGTACTAGATAAGGAAAATCCTACCCATATTGGGGTCGCTTTTGACACACATGCCCCAACTTTTAGACATATTCAATATGAGCCTTATAAAGCCAATCGGCAGGAACAGCCAGAAGATATTGGCGTAGCCATCCCATGGGTAAAAGAAATTGTCAAGGCTTTTAACATTCCTATTTTGGAAATGGATGGATTTGAGGCAGATGATATAATAGGCACTTTAGCCAAACAGGCAGAAGCGGAGAATTTCACCGTTTACATGATGACTCCTGACAAGGATTATGGGCAATTAGTAGATGATCATATTTTCCTATACAAACCGGCTTTTATGGGAAAAGGAATTGAAGTCATGGGGCCTAAGCAGATCTGCGAAAAATGGGATATCGAACGGGTAGACCAAGTCATTGACATGCTTGGCTTGATGGGTGACTCTGTTGACAATATTCCAGGAATTCCCGGTATTGGTCAAAAAACCGCTGTGAAGCTGCTGAAACAATATGGTTCTGTGGAAGAACTTATAAAAAACACCGATGACCTGAAGGGTAAGCAAAAGGAAAACGTAATAAACTTTGCAGAGCAAGGTATTTTATCCAAACAACTGGCGACCATTAAAATTGATGTTCCAGTTAACTTTGTCGAGGAAGAACTGAAATATGATGGTTTTAATGAAGAAACTTTAAAAACCATCTTTGCTGAGCTGGAATTCAGAACCCTGGCCAGTAGAATTTTTAAAGATGGAAAAACCAAAAAGGCAGCAATAAAAGGCAATGATCAGTTAGGGTTATTCGGTGATAGCAAGGCCACAACCTCCACACCTACAATAGAATTTGAAGAAGAAACGGTAAATGCCGCACCGATACCCGAACATAAAAACATACTTACCACCGCACATCAATACCATAAAATTGCTGGACCGGAAGCCATTGAAGAGCTCGTTTCTTATTTGATGCTTCAAGATCAGCTTTGTTTCGATACCGAAACCACTTCTGTAAATGCTATGGAGGCTGAGCTGGTCGGAATTTCTTTTGCCTATCTCAGTGGAGAGGCTTATTACATTCCTTGCCCAGCAGATAGAGCAGAAACAGATCAAATTTTGGAACAACTTAAGCCTGTTTTTCAAAATGAAAAAATTCTCAAGATTGGTCAAAATATAAAATACGATCTGCTCATCTTGAAAAATTATGATGTGGAGGTAAAAGGGAAACTCTATGATACCATGCTCGCTCATTACCTTATTGAGCCAGAAGGAAAACACTCTATGGACTGGTTAGCAGAGCAATACCTTAACTACCAACCGGTATCCATCACCGAACTCATCGGAAAAAAAGGGAAAAATCAGGGTAATATGCGTGACGTAGATGTCGATCAAGTCACAGAATATGCCTCTGAAGATGCTGATATAACGCTACAGCTTAAGGAAAAGCTCGACCCTTTTTTGAAAGAGAATTTATTGGAAAAGCTTTTTTATGAGGTAGAGAATCCATTGATCAATGTATTGACAGAGATGGAGTTTGAAGGCATTCGAATAGATACCAAAAGCCTTGCTGAAATGTCTATCTCTTTGGAAAAAGAAAGTAAGGAGATCGAAAACAAGGTTTATGAAATCGCCGGTGTTCGATTTAATCTGGCTTCTCCAAAACAATTGGGGGATGTCCTGTTCGAAAAGTTGAAACTAGATCCTAAGGCCAAAAAGACAAAAACAGGTCAATACGCTACTGGAGAGGAAATTTTGAGCAAGCTGGCCAATGAACATGAGATCGCCAGAGCCATTTTGGATTTTAGACAAATGGTCAAGCTCAAGTCTACTTATGTCGACGCTTTACCTACCATGATTAATTCCAAAACAGGAAAAATTCATACCACATACAATCAGTTTGTGGCAGCTACAGGAAGACTATCCTCAATCAATCCAAACCTCCAGAATATTCCTATTCGGACAGAAAGAGGCCGGGAAATCAGGAAAGCATTTGTTCCAAGAGATGAAAACCATATCCTTTTGGCAGCTGATTACTCCCAAATAGAATTACGTATTATGGCGGCTTTTTCTGGGGATGAATCTATGATAGAAGCTTTCAAAAATGGACGGGATATCCATGCTACTACGGCAGCTAAAATATTTCAGGTTCCTTTAGAGGAAGTCACCTCAGATATGCGTAGAAAAGCCAAAACAGCCAATTTTGGAATTATTTATGGTATTTCTGCTTTTGGACTTTCCCAGAGATTATCGATTTCCCGCACGGAAGCCAAGGAAATTATTGATGCCTATTTCAAGGAATTCCCAGCTGTAAAAGAATACATGGATAGAGCGATAGAAAAAGCCAGAAATGATGAATACGTGGAAACACTTTTGGGCCGTAGAAGATATTTACGAGATATCAATAGTAGAAATGCTACCATGCGAGGCTTTGCGGAGCGAAATGCCATCAATGCACCTATCCAAGGATCGGCAGCTGACTTAATTAAAGTTGCCATGATTGACGTTCATAACTGGATGAAAAAGGAAAATCTCAAGTCTAAAATGATTCTACAGGTACATGATGAATTGGTTTTTGATGCACATAAAGATGAAGTGGAAATTCTAAAAAAGAATATCCCTGAGCTTATGTCAAATGCAATTAAAATGGATGTTCCTGTGGAAGTAGAAGTTGGTACGGGAGATGATTGGCTGCAGGCACACTGATTAGAGTATTAAGTACAAAGTACCAAGTAGTTCGAGGCTCATAATTTTAAAATTATAAGATTTGAAGATTGAAAAATTTGTAAATCGAGACAAGCAACTAAGTAATCCCATCTCTGAGGTTCTTTAAATTTCGTAAATCTTATTTTCCATTTCGTACTTCACAATGGCCAAAATCAAAACCACTTTCTTCTGTCAAAACTGCGGTGCCCAAAGTCCAAAATGGATAGGCAAATGCCCTGCATGTGGGGAATGGAATACCTATGTGGAAGAGGTAATTCAAAAAGAAGAAAGTGGAAAAGGAAGTTGGAAAACCAGTGGCTCTACTCAAAAGAAAGCTAATACTCCGAAAAAAATCCAAGAGGTCAATTACGAGGAAATGCCTCGCTATGTCACTGGAGATGCGGAACTGGACCGAGTGCTAGGTGGAGGTATTGTCCCTGGTTCCTTGGTTTTGATAGGAGGAGAACCTGGTATTGGGAAATCTACTTTAATGCTACAAATAGCCTTAACCTTAAAGGCAAAGTCCGTCTTATATGTTTCCGGAGAGGAAAGTGAAGCACAAATCAAGATGCGTGCTGATCGAATGCAGGCCAAAAATCCCGACTGCTATGTGCTCTCTGAAACAAATACGCAGCATATTTTCCAACAAATTGAGGCTTTGAAGCCCAACCTGTTGGTGATAGATTCTATACAGACGCTTCACTCCCAACTGGTAGAGTCTGCAGCCGGTTCGGTTTCTCAGGTTCGAGAATGTACTGCAGAGCTCATGAAATTTGCCAAAGAAACTGGTACTCCTGTCTTTTTGATCGGGCATATCACAAAAGATGGATCTATCGCAGGACCAAAGGTTTTGGAACATATGGTAGATACGGTTCTTCAATTTGAAGGAGATCGGCATATGAGCTACAGAATCCTGCGAACCAGTAAAAATCGATTTGGCTCGACGCATGAATTGGGAATTTATGAGATGAGAGTAGAAGGTTTGCGCCCAGTAGTCAACCCTTCAGAAATTTTATTGACTCAAAGAGAAGAAGTACTCAATGGAGTCGCCATTGGAGCAATGATGGAGGGAAATAGGCCTTTGTTGATAGAAATACAGTCCCTCGTCAGCCCTGCAACTTATGGAACTCCCCAAAGAAGTAGTACCGGACATGATGCCAAGAGACTGAATATGCTTTTGGCAGTGTTGGAAAAACGAGGAGGGATGAGGTTAGGCCAACAAGATGTGTTTCTAAATGTGGCTGGAGGCTTAAGAGTAGACGACCCGGCCTTGGATTTGGCTGTTTGTGCCAGCTTGATTTCCAGCTATGAGGACACCCCTGTTTCCGAACAAATCTGTTTCGCTGGAGAGGTAGGCTTAGGAGGAGAAATTCGTGCTGTCCAAAGAATCGAAAACAGAATTGCCGAAGCAGAAAAACTTGGTTTCAAAAAAATTATTGTCTCCAAATATGCAATCAAAGGTTTAGACCTTAAAAAGTATCGCATAGAAGTCATGGCAGTCGGCAAACTGGAAGAAATGTACTCTAAGATTTTCTAGGTTCATTCAATTTTGGCGTAGCCAAAGTTGACGGAAAAGTCAACACACCAGATTAACACGTACTGGTATTCTTCAAAATCAACATTATCTGGTAAATCATATTCATAATCCCCTTCCAATCCTTTCAATTCACCAAGTGTAATAAATTCTGAAGCTTTAGTGTCAGTAGCCAAGTACACTTCCAGAAGGGGGCCGTCATCTGATTTAAAATCTGAAAATTCCAGAATATTCTTATTAGTATTCACATTTACTTTTCCTGAAGTAGGATGAGCGTCGGAGACAAATTCACCCATATACATGGTCATTTGATCTTCATCCATGTCAGCAGACATTTCCATATCGTCTTTGTCCATGGTCGTATCCATATCATCCTCATTCATACAAGAAGAAAAAAATACTGTTGAAAAAAGAAGAAGTAAATTCTTGAGTTTCATAATCCAGGTTTTTGATCTGAGAGTTTTACTTCTCATTAAGATACCAAATATTATTTATACGTTATTTTAACTTCAATTGGTCAATGACCCATTTGGTAAACATTAAACCAATATAAATGTTGACTTAACGATCGTTTTAATTCTATAATTTCAAAACAACTGTAATGAGAAAATCCTTCCATTTAACACTTTACCTTTTATTGCTTTTTGGGTTTTACTCCTGTCAATCCATCCCAAAAGGAGCAACTGCAGTTTCCCCTTTTGAGATAGAAAAGTACATGGGTACCTGGTATGAAATAGCCCGAATAGATTTTAAATTCGAAGAGAACTTAAATAATACCACAGCAAATTATAAGCTTCAGCCTGATGGAAAAGTCAAAGTGACGAATAGGGGATATAACTATGTCAAAGAGGAATGGGAAGAAGCAATCGGCAAAGCTAAATTCAGAGGGGAAAGTGATGTAGCAGAACTCAAGGTCTCGTTTTTTGGACCATTTTACGCTGGCTATAATGTTATCGGATTAGAAGGATACTATGAATATGCTCTCGTAGCTGGAAAAGACTTAGACTACTTGTGGATATTATCGCGAAGTAAGTCTATACCTGAAGCAGTCAAAAATAAGTTTTTAGAAAAAGCCAAAAGCATTGGTTATGATACTTCGAGACTCATTTGGGTTGAACAGGATAAAAATGAGTGACTCGTTTAGGTAAATGGGCTCAAAATTTTAAATTCCCCATTAAATGAACGCTCAAACCGAATAAAATTGGGCAGTTTTATGTGGTTTGGATTCAAGGATTCACTAAATTCAGAATTCCTAAAATCCCAACCTTATGAAAAAGTTATATTTCTTTCTTTTTTGCTTGTTTGCCTCCTTTGGTTTTACACAAGCCCAAGATCTAAGTCTCCAAGTGCCTAAGGAGAAAGTCAACATGAAAATCGGTGAAACGCTCCAACTAGAAGCCATGGTTGTAGATGCCGATGATAACATGGTTTCAGGTCGGGATTTCATTTTTTATTCCAGAAATAGAAGAGCCCTGTCAGTAGTGGATACAACAGGCCTTGCCACGGCTATTAGGCATGGTGAATATGAGGTTTTTGTCATTAGCCCGGGATCCCCCCAACTCAGAACCAGTATTTTCGTAACGGTTGCGCCTGAACCAATTGCCTCCATTGATTTAGAAGGTATTCCTGAAAATATTTATGCAGGAATTAATGTGCCTTTAGAAATAACAGTAAAAGATGAAGCCGGATTCGAAAGACCTGAAAAAGTAATCGCTTTGAGCTCCTCAGATGAGGAAATAATCACGGTAGCTCCTTTTAATAAGCTGATCGTCAAAAAGCCTGGAAAGGCTACCATAACTGCGAAAGTAGATGAGGTTGAGGAATCAATAACGATGGAAGTCATCGAAAATCCAATAGCAAAAATCCTCCTCAAGTCTGATAAAGTAGAGGGAAAATCAGGAGATGTCTTTACACTAACCGCTTTAGCAGTGGATAAAGATGGAAATGAAGTGAGTGATGCCCCAATCAGTTACTCTTTTACCGGAGAATCATTTGATGTATCAGCAGCGCCATCAGGCCTTATCAATGAAGAAGGAAAATTTGTAGCGGACGAACCTGGAATATATGTTCTCAATGCAACTTCAGGACCTTCAGCAGCATCTATCACCGTTCAGGCAAATACCAGAAATGTAGGTAGAGAAATTGAACTTATTGGGCAAGGTTCCATGAACAAAAAGCATACTTCAGACCTTTGGGTTTGGGAAGGTATAGACGGAAAAGACTATGCAGTAACAGGAACTTGGGGAGCAGATGGTACAGCCTATTTTTGGGATGTAACTGATCCTGCGGAGATTTTTTTAGTAGACTCTGTGAAAGTGGATGCTCGTACTGTAAACGACGTGAAAGTTTCCGAAGATGGAAAAGTAGCTATCATATCTAGAGAAGGTGCTTCCAATCGTAAAAATGGTTTGGTAATTATTGATGTAAGCAATCCAAGAGATGCTAAAATCATTTCAGAATTTTCTGAAAACCTTACCGGTGGTGTTCACAATGTATTTATTTATCAAAACCATGTCTATGCTTTAAGTGCCGGTAGAAAATACTATTCTATCAATATTGAAGATCCTGCAAACCCAAAGATTGTAGGAGAATTTGAATTGGATACTCCAGGACATTCCATTCATGACGTTTGGGTACACGATGGGATTGCCTATTCTTCCAACTGGAGTGATGGTGTGCAGCTTGTGGACGTAGGAAATGGAATTGCAGGTGGAACACCTTCCAACCCTGTTCAATTTGCTAGTTATGCTTATCCTAGCGGTTCGAATCATGCAGCATTCCCTTATAAAGATGAAAAAACGGGTAAGTTTTATGTCATTTTAGGAGATGAGGAATTTCCTTATGGCTTAGATCCTTCGGGAAGAAAACCTAGTAGAGCTGCAGGTTACCTTCATGTTATTGATTTCACTGATCTGAAAAACCCAAAAGAGGTGGCTTGGTTTCAAGTTCCATTTGCTGGATCGCATAATTTCTGGATTGAAGATGACATTCTTTATGCCGCATTCTACAATGGAGGTGTACGTGTCGTTGATTTAAGTGGTGAGTTATTAGGTGATCTTAACCGGCAAGGACGTGAGATTGCCTGGATTGTCCCTGAAGATCCAGATGGCTATGTTGCGAATGCACCTTTTACTTGGGGAGCTCAGCCGCATAAAGGGCATATTTTCTATTCGGATTGGAATAGTGGCCTTTGGTCAGCGAAGTTGAAGCCGGTAGTTCCTGAAAATGCCAAATTAGAGGCAAAATAAATTAACCAAAAACCATAGGAAGCAATGATTCAATTTAATAAAAATGGGATCTCCAAAATTTGCGTTGTCCTGATCGCGATCCTAGGATTTTCTTTAAAATCCCAAGCTCAGGAATACTATGTTTACGTCACAGCAGAATCAGAGGATGAGGTAGCATTGATCAAATTTGATGGTGAAAAAGCTTGGGTGGAGGAAACCATTCCTGTCGGTGTATGGCCGGCAGAAATAGAAGGTCCGCATGGAATCAATATAAGTCCTGATGGAAAATACTGGTATCTATCACTTGCCCATGGCAATCCCTATGGGATTTTATATAAGTTTTCTACCGAAACGAATGAGGTTGTAGACACTGTTCAGTTGGGGCTTTTCCCTGCCTCACTCCAAGTTTCTAAGGCCACAGGCCTTTTGTATTGTGTCAACTTCAACCTTCATGGGGATATGGTACCAAGTACTGTTTCTGTTGTCGATCCCGAGGAGATGATAGAAATTGAGAAAATTGAAACAGGAGTGATGCCTCATGGGTCCAGGATTTCATCAGACGGACTCTATCACTATTCGGTGGGTATGATGTCTGGAGAACTCTTTGAGATATCCACGGCAAAATTGAAGGTTACGAGAAAGCTAAATTTGGATGGGAAAGAAGAAGAAATGAAAATGGATGGAATGGATCACAGTACAATGGATCATTCTCAGATGGGACATAGCATGATGACAGCATCTCAGCCTATGTACCATAGTGCCACTAAGCCGACTTGGGCTATTCCTCACCCAAATAATGGTAAAGTTTATGTAGCGGGAAATGGATCGGATGAAGTTTTGGAAGTGGATTTAGAAAAATGGGAAATCACGGACCGTTTCAAAACTGGAAAAGCACCATACAACTGTGATGTGACACCAGATGGAAGATATCTTGTCGTTACATACAAGGGAAGTGGGGAGACAGGTATTTGGGATTTAAAAAAGAAAAAAGAACTTCCTAGAGTTAAAAATACCCGAAAAGTAACCCATGGTGTATCCATCTCCTCTGACAGTAAATATGCATTTATCTCTGTGGAAGGTATCGGTGGTGAACCAGGAACAATGGATGTTATAGATATTAAAAATGCAGAAAAGGTGGCCTCAGTAGATATGGGTAAACAAGCAGGAGGTATCATTTTCTGGAAAATGGATTAATAACTTCTAAAGCACTTAAATTCAGCATTATTTGTGTTTTCCTTGATATAATTCATCTCATAATCGAAAATGCGCAGCCAACTTTTTAATTCTAAAAATAGAAATCCTAATATTAACTATCGAGGAGAAAGTCCTTCTCGATTGGATAACCTGACGGATGCTGTTTTTGGGATAGCTGTTACACTTTTAATCTTCAATTTATCCAGTCCCAATTCACTGGAGGACTTGATCGTTTTTACGAAAACACTTCCAGCATTTTTAATTAGCATTGGTTTTCTGATCCTGATCTGGCAGGAACATGTAAGATTTTCTGAGATGTACACGCTGAGAGGATCTTGGCTTGTTTTTCTCAATTCGCTTTTTATAGCTTTGATCATATTTTATGTTTACCCGCTACGCTTTTTAACCCTCTTTTTGACCAATTTAATCTTTGGTACAGACATTTCATTGCAGATTTCAGCTGTAGAAATCCCCGATTTAATGATCTATTATGGCTCCATCGCTTTTGCTCTCTATTTTGTCCTTTTTTGGTTTTACTTCATTGCTATCAGGAATAAAGAAATACTTGCTTTAAGTAAGTATGAGGAGATGCATACCAACTACCAGCAGATTCGAATTGTGATCATGTTTACGGTGCCTTTACTATCCATCTTGTTAGTTTGGATATTACGAACCCAGTCAATAGCATGGGCTTCGTTCTTGGGTGGAATGGTCTACGGTTTATATACCCCAGCAATTTTGGTATGGCTAAAATCTTATAAAAAAGCAGCAAAGCGATCCCTTGATATGGGGAAATAGCTTTTTGATATTTTAAAAATGGAAAGACACTAATGGTTTACATTACTCAATTAATATATCTCAAAGCAGGACAAGAAAGCATTTTTCATCAATTTGAAGAGATTGCTATTCCCACTATTAGTAAATATAATGGGGATCTACTTTTAAGAATCCGCCCTGATAATGCCTCATTAATAGAGGGCAGTATGGAAAAACCCTATGAAATTCATTTAGTGACATTTAAAACACAGGATGATTTTGAAAATTTCAAACATGACGAGGAGCGGAAAAACTTCCTTCACCTGAAAGATGAATCCATTAAAACATCAATCCTTATTCAAGGAAGCAAGCTATAGAAACCTATTCCATGCATGTTACTCCCTGATACTTAAGGAAAATGAATATGTCTAACCCAAAATTTCGAACCTATGAAACGCATAATTTTATTCCTTCTCTCCTTTCTATTCATACTCCGAGTTTCGGCTCAAATGGAAGTACGAACAGCTATAGAAATGGGTCCAGATCACTATCCTCAGGAGGGTGTTCCAAAAGGTGAATTTCTTGGACCTTTTGATTTTCACAGTAAAATAATTGAAGGGACCGTTCGACAATATTGGCTTTTTATCCCAGCTCAATATGAACCAAGCAAACCTGCAAGTCTTTTGGTTTTTCAAGATGGATATCGAGCTACCAACCCTAATGGGTCTATACGCGCTCCTCAGGTTCTGGAAAACCTGATTGCAAAGGGAGAAATACCCGTAACTATTGGCATTTTTATTTCTCCTGGCAATCTCTCTGAGACTTACCCAACAAATCTTGGTTCGAGCAATCCTAACAATAGAGCAGCTGAATATGATGCCATGGATGACAGGTACGCAAGGTTTATTATTGAAGAAATGTTACCCACAGTCAGCAAAGATTATAATCTAACATCTGACCCCGAACAAAGAGCAATCGGAGGAACAAGTAGTGGGGCGATAGCAGCATTTACCGTGGCTTGGCATTATCCTGACTATTTCCGCAAAGTTTATAGTGGCATAGGAAGCTATGTTTCTATTGGTTTTAGACCCAATGAAACTCCAGTTAAACTCGGTGGACAAGACTATCCTGCCTTAATTCGAAGAGAGAAAATCCGTCCCATTCGAATTTTCATTCAGGATGGTACCAATGACCTCAGTAATGAGTGGGGAAATTGGTTTTTAGCGAATCAACAGATGGTCTCAGCTTTTGAATATGCCAATCAAAATGCAGACAAAAACAATTTGTCTAATCCTAGGTATGAATTTACTTATGTTTGGACGGATGGTGAGCATAGCGATAAGCACCCTGGGGCATTATTGCCTGAGGGGCTTAAATGGTTATGGAAATCCGATAAGTAAGGATTTAAAATATTCCTTGACCTTACAGTATTAGTTGGGAATATCTACTAAATCCGCTTTTTCAAAGTCTAACTCCATACAATCTTCCACAAAATCCGGCCAATAAATCTTAAAAAATAGGGCATGATGTGGATTTTGATGGAATGTTTGAAAGGCTTCTTGATTTTCAAATTCAATGTTCAAACCATAATCAAACTCATTTTTTTGACTTATCTGTTTTAGTATGGTAAAATTTTCTACCCCAGAAATGGTAGAAAGTTTAGCAAGCGCATTAAAGAATGTATGCTCTTCAGGCGATCCTATTGGATACTTCAACCTAAAAAATAAGCTGTGTGTAATCATGGCGTTAAAGTTAGAGTCAGAAAAAAGTTTACTGAAAAAGTAACCCAAAGGTTTACTTTATGTTATAAAAGGAAAAGCCAATTTTGTCATTTAGATGAAATAAAGATAAAAGCTCATCCTTAAAGAAAATCACATCTAATAAAATTTCATTACCTCTAAAAATAATAATCTTTCGTCTATTTACCACAAACAATTTCTGGTTTTCAAGAAAACCGAAGTAAAAGAGCTCTAAATAACCTGTTATATAAAAAGGACAGGATAGGACAGTTGGCCTTTCTATTTTTGGTAATTTACCATGATCAACTAATTGTTCCCTTTTGGAAATAAAGGACTGATTTATATGCTTAAACTCAAAAAACCTATTTGCTTCTTTCTATTTATTGCCGTCTTCTCTTTGACTAATAAGATGGCCTTTAGCCAAGACCTCTGGCCAGATGGCACAGAAATATCCCCTTGGTTTCATGATTATACCAAAGTGAAATTAGAGGATTTAGGAAAGCAATATGTAATCACCCAACATGGAGTATTTGCGGATAGTACTCTTTTACAAACCCAAAAAATTCAGCGAATTATTGATGAAGCAAGTCTAAAAGGCGGAGGTGTCATCATCATTCCCAAAGGAACATTTTTGAGCGGAGCACTTTTTTTTAAACCCAATACGCATCTTTATTTAGAAGAAGGGTCCGTTTTAAAAGGTTCCGATGATATTTCTAATTATCCCAAAATCCCATCGAGGATGGAAGGACAAAATCTGGACTATTTTGCTGCATTAGTAAATGCTTACGGTGTGAATGGCTTTACTATTTCTGGAAAAGGTACCATCAATGGGAATGGGCTGAAATTTTGGGAGGCGTTTTGGCAGCGAAGAAAAGAGGATCCAAATTGTACAAATTTGGAGGTTTCGCGTCCCAGATTGGTATTTATCTGGAAAAGTAATGATGTACAACTTCAGGATGTAAAATTGATTAATGCTGGATTTTGGAGCAGCCATTATTATCAAAGCAAAAACATAAAAATCCTTGACCTAACAATCACTTCCCCACACGAACCTGTAAAAGCTCCAAGTACGGATGCTATAGATCTAGATGTGGTTTCCAATGTTTTGATAAAAGGCTGTTATTTAGCCGTGAATGACGATGCCATAGCGCTAAAAGGTGGTAAAGGTCCTTGGGCTGATGAAGACCCCAACAATGGAGAGAATACGCATATTTTAATTGAAGACAGTGAATTTGGCTTTTGCCATTCTGCTTTGACGAATGGTAGCGAATCTATTCACAATAAAAATGTGATCATGAGAAATGTCAAGGTCCAAGATGCAGTTCGACTTCTATGGCTTAAAATGCGCCCGGATACTCCTCAAAATTATGAATATATCACGGTAGAAAATATCACTGGCCAAGCCAGAAGTTTTATCTATGTAAAACCATGGACACAGTTTTTTGACCTAAAGGGAAGGGAAGAGGTCCCTATTTCCTACTCAAACCATATCACAATGAAAAATATCGATTTGGAGTGCAAGATATTTTTTGACGTGGCTATCACCGAACACGACAGAGTATCCAATTTCAAATTTGAAAACTTAACAATTCAGGCCGAGGACCCCAGTTTTGATGCAGGATTTGTTGATGGATTCGAACTTAAAAACGTAAAAGTAAACGGAAAGCTTATTGAATAGACTTTTCTTTATTTACTTGTAATAAAGGAGGTTGTGGATAAATTTCATCTTTTCGATTACCAGTGGACTTACTACAAATGGGTAGGCATCTGGAGTACCCATGGACCGGTTAAGACTATTAATCGCAAATGATAAAGGTGCCCAGCTGTTAAAAATCTTCTGAAAATCCTGTTCTTCATATGGGTCAAATCCGAAAGACCCTTTGACACTTTTTTCCTGGACTTTTGGATCTACTGAAAACCCAAAATAATAAGCAGTTTCGGCCATGTCCATGATATGTAGGTAATGAGCCCAAGTCTCCGCCCAATCTTCCCATGGATGAGAAGTAGCATATTCACTGATAAAACTTTCCTGCCAATTCATCGCTGTATTTCCTTGGTAATAATCATTGAGAGACTGCTGATAGTCTTTACGTTCATCACCAAACAGATTTCTAAAATTCTTCAGTTTTTCAAAGTCATTAGCGACCAGTCGATCCCAAAAATAATGACCCACTTCATGACGAAAATGCCCTATTACCGTTCGGTAAGGCTCAGAAAGCTGTTTGCGCATTTGCTCACGTTTGACAGGGTCTGCCTCAGAAAGCAAGATGGTAATCACACCATCTGCATGGCCAGTCATTTTATTGACCTGATTTCCATGTTTGGCTACAAAATCAAAGCATAACCCATTGACATCATCCATTTTAGAATGAAGAACTAAGCCTAAACGATCCAGTTGATACACCAGACGATGCTTGGAAACTTCTAATCTCTGCCATTTATTAAAATTCTCATGATCAGAAAGGTCTGGAATCATCCGATTGAGTTTACAGGCATGGCAAAAACCATCAGAGTTTTCACCTTTAATCAACCAGTTACAAACTCCATACTGATGATTTTTACAGAACTTAAATTCCGTATGATCACGATCTGAGGTCAGGGAATCCCTTTTTTGGTCAAATGTTTTTAGTTTAAATTCCTCAGGAGCATAGCCAATCAAATGGCCACAATTCCCGCAACTCTGATTCTCAAAATAAAGAGGTTGCTCACAGTTTCCACATTCAAAAATCTTCATAATCAAGGCATTATTTCAAAGAATAGATACAAAAGGTATGCAATAAAAGGACATGATTTCTCACATAGGGTTAACTAAAAACATACTTCCAAAAAGTCTGGGGATTTCAAAAGCTGGTCCATCAAATAAACTTTGGCATTCGAAAAATTATTAAAATTTTAAGTGCTTATCATTCAATGTTTTACAGATTTTCAAAATTAAATTTTTAAATTCCTTTTATGATAAACCATTTAACCCATTTTTCAGATGAAAAAACTTGTTGCAGAATTTATTGGAACCCTATGGCTGGTCCTAGGGGGATGTGGTAGTGCCGTTTTGGCGGCTGGTTTCCCCGAATTGGGAATTGGATTTGTAGGCGTGGCATTCGCATTTGGATTGACAGTTTTAACCATGGCCTATGCAATCGGACACATTTCGGGCTGTCACTTAAACCCGGCAGTAACGCTTGGCCTTTGGGCAGGAGGAAGGTTTGAAAGCAAAGAAGTAGTAGGCTATATCATCGCACAGGTGCTGGGAGGTATCGCAGGAGCTGCTATTTTATATATCATTGCCACAGGAAAAGCTGGGGTGGATATTGGTGGTTTTGCTTCCAATGGTTATGGAGAAGCATCTCCGGGAGGATATGGTCTCGTATCCGCATTAACAACGGAAGTGGTCATGACTTTTATGTTTTTGATTATCATTTTAGGATCAACACATTCCAAAGCACCCGCAGGTTTTGCAGGAATTGCCATCGGACTTGGCTTAGTATTAATCCACTTGATAAGCATTCCTGTGACCAATACTTCTGTTAATCCAGCAAGAAGTACCTCACAGGCGATTTTCGCTGGAGGCATCTATTTACAACAGTTATGGCTTTTTTGGATAGCACCTATTATAGGCGCAGTTTTGGCAGGGATTTTATACAAATTTTTATCTCCCACAGAATGAATTTCCAAAAAAAATTAAATCTTTGCTATTAGAAATATTTTAATGTCACTTAACCTTTATTAAAATGAAATATATTAAGATTTTATTTCTGGTTGCATTTTTTGGCTGTGCAGCTAGTTTAGAAAGTAATGCACAAGAATTAGGTATCAGATTTGGTCAATTTGGTGGTAACAATGTAGCCGTTGATGCTGTTTTTTCAGTAGGCCAGTTTAGTAGAGTTCATGCTGACGTGAGTTTCGGTGATGGAGTAGGAGTTGATGCTCTATGGGACTTTATTTATAGACCGGTTGGCTCAAGTGACTTTAATTGGTATGTTGGAGCAGGTCCATCTATAATTATAAATGATCCATTCTCTTTGGCAGCAGCTGGCGAAATAGGGATTGAATACGCATTTGCTGATGTACCAATAGTGATTGGTGCAGATTGGAGACCTACTTTCCGTATTGTGGAAAACACCGATTTTTTTGCAGATGTATTTGGACTCAACGTACGATGGAGATTTGGAAAAGTAGAGTAAGATCTACTTCTAAACATAAAAAAGCCGTTTCTACTCAAGAAACGGCTTTTTTTATGAGCAATAATTAGTCTAAAACTCTACAATAATTCCTACAGTGGGAAGAATTGTTCCTGCTGTATTGGAAATGTATTTCAATTGATATCTCGAAGGATCTGTGGGATCTACTTGAATTGTTCCTTGGGCATCCCTGACTGGAACCAATAAAGGTGGCTGCTCCGCCTCATAGTTGTAAACGTTTTGAATGTCTACATACCAGTTTAGGTTCCACTTAGGGAAATAGTACTTTTTATCAATTCTCAAGTCTAGTTGGTGAAATGCATCTAATCGAATAGCATTAATTTGAGTATAGTCCAATACGGGTTGACCACGTAAATCCCAATTGCTTATCAAAGATGATTCATCCTCGTCATAGGGTGTATATGGAGTTCCGCCAAGATACCTCCAGCGAGCACCGATTTCCCAATCTTTACTAAACCTCTTTCCCGCAGTTAGACTCACAATCACTTTGTTATCCCAAGAGGATGGAATATAGCCTTCCGTATTGGGATTGGTAAATTCACTTCTGACCAAAGTCAGTGAAGCAATACCATAAAAATTCTGAAAAAGCCTCTGTTGGGCTAAAAACTCCAGTCCATATGCTTTTCCTTTTGCATTGGAAACCACCGGCTCATTTCCAATCACCCCAAAATCAGCTCCTAAATTGGCCAAGGCGATTCCATTTCTAACTGAGGAAGGGTATTTGTCATATCTTTTATAGAATCCTTCTAGCGTGAATCGTCGGTTTTTTTCAGGGACTAAGAATTCAAGACCCGCAATCAGCTGTTTATTTTGGATAAACCTGACATCATTTGCCTGGTTGACCAACTCTCCTTCATTATTCTGGTATCCCAGAACCGTATAGGGAGGTTTCTGATAATAAACTCCAGCATTGGCTGTAGCAAATAAATTTGGTTTTAATTGATAAGATAAAGAAACCCTTGGGCTTATCTGATTCAAAGGATTTTGAGCGGTTTCTCCAAAATCTGCCCCATCCATTCTAATTCCACCAGATAATAAAAGTCGTTCTTGAAAGACATATCTGGAAGCTGAAATAAAGGCTCCATATTTATTGTAGTTGGAAGTAGATTCTACTTCAATCACCTCAGAAGAATTGGCTAAAGTGGATCGGTCATAATTATTGATATAATACCTTGCGTATTCATAATTGAACCCATATTTCAAGGTGTATTCATCCCCAAAAATGCTGTTTTCCGCACGAAACTTATTTTCTGACTCTTGAGAGATATATCGATAGAGGAGGTTAGATTCTGGAGTCTCTTCATTTCTAAAGTATTTTTCAGCCTCATTGTTGAGCATATTTCTACTCAAAACAAAGGTCCAAAAGCCATTTTCACGATACCGCTTTAATTTAAGTCCGGTGGTATAATTCCATTGCTTTTGAACGGGCAATACATCCAATAAATACAAGCGGTTTTCAAGTTCTTCTCCAGTTTCATCTTCTGGGATTTCCTCATTAAGGACAAATTTATCAATCGCACCTACACCGATAAAAGTCAACTCAGTCTTCTCATTCAATTTCGTCGTAGTCTTTAACTGGAAATCGTTGAAGGTAGGTAAAAATGGAAGACCCAAAATCTTAAACAACCCTTGTAAATAGGACCTTCTTGCAGAAAGTGAATAAGTGGTATTTTCTCCTAGTGGTCCATTGTTAGATAACGTCAACTCTGATGCTCCCAAAGTCATCTGGGTTTGCATAGCTTCTCGGTTTCCTTCTTTCAATTGAATTTCAAAGAAGGAGCTCATCGCATCCATTCTATTCGCCGGGAAACCCCCGGTGATTAGGTCTACGTTTTTGATCAAATTTACATTGAGAATACCCACTGGACCTCCAGATGAACCCTGCGTGGCAAAATGATTGATCACCGGTACTTCTATTTCATCCACATAGAATTTATTCTCATTGGGAGCACCTCCACGAATCAAAATATCATTTCTAAAACTAGGGGTACTTGCTACTCCAGGCATGGATTGGATAACTTGGGAAATATCCCTATTTCCTCCAGGGTACCGTTCAATTTCATTACTGTTTAATCTCCTGACAGAAAGAGGCGTTTCTTCAGATCTTGAAAACTCAGAGGAAACGACCACTTCATTCAGTTCAGAAGCATCCTCTTCCAATTCAAAATCAAGCTGAGTTGCTCTAGCAAGAGTTACTTTGATTTCATATTGTGTCTGCGGTTTAAAACCAACAAAACTTGCCCGCACATTGTAAAGGCCCGGCTTCAAATCCATTATTTCATAAGAACCTTCTTCATCAGAAATAGCTCCTGTCTCCGTTCCTAACACTAGAATGTTAGCATATGCTACGGGCTCTCCATTGACAGGATTGGTAATTTTACCGCGGATCACTCCCTGCGAAAACGCAGAAAACGAAACAAAGAATAGAAGAAATAATAAGTTGGGTGCTTTCATAATTCAATAACTCAAAAACATAAGCGCTTTTGATCGAAATAGTTTCGGAAGAACTAAATTTTATTCAAGGTTTTTTCTTTTTCCTTCCACAATCTCCACCAGGGTGTTCCAGGAGAATCATGGTGTTCATAGTGATATCCAAAAAAATAACAGGAGAGAAATGCCCACAGATGATTCTTTGATTGAGTGGTAGAATGATGCTTATTTTCACTCTCTCCTTTATGTGGCACGTAAGTCCCAAAATAAAAGAGTTGGAATGTGGATAACACAGCTGGAAGCATCCAAAAAATTATTAAGTTATCCACATTGATCACTAATTTCAAGAGATTAAAGGTGATTGCCATCAGTACAATCTGCCAAATATTGACGTATTGCTTGATAAAACTAATGTACCAAAGAAAGAAGTTATCGGAATGATGGTAATCGGGGTCTCGATCCGTTGCGACAAACCGATGATGTTCATGGTGTTTCCCATAAAGCCTTCCGTAAAAATTATAAGAAAAAAGAAGCGCGGAAAATGTTCCAATCGCCTTGTTCAATTTCTTATTAGAGGAAACCAAACCATGCATGGCATCATGAGCTGTGATAAATAGTCCTGTATACAAATGCATTTGGATAATTACTCCCAGATAAACCCATGGCTTTGCCCAATCAATTTCATATCCGAGCCAAAATATTAATGAGGAAAACCATAGACATATGATGGCAAAAGCGATCATAAGACCTTTTGGGTCTATACTTTTGGTACCTACCTGAGCACTTTTACTGGACATACTCTCAATCACGTTGATTTATTTCAGAGAGTCAAGAGTTTATTTTTAACTTCTTCCATTAACCACATGGGTGTAGAGGTTGCCCCACAAATACCCACCGTATCATTTTCATCAAACCATGAGGGATCTATTTGGTCTGGGTTGGGAACAAAATATGTATTTGGGTTTTTATCCTTGCATACTTGGTAGAGCACTTTTCCATTAGATGATTTGGTGCCGCTCACAAAAACAATTTTATCGTAATTCAAGGCGAAGGCTTTCAATTCCTTGTCCCGATTTGAAACTTGCCTACAAATCGTGTCATTGGTATTCACCTCAATGCCATTTTCCTTTAAAACTTGATTGATCTCGTAGAAGCTATTGGTGCTTTTGGTTGTCTGGCTATAAAGGGTAAGTTTTTTAGGAAGCGTTTGTAGGTCCAATTCAGAAATATCCTGAAAAACAACGGCCTTATTCTGGGTTTGACCCATTAAGCCAACCACTTCAGCATGTCCTTTTTTCCCATAAATATAAATTGCCTCCTCTTTGTCATAAGAGTTTTTGATTCTATTCTGAAGCTTTAATACCACAGGGCAACTCGCATCTATTAAAGTGAGGTTGTTTTGAATGGCAAGCTTGTAGGTAGCTGGCGGTTCGCCATGAGCTCTAATCAACACTTTCTCATTAGAAAGCCCCTGAAGTTCATCATGATTGATGATCCTCAAACCCTTCTTGGTCAAGCGATTGACTTCCTCATCATTGTGCACGATATCCCCTAGACAATAAAGATGTCCCTCCTCATCCAGAATATCTTCTGCCATCTCGATAGCATACACAACACCAAAGCAAAAGCCAGAATGATCGTCGATATGAACCTTCAAGTTTTTCATAAAATATTAACTTTTAGAGGGTTTAAATGTTTTCGTTTTCCTAAACCATTCAAAAAAAGAAATATTCATTAGTAATAAACTCATGGAATAAATGGTGTCTTCTACGGGAACTGAACCTATGCGAATGCCCAGATTTTCGGAGTTATTATATATCACCACGGGTTCCTCAGTAAAACCACCCGTCAGGATACCATTGCAAAGCAAAAAGGGAATCAAATGAACGAGATAGGCAAAGAGAAATTTACCTAAAAACCGATCGTTGAAAATCAGAAAGTGAATCAATAATACCATTGCCCCTACTAGGAAATTGACAGAAGTATACCATAAATCAAGATGCATAAGTGCCAATCCGATCAACAATGGGATCATCACATATAAAAACGGTTTTCCAAAGTTTCTTAGTGGGTCTTTTGGGAAGAAGTAAATCAAGACCTCATAAATAAACACGCAAGCAAAGGGTACTGTCAAGAAAAACAGCCATTCCTCCAAGGGTAATTGGAAAATGTAAATGCCTAATAAATACCTTGGGTTAAATTCCCAGACTCCCATCCTCGTAAACAAGTGATCCCAAATAAGAAAAAATGCTCCTGTCAAAAATATGGCAGGAAACAAGGCTTTCCACTTGGATGAAAACTTGATTTTAGGTTCGAATGACCTTACCAGAGGGAAAGATATAGTGAAAAGATTAAGCCCTAGGTATAGATATTTTTCCATCTTAGGTTATCCCCAATTTATTTCCAAAATAGGTTGAAACCAGTAATGAGAACTTTTTTGAGTTCGGAATTCTGATTCTCTTTTGGGTGATAGTTTCCGGCGGCAAGCCTTTAATCTTATTGAAGAGTTTTTGGTAATATAGATAAGCCATATTAACCCCAAACTTCGCCCCTTGGGGTAATTGCTGAATCCCAATGAGCGCTTCGTCAAAATCATCCTGAATATCTTCCTCAATCTGCTTTTTGATGATTTTGTCAAAATGATTGAAATCTACTCCTGGAAAATAAACACGACCTCTTTCTTCATAATCACTTTTGATATCTCTCAGAAAGTTCACCTTCTGAAATGCGGACCCCAGTTTACAGGCAGAGCTTTTTAGCTTATCATAAATAGCCTGATCCCCTTCACAAAACACTTTCAGACACATGAGTCCTACCACTTCTGCTGATCCGTAGATATATTCCTGATATTTTGAATCATCATAAGTGGTGTAGTCCAAATCCATTTCCATACTATGTAAAAATGCCTCGATCAGATTTTTATCAATTTTATATTGATTAACCACTTTCTGAAAGGAGTTTAAAACTGGATTTAGACTTATTTTTTGATCAATTGCATGGTATGCATCTTTCTTAAAACTCGATAACAAAGATTCTTTGTCCTGACCATGAAAGGTATCTACAATCTCATCTGCATACCGCACAAACCCATAAATAGCATAAATGGGCATATGAAATTTCTGATCCAAGGTTTTAATCCCGAGGGTAAAACTCGTACTATAGCGCTGTGTAATCAGCTTACTACATTCAAAACTCGTCTGATCGAAAAGTTCTCTCTGGTTCATTGGGTTAAGGTCTTATCAAATTTTTTTGAAAACTCCTTCATTACTTCATTTGCTACCACCTGTCCGGATATCAATGAAGGGGGAACTCCGGGCCCTGGAACTGTTAACTGACCTGTATAATACAAGTTAGAAACCTTTTTGTTTTTTAAAGAAGGTTTTAGAATTGCTGTTTGCAATAATGTATTGGCCAAACCATAGGCATTGCCCTTAAAGGCATGGTAATCTGATTTGAAATCACTATGTGCATAGGACCTTTTATAAACAACATGTGATCGTATCTCTTGTTTGGAATGATGCTCCAGACGATCCATGATCATTTGATAATATTTCTCTCTAGTCTCTTCCGAATCTTCTAAATCTGGTGCCAATGGGATCAATAGAAATAAATTTTCCTTTCCTTTCGGTGCCACTGTTGAATCCGTCAATGAAGGAACGCATGCATAGAAAAGCGGCTTTTCTGGCCATCTGGGGTGTTTATAAATAGCATCTGCATGAGGCTCCAATGGTTCATCAAAAAACAGATTATGATGATTGAGGTTCTCTAATTTCTTATCAACTCCTAAATAGAATAAGAGACAAGAAGGCGCCAAAACTCTTTTATCCCAATATTCCTCACTGTAATTACTGTAATTTGGGTTGACAAGATGCTTATCTACATGATGATAATCTGCGCCGGCTACTACAACGTCAGCGGGAATTCTTTCTCCATTGATCAATCTTACTCCTGTCGCCTGTGCATTATCTATTTCTATTTCTTCTACCTCAGCTTCGTATTGAATCCTAACACCTTTTTCCTCAGCTAAACTTACCATTGCCTGAATAATCTCATGCATTCCCTTCTTGGGATACCATGTCCCAAGGGCAATGTCTGCGTAGTTCATCAAACTGTAAAGTGCAGGAATGTTTTCTGCTGTTTCACCGAGAAACAGTACTGGAAACTCCATTAATCGGATGATTTTCTCCGATTTAAAAAATTTACGAACATGTTTAGACATGGATTGAAAAACATCCATTCTCAAGATATCCTTTAATAAAGAAGGCGAAGTAAATTCAAAAAGGGATCGACTAGGTTTAGTAACCAAATCATGGATTCCTACTTGATATTTGTAAGCAGCTTGTTGTAGAAACTCATCCAACTGAACCCCAGCACCTGGCTCAATATTTTCCAGCATCTTTTTGAATTCTTCCAAGTTTGCTGGAATTTCCCAAACCTCATTTTCTCCGAAAACAACAGCATAGGATGGGTCTAATCGAATCAGGTCATAATAGTCAGATGGTTTTTTCCCAAAGGCCGCAAAATATTTTTCAAATACGTCTGGCATCCAATACCAGCTTGGTCCCATGTCAAACACAAAACCTTCGTGTTCAAATTTCCTGGCTCTTCCACCGGGGTTTGCATTTTTTTCTACGAGTGTCACCTTGTAGCCACCTGCAGCTAAATGCGTAGCCGCAGAAAGTCCGGCAAAGCCCGAACCGATCACTACGGCATGGTTTCCTGTCATTTAATTAATTTTTATGCTTGTAAACTATCAAGTCTTCCTTCAAAATTTTTCGAGCGATATGAATTCTATTCTTTACAGTACCTATTGGAATCTGTAAATCATCTGCAATCTCATAGTATTTAAATCCTTTGAAATGCATTAGAAAAGGCACTTTATAAACATCATCCAACTTCCCAATAGATTCATGAATGTCCTCCATTGCCAAATTGCCATAAACACCGTTTTGGATTTCAGTGCTACTGGAATTAAGATAGTGCAAATTATCTGTAGTATCTACAAAAGTCGCCCTTCTTACCATTTTTTGATAGTTGGTAATAAAGGTGTTTTTCATGATGGTATATAACCAAGCTTTTAAGTTTGTCCCTTCAGAAAACTTATCCTTATTGGTGTAAGCCTTCACCATCGTATCCTGAAGTAAATCATTTGCATCATCCATATCCCTTGTCAATTTCAGAGCGAAGGGCTTCAAACTTCCTGAAAGCTTGTTTAATGAGTAGCTGAATTCTAGAGTCGTCATCGGAGTTTATTTTTTGTTTAATTAAAAGTAGAATATATTAAACAAAGGAACAAGCTTTTGTTTAACTTTTTTTATTATTCATTAAACATTTATTGTCTAAAAATTTAATAAATGGCTATTATGAGCTGTAAGGGCATAAAAAAAGCATTTCCGAAGAAATGCTTTTGTTTAATCTTTTTTTATAAACTATAAACTATTTTTCTATTGGTACTTGTTCTAAGCTTTCCAATTGTGCTTTTAAATCATTAATGTTATGCAAAAGGTGCACATTAGGACTAAAGGTATATTCCTTATCCAAGATCTGAATTCCCGAGACCAAGAGCGTTGCCTCATTAAATTTCCTTGCCAATTTCTCCACATAGTTATTAGCCTGATCACCAACAGGCACTGAAGTTACAACTGTCAACAAAAATTCTGGAGCATGTAATTCATATACAGCGTCTAAATCCTTCTTAGGAGTGCTTTGCCCTAAATAAATGACTTTATGCCCTTTACTTTTGATCAGGTAGGTAGCAAAAAGTAAGGAAATTTCATGGAGCTCCCCTTCCGGCAAAAACAACATGAACTTCTTTCCGTCCGAACTTGGAACCTGACCATCAATAGCCACAATCAGTTTTTGTCTAACCAAGTTGGATATAAAATGCTCTTGTGCTGGATTGATAGCTCCCGTCTGCCAAAGTACTCCGATCTTAGTCAGAAAGGGGTAAATGACATGAAGCATGGTTTGCTCAAAACCCAGCTTAATAATATTGGTGGTGAGAATTTTTTCAAATTTCTCCTCATCCATCTCAATCATGCAGATAGTTAAGGAATGGATCTGATCATCATGCATCAGCGATCTATCTGTCAACTTGATCACTTCTTCACTGATACACTCGGGAGTCATGGAAGCTATTTTACTGATTTTATGGCCTTTCTCATTAAGTAAAGCCACGTTCAAAATCAGTTTCAAATCCGCTTCATCGTAATATCTAATATTAGTGTCTGTCCGTTTAGGGCATAAAAGATTATAGCGCTGTTCCCATATACGCAATGTATGAGCCTTTATCCCCGATAAATTCTCCAAATCTTTAATTAAATATCTGCTCACTTTTCCTCTTCTTTAAAATATTCCTTCGGCACTACAAACAACCCAAACGACACTGCATCGTCCTTTTTATTGCTGCGATGATGAGCTTGGTGGGCTTTAAAAATACCTCTTAGAAACAAACTCTTTGGTCTTTCAAACCACTTGATCCTTCTATGGATCAAAACATCATGTAAAATAAAATACAGCAAACCATACAAACTGATTCCGATTCCTATCCAAAATCGATAATCCAATTCTGAAATCCCCAAAAAGATCAGGATTACAGCAATACTACCAAACAACAATGAAAACAAGTCATTTAGCTCAAATGCATGCTTGCTCGGCTCATGATGTGTTTTGTGTATCATCCATAGTGGCCCATGCATTAGATACTTGTGAATAGCCCATCCTGAGAGCTCCATCAATGCAAAACCCAACAATATAAATCCGATAGCAATGATCATTTGAAAGAAAACTACAAAGTTTCTGTTTTGTTATGATTCTAAGATAAATTCTTTTCAAGCACTCTAAAATACCATTAAAGGTCCAATGTAAAATTGAGTATGGCAAAAAACAACAGCATGGTAATCAGTATAAAAGCTGCCAGAGGATTGGATTTCTCAAAATTGGCCTTTCTATAAATTACATGAATGATGAATGAGATCAAAAACCAGCCCAAGTAATTTTTAGCAGGAATTACATCAAATTTCCAATACCACATATCCAATGCTGTCGCTACCGGCTCCATAATATAGTCAAAAGCCGTCATGGCGGTTGCGCCCATAAATGCAGCGTAGTAGTCATTGGAAAACTTATGAAAAACAGCTGCCGTCAGATAAGTTAAAATAAACCAGTTTACCCCTATTACTAAGGGCACTTCCCATAATTTGGGTCCAAGCGTAGGTCCATAAACGTAATCCCCGTACAGATACCCTGTATGGATTCCGATGATCTCAGAACCAAAGCCGATCCAAAAGGCAAAGGCCGCTGCGATAGGAAAAGATTCTGTCCAACCTCGATGGAATAGTAGGATTATCGCAAGTGTCACTAATAATAAAGCTGGGGAAAGGGATAAAAACCAATCCCTGTATTCAGGTAAGGACATTCCTATTATTCCCACACCATATAAGGCCACCACCAGAATTTGAGCAATTAGCAATCGCTTATTCTTCGCTTCAGGAGGGGTCTGTGCTATTTTATGCATAAATATAAAAGCTTTGCAAGGGGCAAATTCAGTTTTTCGTTTTGGGATTCCTAACTTTGAATTCTCAAATCTGTTTGCAAAAAAACAAAATTACCTCTAAAATCTTCCGCTATGATTCTTTACAATATTACTTTCACCGTTTTCAACGAAATAGAAGAGGATTTTGTCCAATGGATGAAAGAAACTCATATTCCGGACATTTTTGCAACAGGATTGTTTACTGAGCATAGATTCTTTCGTCTACTGAATAGCCCAGATGATCACGCCACGAATTACAGCCTGCAATTCTACGCAGAGAACACAGGCAAATTAATTGAATACGAAAGTCGATTTGCTCACGCTTTACGCTATGAAACTCAGGCCAGGTATGGGCAGAAGGCTTTGGCTTTTCGAACCTTGATGGAAGCGGTTAAATAGTTTCATTGTCAGCATGAGCGCGTCCCTTCCGAAACGTAGGAAGTTGAAGGCAATAGTTCCTAAAGCTTGTCTTGCGAAGGGATATGAAAAGCTGAAAAGTCTTACCTAAGGCAAAATCAATGTCATTGCCCTGCCTCGTGTCTTCACGAGGCAATTTTTTAAGAATAAAATTTAGGTCAGTCCTAAAGAAAGTAGGACCCGGCAATCTAGCTTTTCGCCAACCCTATAATCTGAAAATTAATTTTTTAGATATATTAACTAAAATATTTGCAGTGTATTAACTATTTTCCATTCTAAACTAAATAGAATGCGAAGACTATTTTTGATTTTTAGTTTGCTTTTATTTTTTTCCTGCGGAAGGTCCAAGGATTCCAAATCTTCCAATGCAAGTAATCTTTTCGAAAACCTGACTTATTCTATTGATACGGTGGTGGTGGATTCGAAAGGAGAAATTATTAATCTCTCCAATGGACTGAGGTATTTTGACATATCAGTAGATGAATCTTCTCTATTACTTTTTGACCGGAAGCAAACCATTTTTCAGGAGATAGATCTGAATGACCTGAAACTGAAAGCCACTTATCCATATGAATTTGAAGGACCAAATGGAATTGGCAAAGCCATGAACTTTCAAATTTTACCTGATAGAACCCTTTTTATTCCCACTTTTTCAAAATCAGGAATCTACAACCTACAAGGCAAGTTAGTTTCAAGATTAAATTTTAAACCTACTGAAGCAGAAGGGCTTGAAGAAACTGATCCATTCACCCTGATAAATGCTATACTTATTAATCCAAAGTCAGGCCTTCTCTATTCTCTTCCGGGAGATTATATATCAGGTGTTAAAGATTTGGCAATTATAGATCCAGATAATAATAAAGTAAAATTGATCAAACTTCCAGAAATGGATATTGCCGGAGATTTTAAGGTTTTCTGGAATACAGAAAATGGTAAAGCCATTGAAATGGAGGAATACTCCCTGGCACTTTTTGATGAAACTTTAATTATCACCTGTACCGTAGGAAGTGGAATCTACACCTATAATACTAGTAACGACAGTTTGAATTTTGTAGATCTACCGCATAAAATCATCCCAACAAAAAAATCTGGTGAAATCTTAAATGAAGTAACTGAGGAGTCTGTTTTTTGGGATGAATACCGAAAAGTGGCAAGTCAGGTTTCATACTATGAATTGAAATGGGACAAGGAAAAAGAACGATTTTATCGCTTTGCCAGCAGGACATTTTTGGGGGAAAAGGAAAGCGACCCTGTTCGCGATGAAGTTTATCTTCTCGCTTATGACGAGGGTTTCAATGTCTTGGGTGAAACCAAACTGGATGAGTTAAAAACAATCCCAAGTTCCTATTTCTGGAAAGACGGAAAACTCTGGTCCTTTGTCAATGTCGAAGACGAACTCGGCTTCGCAGTATTCACTTTTGATTTTTAACACATGAAACTCATAATAAACCTCTCACTGATTATTCTTCTGTTTTCCTGTTCCAAAAAGGAGGAAAATTCCTCAGGCAATATCCTGGATAGTCTGACTATCTCTGTAGATACCGTCATTGTTGATTCCAAAGGAAAGCTTCTTGAATTAAACAGGGGGCCAAGCTCTTCATCAGTTTCTGAAAATGGTAAATACCTGTATTTATTCAATTCAAGAACTCACCAGATCCAACAGATCAATTTGGATCAATTAGAATGGGAGAGAGACTTTGACTTTGAAGTGGAGGGACCCAACGGGATCAGTGATATGGTTTTAAAAACACAAACTTTGGATGATAGTACATTCGTTATCACCGCTTTCAATAAATTGGGCACTTTTTCAATAGAAGGCACTAAGCTTAAAAACTTTTCAATCTCATCTCTTCCTCTAGAAAGCGATCTGCAGGAGTTAGATTACAGTGTTATTCTTACTAAAGATCTAAAAAGTATCTTCTCACTTCCAGGAGTCAGATATCAAGGTCCCAGAACTTTTGCAAAAATTGATCTTCAAACTTACGAAATAGACAATTTCTCAATTAAAGAGATGAACTGGATTTTTGACTTAAAAATTGGGACTTCGGCACAATCTGTTTTTCAAGAATCCATGTATTTGGTGGAGGTAAATAATCAGATTTTGGCACTAAGTCCTTCTAGCAGCTCATTTTATCGCTATGATTTAAAAACTGATTCCCTGAACTATCACTCTTTTATCCATCAGCTTAGTCCTATAACCAATGAAACCAAGCTGAAAACCATTGTAGAATCAGATCAAGAATACCATGAAGAAATGAGAAATTTTTTCATGGGAATGTATTTTGGGCCGCTTAAATGGGATGAATCCAATAAGCTTTATTTCCGATTTGGAAGAAAGGCGAATAGTATAGATGACACATGGCAAATTTCCTCCAGCCAAGTTTTTATGTATGCCTATGATGAGAATTTCAATTTGATTGGCGAGGCGGAATTGCCTGAAGAAATAAAATTCCCCAGAGATTTCTTCTTCAAAGACGGCAAACTCTGGTCTTATATCAACATCGAAGACGAGCTCGGCTTTGCCATATTCACTTTTGATTTTTAAAAGAACTATGAGAATCGCCTATCTTTTAATTTTTATATGTGTTATTTTCTCATGTCAGAAAAAAGATGAATCCAAGGTTGAGTTGAATGAACCTACGATTGTCAGAAATCCTATAGATTCATTAAAGAAAGATCCTGAAAAAGAAGATTCAATCATTAGTATAGAGGAAGAGGAAGCTCAAGAAGAAATTCAGAAAGCAGAAGATCTAACCCCAACCAACTTTCTAGAAAATCTTTCCTTTAAAATTGACACTGTGCTCACTGATTCGAAAGGCACTCTAATTTACCTACCTCAAGGTTTAAATAATTCTGATGTATCCCCCAATAAAAAATTTCTTTATGCTTTAAATAAAAAATCAAACAACCTCTACCAGTTTGATTTAGAACGCCTAGAATTGGTGGAATCCTACCAATTTGAAAAAGAAGGGCCTAACAGTGTTCAACCTAGAATCTGGTATTTCCAATTACTGGATAATAATCAAATAGGATTTACAGACTACCACTCTTTTGGAATCTATAATTTCCAGACACAAAAATTGTCTTCCTATCAATTTTCAGAAAAAGATTTTTCCGATTTAATAGACACACCCACCGAGGCCAAATATGAAAGTCTCCAGTTTAGCGCAGATGGAAAAGAAATTTATTTTCTACACCAGAATATTGAGAGAGAGAAAGTGTATTTGGGAATATTTGATCCCAAAATAAATAAAGAAAAGCTGGTGGACTTAGTGGAATTTAAATTCTTGACCCGACTCCGATTTACCCATAGTGAAGGGATAGCCCATCACATCGCCGATTTTGCAAACCTTGGGGTGAAAGTGGAAAAAAATCGAGTACTGATTTATTCTAAAGGTACCAGTAAAGTTTATATATACGATCTTACCAGCGGCACCCTGACTTTCAAATCCCCCCAACACGAAATTGTACCCAATGATCAAATACCCCCTTTCTCCAATAAGGTTTCATCTAGTGAAGAGGTCCGTGAAGCAAGCAACTCCTTAGTGTTTCAAATTTCTTATAGGGACTTTTTATATGATGATCAACGGGAAATGTATTTCCGCTTTGCGTCAATCCTGGAAGATACCGATGATCTCAACGCAAAAAGTGAAAAAGAGGTATACCTTTTCGCATATGATAAAAAGCTCAATCTAATTGGAGAAACCAAGATAGATGAATTGGTAAAGGTGCCAAACTATCCCTTTTTCAAAGACGGAAAACTCTGGTCTTATGTCAACATCGAAGACGAGCTCGGCTTCGCCATATTCACTTTTAACTTTTAAATCCATGAAAAAACTATTTTCCATTACCCTTCTTATCCTTTTTGCTTCCTGTGGAGCCAAAGAATCTGAAAATGAGGAACCCGCAAACCTCCTCGAAAATCTCACTTATTCGGTTGACACGGTGGTAATGGACCCAGGCGAGGATATTTTCAACCTATCGATGGGAATTCGTTCTCTAGACCTCTCACCAGATAACAAATTCCTGTATTATTTTGAAAATATGCCTCCCAAACTCCTAAAGGTTGACTTGGACAAAAGGTCCTTAGTGAGTAAAACAGAATTTGAATCCGAGGGACCCAATGGAGTGGGAGTTTTTGTAGGAACTATTCAAGTAGGCCCTGAAGAAAAACTTGTTTTATTAGGTAATAATGCTTCCTATGGGGTTTTTGACATGAATGGGACCAAAATCAAAGACCTTAAAACAAAGCCGGAAGGCCTTGATCCCAATTTGGCAGAGAATTTCTTCAACCTTTATGGAAATAGCATTTACGATTGGGAAAACGATAAGATCTTTTCCTGGCCTGTTGAAAGAGAAATGGAATCGGCAGGACAGAAAGAGGGACTGGTGTCTATTGATCTGAAATCTAAATCAGCCAAAATAATCGAAGTTCCAGAAATGGAGATTGTAAAAAAGTACAGTATTTTATTCGAAGAAAATGGCGCATCTCAAGGTTCTCCTCAGGAAGTTTATTTGACTCAACACGAGGGTAAAATCTTGATTTCATGTTCTGCCATGGGTGATTTTTATGTATATGATCCCAAAACCGATGAAACCAAGTTTATTCAAATTGATCATCAGTTGGTTCCCAACAGACTAACAGGTGAAATAAACAATAGGCCTGCCTCACAAGAAAGCTTTAACGAGGAAATGGCGAAAGTAAATTCACAGATCTATTTTCAAAACCTGAAATGGGATCCTTCTCGAGAAATGTACTTAAGGTTTGCCCGAAAAGTGTTTATGCCAAAAACACCTGAAGAGGAATTTACATTTGAATATTTCCTTTTAGCCTATGATCCAGAATTCAATCTGCTAGGTGAGACCAAGTTAGATTTGGAAGAAAGGATCGACTACCATGTATTCTTTAAAGACGATAAACTTTATTCCTATGTCAATGTAAATGACGACTTAGGTTTCGCTGTGATCTCTTTTGATTTTTAATAATCATGAAGCAGCTTTTAGCGATTTCACTTTTAACTAATAAATCCATGAAAAAACTATTTTCCTTTGCACTTCTTGCCCTATTTGCTTCCTGTGGAGCCAAAGAATCAGAAAATGAGGAACCCGTAAACCTCCTCGAAAATCTCACTTTTTCGGTTGACACTCTGGTGGTAGATGCGGGTGATGATTTTTTTAATCTGAATTTCGGACTCGGCACAAACGGATTAAATCAGGATAAAAGTGAATTGCTGTTTTTTGAAAACAGCCCTCCAAAGTTGGTAAGGGTAGATTTAGATCAAATGAAGTTGATTGACAAAACTGATTTTGAAGCTGAAGGCCCAAATGGAATCGGTCCCTACCTCACAGGGTTTTCGGTGGGCCCGGAAGACCAATTGTATATACAAAGCTTTACCACCATGGCAATTTTTGATTTGCAGGGGAAATTAGAGAAAGACTTAAAAGTAGTTCCAGAGGGAATAGATCCAGATTTAGCGGGAGACTACATCTCACTTTTTGGAAGGCCTGAATATGACTTTGATACACAAAAGATTTACACGCAGCCGTCATTTGAAAAAGCAGGGGAATATGGTCTTTTCGTCATTGACCCACAAACTAACAGTGCGGAAGTTTATCCAATCCCCAAGATGAAAATTGTGGATGATCTTAGTGGCACATTCGAAACCAAATCAGGAGAATATACAACCTTCTTTTATTTTGGAACATCCAGGTACACTACTTCTTTGCCTGGTAAGCTGATCATATCCTGTTCTCCTATGAGTGGAGCTTATGTTTTTGATAAAAAAACCAATCAAATGGAATTTAAGGATATCCAGCATCAAACTGTTCCCAATGAGATGCAAGTTGACTTGGTAAAATCCCACAGATGAGGCAACAGTTAAGGAAAACCGCCGAAAAATAGGTGAGGAACTCAACTTTCAGACCTTTTTATGGGACGAAAGCAGGGAAATGTATTGGAGATTTGGGAAGAAGACTTTTGAAGGCAAGGAAAAAGGAGATCCAAGGACCTTTGAAATTTACCTTTTTGCTTATGATGAAGATTTCCATGTCCTAGGAGAAACCAAGCTGGATGAGTTAAAAACAATGCCTAGTACCTATTTCTTCAAAGACGGCAAACTCTGGTCCTACGTCAACGTCGAAGACGAACTCGGCTTCGCAGTATTCACTTTTAATTTTTAACACATGAAAAAATTACTTCCATTTATTCTGCTCAGCATTTGCTTGGCATGTAACAGACCAACTGAAGAATCCAGTCAGGAAGAATTTAAATTTTCTTACAGCAGTGACACAGTGATGGTGGACGCAGGAGATGACTTCATTTATCTCAGAAGAGCATTGGGAATCGCAGATTTAAGCAAGGACGAAAAACAGCTGTATAATTTCAATTTCGATGCTACAGAAATGGAAGTAATCGATTTGGAACAAATGAAACTGGTGGATCGGATAAAAATGGAAAAAGAAGGACCTCTTGGCACTGGTTTTCCTCGATACTTGAGTATCAGTGATGATGGAAAATTTTTCTTTGTAGGCTTCACAGATATTCGTGAGTTCGATCCCTCTTTGCAAAATCAGGTCCTCTATCAATTCCGAAGTGACAAGCCTATTGGCCTAGAGGAGGGAGAGACGCTAGGTCAGGAATTCCAAATTTCCCAAAATGGCCAATACATTCTGGTTCCATACGGACCTGAAAACATGGATGAGCCCAAAACCGGAATAGCGATCCTTACGCTCAATGATATGAAAGTCAAAAAAATCCCAATGGATCTGTGGCAAAGGACGCAAGACTATTTGGTAACCCTATACATAGATGGAAAATTGCAATCCAGATCATTTGAACAAGTCGATATATTACCAAGGAAAGAACAGGTTTTGATCTCCTCTCACAATTTTAACGAAGTATATGTGCTGGATTTAAAGACAGATTCTATCACTCACAAAACTTACCATTCCCAGATAACCGCTGATACAAAAAAGCTTCCCACCAAAACTACTCTAGATGCTCCGGAACAAATGCGGGATTCCTTTACACAAATGAATGAAGATGTGGAATTTGGTGGATTTTATTTCGATGAAGTCAACGAGAAATTCTTTAGATTTTCCAGAGAGCTAGATCGGAAAATCGGTGATTCAACTGTCTTTAAGGAAGTAGTCACCATTTTTGATAAAGACCTAAACCAAGTACATGAAGAAATCTTCCCCATCAATTATTATGGTTTGAAATTTTTTAAAGAAGGAAAACTCTATTCTTATGTCAACATCGATGACGAGCTGGGATTCGCAGTATTCACTTTTGATTTTTAAATAAAATGAAAAAACTATCCTATTTCTTGTTTCTAGCGCTGTTTTCATGCGGAGGTAATGAAAATTCTGAGTCTTCCAATTCTAATATTCTGGAAGATCTAACCTTCTCCGTGGATACAGTAGTGATAGATCCAGGGGAGGAATTACTCGTTATTTCCAGCGGATATCAACTGAAAAGCTCCAGCAGTTTTTCAGAGGATAATCGCTTTCTATACATTTTCAATCACCAAGATCACGTTATTGCCAAAGTGGATCTAAATGAGCTAAAATTGCGTGACTTTTTCAGCTTCGAAAAGGAAGGTCCCAATGGAACTGGTCCTTATGTTCAAAACCAACAAGTATTACCTGAAGAGCAGTTTTTAATAACAGGGTACCAATCTGCAGGTGTTTTTGGGCGGACAGGCACCAAGGTTCAGAATTTTAATTTGAACACAGAAGAATTCAGCGGTTTGGATGAAAACACACCCTTTGGGAATCAGTTGATTCTGGCTTCTGGTGCAAATTGGCTATTTTCCCTGTCTGGCTTATTCAACCAAGGGGGCAAAGACTTGGTCAAGCTCAGCCCTTCAGAAAAGACCGGAAAGCTGATTGACTTATCGGGATTGGATATTGCCGACAACTATTTCGTAGCATTGCATAGCGATCAGGGAAGTATGTTTTCGGCTCCCCAATTCAACCTTCAAGAAATCAACGGTAAACTCTACATCACTACGGAAGTCACCTCATCCTTGTATCAATATGATTACCAAAATGATTCGCTTCACCTAGTCACTTTTGACCATCAGATTGTCCCACCTGCCAAGACTGGAAAATTGAAAAAGGAAGTCACCAGCAGGGACGAGTTTAATGATGAAATGCTAAAGTCTTCCTCCCAAGTTAGTTTTGAGAAATTGCTATGGGATGAGAAAACGAATCGTTTTTTTCGATTGGGTAGAAAAGTGCTTCGAGATGACCCCAGCGATGCCAACTCATATAGTTTCGAATATTACCTATTTGTCTACGATAAGGAATTAAATCTTCTGGGTGAAAAGTATTTGGATGGAGTCACTGACCAACTTGCTTTCTATTTTCTTAAAGAGGGCAAACTCTGGTCCTACGTCAATGTCGAAGACGAGCTCGGATTCGCAGTATTTACTTTTGATTTTTAAAATCATCTTGCTTTAGTTTTAAAACTATTATCTTTTTCATTCCATATTCTTAAAATGAAAAAACTATTACCACTCCTATCACTCATCTGCCTAGCCTCTTGCGGGGGAAAAGACGGTTCTGAAAAAACAGAGTCAGACAATCTTTTAGAGAATTTGACTTATTCCGTAGATACCTTAGTCTTAGACCCAGGAAAAGAGCTCATAAACCTTAGATATGGATTGAGATGGTTTGATCTATCTTCAGATAAGCAATCACTGTTTCTTTATGACCCAGATCGAAATCTTTTCCAAGAAATAGATTTGGAGAATATGACTCTGAAAGAAAATTATCAATATGAAAAGGACGGCCCAAATGGTACTGGACGAGTCAACTCATTTCAACTTCTATCTGATAAAACGATTTTTATTCCTTCTTATCAGAATCCAGGAATTTTCAATTTACAAGGAGAGCAGACTCGTTCATTCAACCTAAAACCAAACGATTTGGAAGGAGCAGGGTCAATGAGCGGATTTGCTATTCTTAATCAGATGCTATGGAGCCCAAAATCAGAGAAACATTACTCCCTTCCTGGTGATATTACCACTGGCAAATTTGAATTTGCAATCACAAACCCTAAATCCCAATCTGTTCAGGTTCTGAATTTAGTTGAAATGGAAAAATCTCGAAATTTCCGAGTAACTCAGATTGAAGGAGATGGAGGAGCTGCATTTACGGAAGTTTACAACCTTACATCCTTCAAAGATGATTTCATTATTACTTGTTCTATTGGAAGTGGGGTTTACTTCTACGACACGAGCATTGACAGTCTTTTATACTTAAACTTTTCTCACAAATTAATTCCTACTGAAAAATCAGGTGAGATTAAAAATGACGTGAGCTCATCCAATGAATGGTGGCAAGAATATAAAAAAGTAGTTTCCCAGATCAGTTATTGGGGACTGCATTGGGATGAATCTACATCAAGATTTTATCGTTTGGCAAGTAGGTCCATTTTAGGAGAAACTAGAAAAGATCCAGCTTCCTATGAAGTATTTCTTTTGGTCTATGATAAGGAACTAAACCTATTAGGAGAAAGCCAGATAAAAGGGTATGATCAATTTCCACAGAGTTATTTCTTCAAAGACGGCAAACTCTGGTCCTACGTCAACGTCGATGACGAGCTCGGCTTTGCAGTATTCACTTTTGATTTTTAAATAAAATGAAAAAAATCCTCCCATTTCTAAGCCTTATACTTTGCGCAGCCTGCGGTGAAAAAGGCAGTTCTGAAGATGCAAACACAGATAATATCCTAGAGAATCTAACTTTTACAGTGGACACGGTAGTCGTAGATCCAGGGGAGGAAATCATTGATTTATCGAATCATCTTAGATTGGCAGATATCAGTAAGGATCGAAAAAATCTCTTTTTGTTTACAGAAAGTGACAACAAACTTTCGGTCATCAACCTGGATCAACTGAATCTGGAAAAAAAGATACCCTATGAAAAGGAAGGTCCAAATGGAGTAGGAAGTTTTCTGTGGAATTTGGATCTCATTACGGAGGACAAATTCTATTTGATGACATTCAATACTGCTGCGATTTTCGATTTTGAAGGCATTAAACAGGAGACAATTAATCTCGAAGAAGAGGACATCCAAGGAATCAAAGATAAAACACTTCAAAATAACCGACTAAAGGTAACTGAAGATCTAAAATGGTACTATACAGTGCCAGGTTCGGATTTCGATCAAGGAGACCAGTCAGCTGAACTGGCCATTATCAACAGAGAAAACAAAGAAGGGAAACTGTTCCCTTTACCAGCCTTGGACAAAACACAAGAATATAAAGTTATTCTTACTGATGGGCCAATGATGCAAGTCTATGTGGAGGAATATTTTCTATCCGAGTTCTTCGGTAAGTTCTTTGTCACCTCCTCAGCGACAAGTGATATCTATACGATTGATCCAAAAAATGACTCATTAGTACTCCATTCTTTTGATTTAAAACATACTCCAAAGGAGAAAACTGAGCCCCCAAAAATGACAGAATTCACGGAAAGAGAAGCCTGGAGGGAAGAAATCAATAAAATTCATACACAAATCACCTTTGGAGGATTGCTTTGGGATGAAAGCAGAAAGAATTTTTTCCGCTTTGCCAATATTCTCATCCCAAGTCTATCTGAAGATATTCCTTCCAAAAGGCAAGTTTTCCTATTAACCTTTGATGAAAATCTAAACCTTATCGGAGAAACAGAACTAGAGGACTTAGACGAGTTCCCCGAATTTCCATTTTTCAAAAACGGCAAGCTCTACTCTTTCGTCAATGTCGAAGACGAACTGGGCTTCGCAGTATTCACTTTTGATTTTTAAAATCATGAGAAGAATATTATTTCCAATCATCGCACTTTTTATCCTTGCCTCATGTGACGGTGAAAAAGAAATAATAATGAAAGAGGACCAGCCTTTCACTTTTTCTGTTGAAATCGACACAGTTACAATTGATTTCAAGGACAGGTTTTACTTTATGGAGATCTATTTGGCTACCGCTACTGTATCTCCTGACAAGAAATTTTTATACAACTTAAATATATCTGCCCCAAACCTGGAAATTATTGACTTGGATAAGCTAGAGTTGATCGAAATAGAACCAATGGAAAAAGAAGGTCCAAAAGGCATTGGTCCAGTAGTTTTTGGGATTAGTATTACCCAGCAGAATGAGTTGGTGGTAGAAGGGTGGAATGAGTATAGAGTTTTTGACTCTCTGAGGACCGAAATGAAAACTATCAAAATAGGCCCCAATCATCTCAAGGGAGATGAGATGGAAGAAGGAGAGCGTTTCGAGTATTACCCCGTCGTTAGTGATGATGGATCTCATCTTTATGCAATCTACAAGGAAGATGCTGGTATGAAGTTGGGCGAAACCAAAGGTCTGGCATTGGTTGATTTAGTTAATTCTAGAATCCGAAAAATCCCTATTCCTGAACTCAATAGCCTCAAACAGTTTATTATACAAAACCAATATGGTTTTGAAAAAGGAGAATCATCCTATATCGCAAAATCAAAAAACAATCTAATTGTATCCACAAGCGCTTTTAATGAAGCATTTGTCTTTGACATGATAAATGACACTCTAATTCATAAGGTGTTTCATTCCCAACTCACATCAGAAGCAAAAAAAGGAAATTCCACTAATGAATCTAGCAGTGAAGAAGACCGTAATGCCACTTTCAAGGAGCGCTCCAAAGAGGTGAAATTTGGCAAATTTCTCTATGATGAGCAGAATGAAAAATTTTGGAGATTCAGTTATGACCAGGATCGAATGATTGGAGATTCTATTGTACTCAAAACAGTGCTGACAATTTTTGACTCTGATCTCAATCAATTGCATGAGGAAAAAGTAGGATATGATTACTCCTATTATCAATCCTTTTTCAAGGATGGTATGCTGTATTCCTATATCAACCTAAATGATGAGATGGCTTTTGTAAGAGTGAAACCACACTATCAGGAATTTTAATCTATATCAAATTATGAAAAAACTAATTCCCTTTTTTATTCTTATTCTCTTTGCTGCCTGCAGCGAAAAAGGCAATTCAGAAAATGCTGAATCTTTAAACCTCCTCGAAAACCTGACTTTCTCTGTGGATACCCTGGTGGTAGATGTGGGCGAGGAGATTTTTAATCCCGGAGCTTATTATGTAAATGATCTAAGCTCTGATCAAACCAAGGGGTATTTTCTCTATATGCAAAATGAAATCCATGAAATTGATCTAGAGAATATGAAGCTTCTGAATCGCTATGTATTTCAACAAGATGGACCCGATGCAATTCCAAAATATCCAAATACCTTTCAAATATTACCGGACAACGAAGTTTTTTTGGGAGGCTATGCTCAAACTGGAGTTTTTAAAATCTCGGGAGAAAATGTAGCTAACTACAAAGTCAGACCTGAAAATTTGGATGGTATCCCGAATGATGCGGGCTATTCCATGACCAATTCACTTCATATCAGTCCAGATAAATCCAAAATGGTTTCCCTTCCCAATATTTTTGGAGAATCTATTGAAGGGCTTGCCGTAATTAACCCTGAGGACATGAGCGCAAAGATTCTGGATCTACCTGCCCTGGAACTGACTAGTAAATACCAACTTGTATTTAGAGAAGGAAATGGAGCTACTGCCATTGGGGACTTTGACAGAATCAAATTCCTGAATAATCAATTTATTATCTACAGCGGAGCCACATCCGATATTTACAGATATGATTGGAAAACGGACTCTCTCCAGCTAATTAATTTTCCTCATCAGCTAGTTCCTGCCTCAAAAACCGGAGATATTTCCGCTAATATTGATTCTAGAGAGGCCTTATTTGCCCAAAGAAAAACCCTCAAAAAGCTAATTACTTTCGGTGAGTTTTTTTGGGACAAAGAAAAAGAAATGTATTTCAGGTTTGCGGATATGAACGCTCGATACAATGATGAAGGAAGGGAAATAGGATCGGATGTATATCTATTTTCTTATGATAAAGATTGGAAGCTGACCGGAGAAAAGCTTATCAAAGAATTAGACAATCAACCTTATTCGGCATTTATGAGGGATGGCAAATATTACCTCAAATCAGTTCAAGGTGAAAACCCAGCCTTTGTTGTTTACTCTTTTGATTTTTAAACAATTATGAAAAATTCCAGATACCTTTTGCCTCTTTTTCTAGCAGTAATGGCCAGTTGCAGCAGCAAAGAAAATTCAGAAAATCCTGCCAGTAAATCTGTTGAAATATCTTATGAACTGGATACAGTCATGATTGATGCAGGAGAGGAGTTTATCCATGTCAACTGGCAGATGATGTCCTCGGACCTTTCAAAGGATGGAAAGTATTTGTACAATTTTAAAACAGGTGCAGAAAAACCCGGTGTTGAAATCATCAATCTGGAAGAATTAAAGCTGAAACAGGTAATTCCTATGAGTTTGGATGGTCCTAATAATATCAGGCATCCTTATATCTCTTCTGTAGATGTGCTGGATGACGATACTTTTTACCTTTCTGATAGTTATTTTCTTTATCGATTTGATCAGGAAGGAACTAAGTTATCCACATTAAATCTTGCAGATCACAATTTTGAAGGAGAAAAACTTCCTGATGACTTACGAATTGACTTAAACCAAACACTTTCTGAGGATGGAAATTCACTAATAACATTTTATGCAGATAAATTCTTAGAAAAAGCACCAATGGGTATCGCAGTGTTTGATTTTCAAAAAGAATCATTCTATTACAAACCCGTCGATGTTCTTAAAAGTCTCGAAAAATACCGGGTAAATTTTTACTTTAATGATAATCCGGCAGGAGCCATGTTTTCTTCCTTTTATTTACTGTCTAAAAATGATACCCTTATCTTTTCAAATGGAGGCGTCAACCAACTTTACTTTTACAATTTAAAAACTGATTCGATCAGCCATAAAACCTATTCCAGCGAATTCACTAGCTATGAAATCACTTCCAGCTATCCTAGCCGAATGGATGATGAAGTAGCATATAGAGAGCTGACCAAGGAAACACAAAAGGAAGTGAATTATGGAAGACTTTATTATGACAAAGTGCATCAGGTGTATTGGAGGTTCACCAAGGAATTTAATAAAATGAAGGGAGAAACACCTTTATTTAAAACCGTCCTGACAGTCTTCGACCCCCAATTTGACCAATTGGGAGAAATTTTGCTTCAAGAAGATTTTGTACTTCCTTACAAAGTATTCGTCAAAAACGGAGCGATCTGGACCTTTTTGAATATCGAGGATGAAGTTGCTTTCGTAAGACTCAAACCAACTATTAACTATGAATAAATACTTAACATTTCTACTAGGAGCTTTATTAATCGGCTGCTCTTCTAAAGAGACCAACAATGAGCTAAATCAGATTAATATAGAATTCTCTTACAGCATCGATACAGTCATGGTAGATGCTAAGGATCACTTTTTTTTCCTAAACTGGGGTCTGGGAATTTCAGATTTAACCCAAGGCAAAAAGCTGCTCTATAACCTTAATCCTGAATCTCTTTTGCTGGAGGTGGTAGACCTAGATGCTTTGGCACTGGCAGAAACTATCCAGTTGGAAAAAGAGGGTCCAAATGGAATCGGGGCTGGCTACATTTCCAAACTTCAAGTACTCGGAAATGGGAATCTGATACTCTTTGACTTCAATAAAATTGTGGAAATAAGTCCTAAAGGCGAATTGGTGAAAAAATATAAATTCGATAAAAATACCTTGAGCGGATATGAATTTGGGGAAACAGATGTGGTTAGTTACTTGGGGACATTTTCACCGGATGGAAAAACTTATGTAGGGCAATTGGAAGATGAAGATTTCAGAAAACCCGCCAAAGGACTTGCTATAATTGACTTGGAAAAGATGGAATTGAATTTCGTCCCAACAGATGCGATTTCGAAGCTAGATGAATTCCGAATCATGCTGGAAATGAACGGAAATGCCATGATGTCTACAGGAGAAGATTCATATACGAAGTTTATCAATGGAGAGCTAATTCTCAGTAATTCTGCTATGAATGAAGTCTATATTTATGATTTTGAGATGGATAGTTTACTTCATAAAACCTTTGAAGCCAGTCTCACCGGAAATGAAAGGATCAAAAACTTCCCAACTCAGGTAGATACTCAAGAAGCGCTTTTTGCATCCTCCAATGAAAAAAACAAGCAGGTCAAATTTGGTCCAATGATCTTACAAAAGGAAAAAAACCTTATTTGGAGAATAAGTACAGATTTGGATCGTATGATTGCAGATTCTGTGGTGACAAAGGATGTGGTCACTTTTTTCGATACGGACTATACCATGTTGAAAGAACAACCTTTAGAAAACTACATCACATCGTCTACTCGGTTTTTCAAAGATGGAATGTTGTATAGCTTTATGAATTTAGATGATGAACTGGCTTTTGTAAGACTCAAACCAAGCATCGAAAAATGAGACGACTTCTTCCTTTTCTTTTCCTATCCCTGATTTTCAGTTGCTCGACTAAAAAGGAAAAGGTGGAAGTAGTGCCTCAAAATTCTGTTGGCTTTCAATTTGATTATTCTTTAGATACCGTCATCATGGATTCTGGTGACTCCATGCCCTATCTGGACATGAATCTGGTGTCTTCGGACTACGATGCCGCAGAAGGATTATTTTATAATTTGGACCCTGGAACAGCCCGGGTGGACGTCTATGACATTGCTGAACAAAAGCTGATAAAACATATCCAGTTTGATGTGCATGGTCCAAACGGGATCAGAAAGTATTTTCCTACAGGTATCAAAAAAATCAGAAATGGAGACTTTATCATCAGGGACTACTTTGAGATACTTAGAATGGGAGAAGACACCCAATTAAAAGACTCCTATCGCCTCCAAAGTCACAAACTAGAGGGAGATGATCTTGGGGAAAGCCAGGAAGTAAACGGCATGGGAGAGATTGCTGAAGATGGATCTTATTTCGCCAGTTATTATGGCTACTATCCTTCGAATGGCCGGATTGTCGGTCTGGCAAAAGTGGATTTAACTACGAAATCCCTACAACTGATACCTGTGAATTTCAGAGATCAATCTGAAAAATTTTTAATCCGATGGGAATATAGGGAAGGGAAAAGCACGGTGGTTCCAGAATACAAATTCATAACCTTAGACGGCCGCAACTTCATTGCTACCAACTCCTACAAAAACGAGCTCTGGTACTATTATGCAGCTAATGATTCTGTGGTTCATAGAGTTTACAAAAGTAGTCTCATATCCAATATTAAGCGGGGCTACTTCCGGAAACAAGTGGGTTCTATGCAAGAATTTAATCTGGCCAAAAAAAGAAAATTCCAGGAAGTAGTCTTTGGTCCGATTATCAAAGATCCTAAAAATAAGCGCTTCTATCGCTATAGCAGAGAAGTTCAAGCAGAACCTGAAGAAGGTGGAAGATATTTCAGGTTTGTATTGTCGATTTTTGATGAAAACCTCAACTTGATTCACGAGGAAAAACTGGATTTATCTGCATTTATCCCTGGAGAGTATTTTGTCAATAAGACCTTCGTCCATGAAGGAATGTTGTACACATTTTTGAAATTAGAAAATCAAATTGCGTTTGTCCGCCTCCAACCAAGGTTCGAAAATGAATAGAATTTTATTGTTCTTCGTTTTAATAGCTATAGTTGCTTGCGAGGAAAATGTTAGAAAAGCAGAAAATCCAATCACTTTAGAATTCGAATTTTCTTATGATACGGTAACCATTAATTCAGGAGAACATTTATTCAACCTAGGTCATGGTATACCAAAAGTTAAGCTTTCCCAAGATGAACAATACCTATATTTTTTTGATGATTATAACCTTGCCTTAGACAAAATAGATCTGGAAAAAAAAGAATTTGTACTCACTATTCCATTTGAAAAAGAAGGTCCAAAAGGGATAGGTGCCACATTTGATTACATCCCTGAAGAAAATGGAAATATCCAGCTATTAACACCTAAAAGGTTATTTTCTATTGACGAAAAAGGAGTTTTAAATAGTAATTTCCCATCCTACCATTCAATTTTCGAAATGGGTTTTGAAAGCCGATTTTTTGAAGGAGCAAGAATATCTCCTGACAGCCAATTTCTTTTTGGTCTTACAACTTCAACAAATGGTAACCAATCCCTTGCTTGGGTAAATCTAAAAGACACTGTTTTCCATGTATCTCCTTTGGATAGCATGGCATATAGAAAATCTCTTGAAATTGATCTGGGGAGATTAACAATAAGCGGGATGCAAGAAGCAGAATATTTCGATCATCATATTTTAGTTTATCATGATGATGGAATTGACTTTTATGCCCTTGATCTAAATTCAAAGAGTTTGGAATTTCATGATTTCGAACCAACCAAAGTTCCGAAAAGAAAGGATGGAAAATATCCAAAATCAGGTTCTACTGCGGATCTAACAAAGATTTTAGAAATGGAAGGACTTGAAATTAATTATTCCCGAATAGTTTATGACTCATCCTATAAACGATACTATCGAATAGCAAGTAAGAAAAGAGAGAACCAAGTCCGAGCTGGAATACCCAATCAATTCTTGCTTGTTTTTTCTGATGATTTTAAACTAATCCATGAAGAAGATCTCTCAAATTTACCTTTCAGTATTACCACCTATTTTGTCCGAGAAGGAAAGTTTTGGGTTTTTAATAAAGAAACAGAAGAACTTGAGTTTTTTGTCTTTGACTTTAACTTCAATTAGATAAATAATGGATAGGGATTAATCCAAATTCTGCATTGAACTGCGGACATCTGCGGGAATTTGCCAAAAGAGATTTTTATCTGGGATTGAAAAAACACCCACCACCTTAAATTTGGACTAGAAATCCTCAATGTTCGATCTGAACACTGAGACTGAGAGCTGAGACTTTCTAGAGATTTCTGAATTCTAATCAAGCCTCGGTAAGCTCAATTTATATTTCATTGCCAAAAACCGAATACTAATCACCAATGACATGGATATCAACATATTGTAATTACGGTCTACTTCGAAATAATCCAAAACCACATACAAAACAGCGCCAGCCAGACAAGCTGAAGCATACACTTCTTTTCGGAAAAGAATCGGGATTTCATTTGTCAGGGTATCGCGGATCACGCCTCCCATCACTGCCGAAAACATTCCCATAATTGCAGCAATCTCCGGTCTCACTCCCAAACTCAATGCTTTTTCAACACCCAAAACGGTAAAAAATCCAATTCCGAGCGTATCAAACAAAAAGAAGGTCTTGCGAAGCCTACTTAGAAAATTGGGGAAAATAAAAGCCGCCAAAACACCGGCCAAAATAGCATACAAAAACTTTACATCTCCAATCCACACCAATGGATAACTATCCAACAGGATATCACGCAAAGTACCACCCCCAATTGCAGTAATAAAGCCGGTAAACCCTGCCCCGAACATATCATGCTCTCGCTCCCGGATAGCCAAAGCACCAGAAATAGCAAAAACAAAGGTTCCTACAAGCTCTAAAGCGTATTGAAGATCCATTTTTAAATTGTTTACAATTAAATTTTATTAAATATTTATGAAGTTTATTTATCCGAGTTTTTTACCTTTTACAAATGGAGAATTTCTCTTTCCAATTTTCTAATCCAAAATTAAATGAAATTTCGATCCTATCGCATGAATAGCAAGATCCTGTCTATTTAGATTAATACAGGAAAACATTTATCAAAATTATAAGTTCTCCAGATTACTGAAAGCTTCTTTTTATTTGATAATTTATTGATCAATCCAACGGAATAATCTTATTATTTCTAGTTTAAATAGTAATTCTATTTCATTTAATCCATAGAAACCGTACCTTTTTAATTAGTGATTTAACTCTAATCAATCGAAGTAGGAAAATCTACCGCCAATGATTCGTTTACGTTTCTTTTTACTTTTTCAGTTGTTACTGGTAGCGACTTCCATCTTGGCTAGAGATCTTCCTGCAGATTCTATCAATAGGGGTTTTACTTTAACCAACATTTTTAAAAAAGATTATGGCCACTCCAAGGCCACGCTAGAATTTGCAAATTTCGCTGCTCAGGAAACCAAAAAAGACACTTCTTGGCTAAAAATTGGAGGAGCCCTCCGTCTCAATACCATTTACACGATCTATGAAGGCCAAACATTCCCATTAGGAACTGATACCAGAAATGACTGGACTTGGGATACATGGAGAATCAATGTAGACTCCTACAGCGATGGTCTACAGCTTTCTTTTGAGTACCGATTTTACCCGACTTTTAATACACATTTCATCAAATATGGATGGATCGGATACCGATTTAATCCTAGCACCAATTTACAAGTAGGTATTACCCAAGTGCCTTTTGGCTTACTCACATATGCATCTCACAGCTGGTGGTTTATGACTCCCTATTATGTGGGTTTGGAAGATGACCATCAAATCGGCTTTAACTTTACAAAAGAGATAGATAAATGGAGATTTAATATCGCCTATTTTTTACTTTCAGAACCTCGAGGTACGAACGAATTGACTTTTGGGGTTCCAGCTTCTGCCCGATATTCCTACGATGTAGTCCCTATCCCGGGGAATAGTAATATTGAGAGAAGGCAGATCAATTTAAGAGCTGCAAAGCTTCTCAACGCTGGTGAAATAGGTCTTTCACTCCAGACGCATGAGGTTTACAATCAACAAACCACTCACACAGGTAGACAATTTGCAGGAGCCATTCATTTTGAAAATAATTGGGGCCAATGGAATCTAAAGACACAGGTTATTTATTACAACTACAAAAATGTCCAAGATGATAATGGCAACGAATTGGATTTCGTCCAAATGGGGGCCTATGGATTTGGCACCTATGATGTTGCTTCCGAAGCAGCGATGTACACCATAGGTGCATCCTATGATATCCCCTTAAAATGGGGTCCCATCAGAAACATTCAACTATACACAGACTATACCTACATGCAAAAATTCGGAGAAATCCGGCTTAACGGAGTAAATGAGCGCTTTACTCCTACGCACATGCTCGTTCCAGGTGCCTTAATTAGCGCAGGGAAAATATATTGCTATTTTGATATTGCTGGTGGAATCAACCAACCTTGGCTTACGGATTCCTTTGGAGGCAACTCTGCAGGAACCGGAAGGGGAGTTAATTATTTGGAACCCATAAGCGACAGCAATCCTATTGACCGTGATCCCTATTGGAACACTAGATTAAACATTAACCTTGGTTATTATTTCTAAAAACCTCTTACAATGAAAAATAAATACTTCGATATCCACCCACCCGTATTTTGGCCAGCCACATTTCTGATATTCTTTTTTATCACGCTTACACTCTGGGTAGGGGAACCAATGGAGGAAATCTTTCTAAACATAAAGGATTTTATCACTGATCAAACAGGTTGGCTTTTCATTTTGGTAGTTAACCTCTTCATTCTCTTTTGTATCTATGTGGGCTTTAGCAAGTATGGTAAAATCAGACTAGGTGGAAAGGATGCCAAACCTGAGTTTTCCACCTCAGCATGGTTTGCAATGCTTTTCAGCGCAGGAATGGGTATTGGTTTACTTTTCTGGGGGGTAGCAGAACCAGTGAGTCATTATGCAAACTCACCCACTTCGGAAAATTACAGCATAGAAGCTGCACAAAGTGCCATGAACCTAACCTTTCTTCATTGGGGTTTACACGCATGGGCTATTTATGCTATCGTAGCATTGGCTTTGGCATTTTTTACCTATAATAAAAAATTACCCTTAACTATTAGATCGGTATTTTATCCCATTTTGGGTGATCGAATACATGGCTGGATTGGAGATACGATCGATGTTTTTGCAGTCTTAGCAACTTTATTTGGATTAGCCACCTCATTGGGTTTTGGGGTTCAGCAGCTAAGTGGTGGATTATTCTACTTATTCGAAATCCCAAATACTTCTACTACTCAAGTTATCTTGATAGCATCTATTACCTCCATTGCCACTATTTCTGTGGTTTCAGGTATAGATAAGGGTGTGAAGTTTCTGAGTGAATGGAATATTAGGATCGCTGCCTTGTTCCTGCTATTCATATTGATATTCGGGCCAACACTTTACATTTTCAGAGGATTCCTACAAAATGTTGGAACCTATTTGAGTGATTTTATCTCAGTTTCTACGTGGACAGAGGCTTTTAAAGACGAGGGATGGCAAGGGGATTGGACGGTATTTTATTGGGCATGGTGGATATCCTGGTCCCCATTTGTCGGGATGTTTATCGCAAGAGTTTCTAAAGGAAGAACAATTCGAGAATTTATTTTTGGGGTTTTATTGATTCCTGCTTTGTTGACCTTTCTATGGATGACCGCCATGGGAGGATCTGCTATCTATTTGGATTCGCAATCTGGAAATCACGAATTGGCTAATGCTATCATTTCGGATACCTCTACAGCTTTATTTGTTTTTATAAACCAGTTTCCAGCAAGTATTTTAGGATCTATTATTAGTTTATTCCTAGTAGCTTCCTTCTTTGTAACTTCCTCGGATTCAGGATCCTTGGTTATTGATAATATTACATCTGGAGGTAAGTTAGAATCTCCTGTTGCTCAGAGAGTTTTTTGGGCTACCACTGAGGGAACTGTTGCCGCCGTACTTCTTGTCGGTGGTGGATTGGGCGCTTTGCAAACAGCTACCATCACCACAGGGCTACCCTTTTTAGTCATACTTCTGTTTATGGTATACTCCTTGAATAAAGGCCTAAAAGCCGAATATCAAGAATTGGAACAACTTGATAAACCAACGGATAAGAAACGGTACGAGAAAAAAATCAAGAAAAGCATTAAAAAAAGTGAGGAGAAATCTCAAGAGTCTAAATAAAATTTGAAATTTCCATCAACCAACAATGATTATATGAAAATGAGATGAAATCGAGCATATTTCAAACCTCCTAGCTAGTTTGATGATAGGATATGTGAGATTCCATAGCCTGCACCGACTATTCGGGGTGGCCAAAAAAAGAATAATAAACACATGAAAAATCTAAAAAAAATAGCTCTAGCAGCAGATTTAACCGAAATGGATGAAACGATCCTTCGATTCATAAAAGGCTATGATAAACTTTTTGACTTTGATGAGCTTTGCATCATACACCAAATAGAAATTGAAGAAGTTTCTGCTGAACTCCAAGCTGTATTGGACAAAAAAGGCCTTACTCTTGAGCAGCTTATTCACAAGGAAATTCAATCAAATGTGGATGCAGTTTTCGGCTCAGAAAACACTCATATTCACATTTACATCCACCCGAGGCCAGATTTTAGTGAGTTGGTACACTGGGTCAACAAGAGTAAATTCGATCTATTCTTTTTAGGTAAAAAAATGGGACTGGAAGGCTCTGGAGTATTTAGCAGCAAAATGGTCCGATTACTAAGTTGTAATTTAATTCTTGTCCCAGAGACAGCGAAACCGACCATTACAAAAATCATATCGCCTATTGATTTTTCATCCTATTCCAGTAGGGTACTTGAAGTTTCAGAACTCATCGCCAGCAATACTGATGCTGAGTTGATCCCATTGCATATCTTAAGAATAGGCATTCATTATTTCCCTTTTCTTGGTTCAGAGAAAAAGATCCAAAAGAGTCTGGAAAAAGAGGCAATTGAAAAGTTTGCTAAGCTCAAGAAAAAAACGAATATCAATGCCGAGCTAGAAACACTATTGGTAGAAAGCGAACCCATAGGTACTGCCATCTTCAAAAAAGCGAAGGAATATAAAGCAGATTTGATTATCATTTCCAAAAAAGGAAAGTCTGACGACTCGGACTTGCTTTTAGGTAGCGTAGCAGAAGATTTAATTTCAAACGAAAAAAATATTACGGTAGCTATTATCAATTAAATTCATTGCTTCTCTAGCAAAAAGACACCCATTTCTCGTTGGTTTAATACCAAGACTGTCTTGGGTGATTCAAGAAATTGGAAGCCCTTCAAGATCAACTTATCCACATGGTCCTGAGTAAGCACAAACCGTTCGGAATCATCAGGTAAATGGTATCTACCCTCTCCCAATGGCTCAGATTGAGATAAAACCTCTCCAAAGCCAGTACACATTCTGAACCAAAAAACTCCTCCGGGTTTAAGGACACGGTGAATTTCATCGATCATTTGCCAGAAGTTATCCACACTGCTGGCAAAATGCAAAACAGCTGAGCAAATTACCGCATCAAAGGAGGAATCATGAAAGGGTACTTCCTCCAATTTTCCCTCTAAAAACCGGTGAATATCGTAGTTTGGGTCTAGACTTTTTGCCTGGTATCTGCAATATTGAATTGCTATTTCGTTTGGGTCTATTCCAAAAATTTGAAATCCTTCCCGAATAAAATAAACGGTATTTCTTCCTTCTCCACATCCAGCATCCAGGATTTTCATCTCCTTGCCAAACCTTCCTTTTAGAATCTGATCGAGCAAATAGACATCTATATTACCTAGTAATTTATTCAGTTCGCTAATCTGCATTTTCCCATTCGTCTAAAGCCAAAGCAGCTTTTTGTCTGCCAATTTCTATTAATTCTGCGGCTCGATGAAACTCTAGGGTTCCGGCTTGATTTCTCGCCACTCTTATCCTGATCTCCACAGGATATTTTTCTATCAGTAAATTACAAAACCTGTCCTGCAGTAGATCAAAAGATCGAGTCATCAAATTGATAGAACTCAATGAGCTGGATTTTTCTACTTTTTCCTGATCTGGAAAATACTGCTTCATTTTATTTCTATAATCTTTTAACCATTTCGGTAAGGAAATAAAACGATGTCCTTCCGCGTCTTTTTTAGGAGGAGTGATCAATTCAGAATCTGGGCCATTCAGCCCAACCACTATGATATTACTATCCATTGGATTCTTAAGAAGAGAAATCGGAACAGGGTTAGTCACTCCACCATCAATCAGTTCATAATTATTGATTTTTGCAGGTTGAAATACCGTAGGAATACTTCCCGAAGCCCTGATAGCAGCATACAGACTTCCCTCTCTGAAAATTATTTCTTTCCCTGAGCGATAATCCACTGCATTGCAGGAAAAGGGAATTGCCATATCCTCTATTTGGCAGTCATTGACTACTTTTTTGAGGGCATTATATACTTTTTCCCCTTTGATGAATCCTCTGCTGGAAAAAGTGAAATCCATCAAGGAAAACACATCCACTCGATCCAGATGACATATCCAGTCTTTAAACTCCTCCAGCTTTCCTGCAGCATACATCCCTCCAACTAAAGCCCCTGCAGAACAGCCGGCTATTTCAGAAATATGGTATCCTCTTTTTTCAAGCTCCTCGATCACTCCTACATGCGCTAATCCTCGCGCTCCACCGCTGCTCAAAACCAAGGAAACAGATTTTCTATCGGACATTTTTTTCAAGGAATAATAAACTAAATTGACACTGAAAACTTGAAACGAAAGTACGCAATATGAGTCAATTTAAACCCTTTCACTTGGCTTTCCCTATCCGGGATATCGAAGAAACCAGAGCATTTTATGGAGAGCTGCTCGGTTGTGAGATAGGAAGAAGCACCGAAAAATGGATCGATTTTAATTTCTTTGGTCATCAACTCTCTGCCCATATCAAACCTGAAGAACTTGCCTTAGCACAAACCAATGCTGTCGACGGCAAAAATGTCCCTGTAAGACATTTTGGGGCTATTTTGCCTTGGGAGGAATGGCATGATCTTGCAGATAAACTAAAAGCACATGGAATTGAATTTGTGATTGAACCTTACATTCGATTCAAAGGAGAAGTGGGAGAGCAGGCCACCATGTTTTTTCTAGATCCTTGTGGAAATGCTTTGGAATTTAAATCCTTCCAAGATCCCAGTCAGATTTTTGCGAAATAAGATTTGTTATCTGTGAATACATTCTTTTTAGAAAGCGCGATTGACCGCCAAATATCATTTGGAGGAAAATCCTACTTTTTCTTTAGTGGCACTTCTTATCTAGGAATCGGCCAAAATGCTGAATTTCAGGAACAGCTTATCCTGGGCATGAAAAAATGGGGCTTAAACCATGGAATGAGTCGCATCAACAATGTCAGATTATCCGTTTATGATGAATTTGAAGCCTATTTTGCTCAGCAAGCCCAAGCTGATGCTGCCTTGGTAATGAGCAGCGGATATTTGGCAGGAATGACTGCTCTTCAGCTCCTCACCTCCAAAACTGATCAAATATGGGTAGCTCCCGATACTCATCCCGCAATTTTGCCCCTGAACCTGAAACCTGATCCAAGGGAAAGTTTTGAAAGCTGGAAAAACAACTGTCTCGAAAAGTCTCATAATTTGCCACCACAGCGCATTGTCTTCCTTGGAAATGCAGTCAATCCGCTGATTCCTGAAATACATGATTACACTTGGCTCAAGCATATCGCACAAAAGCATGAAGTGAGCTTTTTGCTTGATGATAGCCATGCTTTTGGGGTATTAGGCAATGATATTTTCGGGACCTATGCCCAATGGAAAAAACTGCCTATCCGCCTAGTAGTATCAGGTTCTTTAGGAAAAGGCCTAGGAATTCCTGGAGGAATAATCCTTTCAGATCAAAAGACAGGCGAAAGCCTTAAAAAACTCCCAATATATGGAGGAGCTTCTCCATGTCCGCCTGGATACTTGCAGGCATTTTTAAATTCAAAAGAAGCCTTTAAACAACAGGCTAAGACCTTGAAAGATCGAGTTTCCTACTTTCATCAGAAAAATAAACTACCAAACGAAGTTTATGGAGCCGAAAACTATCCGGTCTTTTCTTACACAAATGAAAATTGGGTTCAAAAGTTAGAGAAGAAGAACATCATCACTTCTTCCTTCCATTATCCTACTGCTAAAGATCCAGCTGTAAATAGAATCATCATTTCAGCATTCCATAGAGAAGATGATATCGACTACCTCTTGAACACTCTGCAATCAATAAAGCAAGAATGAAATCTTATAAATTTCAGATAATATTCACCCTTTTTATAATCGTTTTTTCTAGCTGCCAAAAGAAGGAAAAAATACCTTTCCAAGATGGGTTGGAGAATTACCCCACTTTACAAAAAGTCTTATCTAATCCTGAAAAATATAAGGTACAGATTCTCTATACTCAGGTGGATAGAAACGAACATGGGGTCCCCATGTTTAAGGAGTTTTCTTTCCATTTGAACGACTCAAACTACTTTTATCCTGCCTCCACTGTTAAGCTTCCTGTAGCTCTTTTTGCACTGGAATGGCTGAATGAACAAAATGTGGATAACTTAGATAGAGAAAGTACATTATTTATAGATTCTGTCCGTCCATCTCAGAAACCTGCCTATGTGGATAAGACATCTATTGACTCTCTTCCGAGTATTTCAAATTATATCAAAAAGATTTTATTAGTTTCTGATAATGACGCTTTCAATCGGCTTTATGAAGTCATGGGATTAGACTATATCAATGATAAATTAAAGGATAAAAACCTCATTAACAGTGTTATAAGTCAAAGACTGTCATTTCCCATTTCTAGCGAGGAAAATAAATATTTTAATCCTCTAAGATTTGTGGATAAGTCAGGAAATATTATTCTGGAGTTACCAGAAAGGCATACAGAAAACAATTATTTTGTTCGTGGAAAACCTAAAATAGGAAAAGCTCATTTTTCAGGAGATTCTTTGGTTCAAAAGCCGATGGATTTCACTTTTAAGAACAAATTTGCCCTTTCAGATCTAGATGCTGTCCTCAAAAGGATTTTATTTCCGAGAGCATTTTTCGAGGCAGAGCGATTTCAAATTTCTGAAGAACAAAGAGACTTTATTTTAAAGTATATGGGCATGAAACCTAGGGAAAGTAAGTACCCATCCTACCCTGTTTCAGAATACACAGATAGCTATTCAAAATTCTATAAATTCGGCACTTCCAATGACACGATTCCTTCTCAGTTTAGGATATTCAATAAGACAGGATGGTCTTACGGATTTCTGATAGATGGCAGCTATTTCGTAGATTTCAAAAATGGTGTGGAATTCTTCGTTTCTGCAGTCGTTTATTCCAATGAAGATGAGATCTTAAATGATGACAATTATGAATACGAAGAAATCGGAAAACCATTTTTTGCTGAACTTGGAGACTATCTATATCAGCTAGAATTAAATCGAAAAAAATTAATCAAACCGGATCTCAGCTCCGTCAAATTTGATTACTAGGTAAAAAAGGAAATCCCATGGTCAAGAAAAAAACTCCATTTATATATCGATCTTTTTTATCCTTATGGCTGGCGGTGGTCCTTCCCGCAACCATCATTGCCCTAATAATCTCAAAACTCTATTATAATAACACGATCAACTTCGAACCTCTAAAAGAGGCAGATGTTTGGTTGTATTTTGTGCTTCTTCAGGTATTCGCTGGATTTTTTACTTACATCTGGGTTTATATTCCCAAATCAAAAAAATATCGATCTTAGACAGAGGATAGAAATAATCAATTGTTTACAATTAAAACCTAATGGCCTTGGCTGATAATTCAATTTGAAAATGGGTAAAAAGATACTTTTAACATTAGGAAGTGTTTTTTTAGGCTATCGATCCTATGAATTGATTACTTCTTGGGGAAATATGCCCTTAGAACCACTTTTTTCAAAGTTTATCATGGCCTTTTTGGCTAATCTCTTTATCCTAGGCGTTTTTGCTTTTCTAGGTTTTGCCTGGCCCACTTTTAAACTTTTGCCTGATCGCTATTATCAAATCAACAATCCAAAAAATTTACTATCATTTACAAAACGTATCGGCGTTCCGGTATTTCAAAAATTCTTGTTACTCACGTTCTGGAGAAACAAAGCCAAGCAGAAATCCTACTTCAATGGCAGTAAAACAGGAATTAAAAACTTTATTATAGAATTAAAACGATCTGAAATTGGACATCTTATCCCTTTTATTCTTATTAATCTACTTTTTATTTGGAGTCTCATCCTAAAAGACTTTTGGACCGCGTTTTTTCTGCAATCCCTTAATATCATTGGTAATTTTTATCCTATCATGCTTCAGCGAGCTCATCGAGCGAGAACTCAGCGATTAGAGAAGTTACTTAAAGATTCAACCAGTAATTCAATTTAAATACCAGAGACCTTTGCTTTGGCGCGAAAGTATCAGGGAAATAATTATCCGTATAAACCAGGAAGAAATCTGAAACAGGGGCAAAGCGCCATTGAAGTCGCGTATTGATATTAATATTTTCGATTTGATTATTGTACTGGATAAATGTTGTCCAGAACAGTTTCTTCGTAAAGGTCAAATCAATTCTAGGTCCTACTAATACTAAATCTGCATCATTTTGAGGCTCAGGAAGCCGGATTCTGGCATAGTTGAAATTCATGGAAATATTTGCCTTCACACCCAGTCTCAAGCCCAACTCACTGACAACCCTTTGGAAATTCCCTGTGTAATAACCTCCACCTTCTGCCTCTAATTTTATTAAAAATGCATTCCTTGGATTACTGCTGTATTCAATCTGAATCGTTTTGGTATTGTAATCCGTCCCTGCAGGAAGTTTTTCACCACCAGTTCTTGTCGGGTCAAAATCCGAAAACAAATACACATACCTATTTCTCTGCGTAACAGTAATTGTCGAAAAAGAATTAAACTGAACGTTATAGCTCAAATTAATATCTCTATCAGTCGTTCCATTTGCTTCATTCCATAATAATTCAAAATCTAATTTTGGACCATGGCGGTTTATTAACCTTGAATTTGGATAAAATAAATAGGAAATATCTGGGTTAAAACGCTTGTAATCTGACCTAGGAACAAAACCTACTTCCGGATTAAAGTCTTTTCCAATATCCCGATAGCTTAAACTCCAAGACCAATGGATATCATTGAACCTGATAAATGAATTTAGGGAATATGGTTTTTCGGTATCTCTTGATTCAAATGTTCTATGGTAATAAGCATTTCCTGTCCATTTACCATCCGCTGAATTTAGATTATAATCTATCCCTACTAATCGGTTATACTCATCTGGGTTGAATAGAGATTGATTTTCACCTAAGGCAAGAGATTCTCTATCGACGAAGATTAAACCAATATTTGATCTGGCAAATAGCTTCTTTTGTACAGCTACTACAGAAAAATTCTTTCCCGCTATTCCTGCTTCATCATCGGTTGCTGTCTGCATATTCATGACACCCAACCTCCAGTTTTCATTTACCTTACCACTCAATCGAGCCCCATAAATGATCTTACTCTGAACGTTTTGCCCAGTAGCTGAATCAATATCCACTCCAATTCGCCTTGAAAAGAAAGGTCTGGATTGCCTGGAACCAAAACTATCAAAGAGATCTGCATTTTCTAAAAAGAACTGTCTTCGTTCTGGAAAGAAAATCTCAAAGCGATCCAAATTTGTCACTTGCTGATCCACCTCCACCTGAGAAAAATCAGGATTGAAAGTCAAATCCAGATTCATGGCAGGTCCAACGCCAATTTTAGCATCTCCCCCTACTGCTGGAGTAAATTTTTCACTGGTATTTTCTAGGTAATTTTTGGAGGTTTTTCCTGCTATATAAGGTATCAAAGAAATATTTGCGGAAGTTTTACTAAGAGGCTCCTCAAATATCAATTTCCGGTTGAAAGCAGTGGAAATAATTGATAAGTTCCTTGGTATTGGAGACCAAGTGCTTCGCTCTCCGGTATGGCTATCTATTCTATAAAAGTTTACATTCCAGCTTTTCGCCCCATCTTTAAATCGAATTGTGGAAAGTGGAATTATGGCTTCTACCTGCCAATGTGTATCAAAAATTCTTGCTTCTGCATACCACTTATTATCCCAGGCTAAACTTAAATCTTCACTTCTAATCCCCCCATTTGCCAATAAGCCTTCTCTTTGGACTCCATAAGGATTCACTCCAAATTGAAAGGCATTTGTTTTATCATTGAAAGTATCAAAAACGAAGGTGATTCCATCATTTTGCTGCCCTCTATAATCTCTTCGTAATGAGGTAGATACATAATCTCTTGGCTCATTATTTTCCATAACAGCAGCCAAATAGAGGTTATGCTCATCAAAAGCAATTTTCACTCTTGTGGGTGTTTGGGATAAGGAAGTATCCGAAGGAAAATACTGCATAAAATCAGTGTTCCATCCTGTGGGATCCAACCATATATCTTCTGTCAATTCCCCATCTAGCTGAATTCCTTGTTTAGCCTTAACAGCTATGGCAGCCGGATTCTGGTCAATTTGAGAAAATACTGTTCCGATGCCTAGAATATAGGCAGTTAATAAGAAACAAAAGTTTCGCATAAGCTTAGTGATACCGAACAAAAATATCTTGTAGCGGCTATCATATCACTTATATTTTACCAATGGTCAAATAAATAATCGGGGACACAATATCACATTTAGAATATTTCCCCGAAACAGGTCAAAACAAGACTTCTTGAAGAAGCGTGTCTCCGAAATTCACATAAATATATTCCCTGCCATGTTCCCATGGCCAGCCTTCCCTCAGAAATAGGAATTTGCAGGCTTGAATCAAAAAAACTCGCTTTGATATGTGCTGGCATATCATCAGGACCTTCATAGGTATGAATAAACTTAGGATAGTTTTCCGGAATCAATTCATTTACAAAAGTTTGAAAATCTCTGCGCACTGTAGGATCAGCATTTTCATTGATGGTTAGAGCTGCAGAAGTATGCTGAATAAACACTTGCAAAAAACCGGTTTTTACTTTTCTGATCTCCGAAAATTCATCTTCAATCAAATCTGTAATTAGATGATACCCTGAAGAATAATGTGGAAGTCGGATTTTCTTTTGGAAAAATTGAGCCATCTGCAAAAGTAAAACTACTCTAGAAAGTAAAAAAGTACTGGTCTCAAATTAAGGCTTAAGCCCGAGAAGCATTGTAAAGAGGGTTGAAGAATTTATTAGCTATTTAAGCATCAAATTCGACTTCAACCCCCATTACAATACAATAATTATTCTTTGTCAAAATACAATTTCGGACCATCACAGCTGTCCCAAGTGCCTGTTAATTGTCCTTTGCTGTTAATAAAATAATCCTCAAAATCTGAAGAACAGCTATGGATAAGCAGACTTTGTTGAGTGCCGTATTGAAATCTATATTTAGTTAAGCCATCCGAAAAGGACTCTTCATAGGTGCCACTGAGCTCATATTCGCCCACTGTTTTGGTAAAGGTCCCATCAGGCATCATGGTGTAAACATAGGCAGAATCCTGAATACTGGTATACTCCAAATGCCCTTCTAGATCTACTTGATAGCCAGCAAGAGCCCATTTTTGATTTTCATCTTTGTATTCTGGCAACTCACTAAAATTGCAACTGAAAGCTATGATTGCTAAAAGGGAAAAAATGGAAAGATTTTTCATGGTGTTGGTCTTGTTTGAAGTCTATTAAAACTCTAAATCAACTTCTTTGCCAAGCTTGACTAACCAACTATTTTTCTCTCCTTTTTTTGCTTTTTTTCGCTTTAGGATTGAATTCTAAGGCCTTTTCAACCCAAAATTCCCAATCATCGTCCAAGTCAAAGCCCTCAGGATCAACGAAAACAAAGCCTTTCATGGGTCTCCCTGTAAACTCCATAGACCTACAACCTGCCCTTTTTATACACATCTCCTCAGCATCTTCTCCCACTCTTACCATCAATCGGTCCTTGCCTGAGTTATTATCACGATTAATACCCATAAACATCTTATCATCCACCATAAAAAGCATTCCACCCATCATCTTCTTGTGTTGAAATGGTATGTGGCGACTTTTTAGGCTTTGAGCCAAGCGCTCTACCAGATATTCATCGTATGCCATTTACTCAGATTTTTGAAATGGTATTTTCTAAAACTCCGATTCCATCAATAAATATTCGGACGACATCTCCTTCTCCTAGGGTAAAATCATCAGGCACAATGCCTGTTCCTGTCATTAAAAAAGATCCTATCGGAAAAGAATTTCCTTTGAAAAGCCATTCAGCAAGCTCTGGGGGCTTCCTTTTCAATTGTGTTAGATCTGTTTCTCCTGCAAATGCTAATTGACCCGACCGATCTATTTCCAATCTGATTTTTGACTCCTCTGGCAGGAGCTCATCTTGCACTAAGATACAAGGGCCAATGGAGGCACATCCTAAATAAACCTTGGCTTGAGGCAAATAAAGAGGATTTTCACCTTCAATACTTCTACTACTCATGTCATTGCCAATCGTAAAACCCTGAATCCTACCTGCAGGAGAAATCAATAAGGTAAGTTCAGGCTCCGGCACATCCCAAGTCGAATCTTTTCGAATATTAACTGCAGCTCCTGGGGCGGAAACCCGACTTGCTGTGGCTTTAAAAAATAGCTCAGGACGATCCGCAGCATAGACTTTATCATAAAAATCTGCCCCTCCAGCATCTTGACTTTCTTCCATTCTGGCAGTTCTACTTCTGTAATAAGTCACACCAGCTGCCCAAATTTCCTGATCTCCCATTGGAGACAAAATTCCAGCATTCAACAAATCTTCGGCTTCTTCTTTCGATACTACTTTCCAGGATTTTGATTCTAGGCTCAGATACTCTTTCAAGTTTTCTCTACCCAATAATTCATTCCAGTTTAGGCTTGGTCCTAAAAGATAAGATTCCTCGATTTGGACTAATGTCCCGGAGGTTAGTTTATAAAGTTTCATGGTTTAAGGTTATTTTGAGAGAGAAATTTAACGAAAAGTTTCAGCATGTGAAGATTTTGAGCCATTGATTTTCTTTCCTCAGAATTGCAAATAGATTTTTCCCCATTACCTTTGCAACAAGATCATAAGGGGTGCCTTAATAAAACGGGCTGAGATCATACCCATACGACCTGATCCGGGTAATGCCGGCGAAGGGAAATGAGCAACATAACAAGTTATTATTCGAAAATGCGGAAGGCGCCTTCGTGTTTCAATTGATAAAAGTTATGTAAAAGGGTAAACAATCACGGAAGACTTCCCCTGAGTTTTCTCATGTTTCACCTCAACAACCCGAAAGGGTATTTACATGAAAAAAGTATTGCTAAATCTGGCTTTTTGCCTTATTGCAATTTCCTCTTGGGCACAAGAAAACCTGAGTGGAAAAGTTTTGGACGCTAATTCCGGCGAACCTTTAGTAGGAGCTTCTGTTTGGACAGGAAAACAAGGTAGAGGAGCAGTCACTGATGAATACGGTGCCTTTACGATTACCAAATTAACTGCAGGAGAAATCCAGCTTAGGGTTTCCTATGTGGGTTACAGCAGTCTTGAAAAAAACCTGGCTGTTCCTTATGCTGGAGATTTGACGCTTGAGCTTCAACCTACCGAATTATTAACAGAAGAGTTTATAGTCTCTGCTACTAGAGCTTCGTCTACTACTCCCACTACCTTTCAGACTATTGACAAAGAGGAACTTGCCAAAAGAAATTTAGGACAGGATATTCCCATCTTATTGAATTTTACGCCATCCGTTGTCACCAATTCAGATGCTGGAGCTGGCATAGGTTATACTGGTATGAGAATTCGTGGATCTGATCAGACCAGAATCAATGTAACGGTCAACGGAATCCCAATGAATGATGCGGAGTCTCATGGGGTATTCTGGGTGAATATGCCTGATTTTGCCTCTTCTGTAAATAGCCTTCAGATACAGCGTGGTGTGGGTACTTCTACGAATGGGGCGGCCACTTTTGGGGCAAGCGTGAATATCCAAACGGATACACGAAATGAGGAGGCCTATGCAGAAATTGATAATTCTGTAGGTTCTTTCAATTCCTGGAAACATACTGTAAAAGCAGGAACCGGGCTATTAAACAACCGTTTTGCTGTAGATGCCAGACTTTCGAAAATCTCTTCTGATGGTTATGTAGACCGAGCAACTTCTGACTTACGTTCTTACTTTGTTTCAGCAGGATTTTATGGTGAAAACCATGTCCTAAAATTGAATGTATTCTCTGGAAAGGAAAAAACTTATCAATCTTGGTGGGGACTTCCTGAATCCAAATTAGAGGATGACCGAACAGACAATTACTACACGTACGAAAATGAAACCGATAATTATCAGCAAGATCATTATCAACTGATTTACTCTGGCACTATTGGGGATAATTGGAAAACCAATGCAGCACTACACTACACGTATGGTAGAGGATATTATGAGCAATATCGAGAAGATGATGATTTTGCCAGCTATAATCTACCGGATGTGGTCATCGGCGATTCTACGATCAGCAGCACAGACATCATCAGAAGAAGATGGCTTGACAATGATTTCTACGGTGCAGTTGCTTCCATCAACTACATTTCAGATAATGGCCAATGGGATGTCGTTCTTGGCGGTGGTGCCAATCGGTACGATGGAGATCACTTTGGAGAAATCATCTGGGCAAGAATTGCCGGCGATACGGACATCCGCGATCGATATTATGACAACAATGCCGTCAAAGATGATCGCAATGTTTACCTAAAAGCCACCTATGAAGTTTCCTCTGGTTTGAATCTATTTGGAGACTTGCAAGTCCGGTCTATCGATTACTCTTTTATAGGTGTAAATGATGATGGAAGAATTGTAGATGGAGAAGAAAAGTACACCTTCTTTAACCCGAAATTTGGTCTTAGTTATGAGAAAAATGGTAAAGTCTGGTATGCGAGCTATGCCGTTGCCAACCGTGAACCTACAAGATCTGATTTTACGGATAATCCTATCACCGAAGTTCCAAGACCAGAGAAGCTTAATAACATAGAAGCAGGAATCAGAGCTAAAAGTGGGAATTTCAGCTACAATGCTAATTTCTACCTGATGGACTACAAGGATCAATTGATCCAAACTGGCCAAATCAATGATGTAGGAGCTTATATCCGAGAAAATGTACCTGATTCTTACCGAGCGGGAATTGAGCTCGATGGAGCATTTCAGTTATCCAAAGCCTGGATGATTGGGGCTAATATAGCTTTAAGTCAAAATAAGATTAAGGAGTTTACTGAGTATATAGATGATTATAGTACTGCGGAATTTACTCAGGAATCCTTCACCTATACTGACACAGACATTGCTTTCTCTCCGAACATTGTTTCTTCCCTCATGATAGAATTCAAGCCTGTGAAGAATCTCTCTTTGAACTGGTTGAGTAAATATGTTGGTAAGCAGTATTTAGACAATACTTCAAACGATGCAAGATCATTAGATGCGTTTTTCACCAATGATTTTAGGGTAAGCTACTCCGTTCAACCTAGATATTTCAAAAGCATTGATATAAACCTGATGGTCAACAATGTCTTTAATGAGATGTACGAGCCAAATGGCTATACTTTTAGCTATTTCTTACCTGGAGAAAGTCAGAAGGAATTGGTTACAGAAAACTATTATTACCCAATGGCCGGGACCAACTTTATGTTAGGAATTAGTATGAAATTCTAAGAAATCTAACCTGTAGAAACCCATGCAACTCGAGAAAAAACACTTTGAAATACTTCCCAAAGCGCAGCAAAACTGGCAAAATCGCCCGGAATGGTTTTTCAATAGAGCACATACAGACACCTACGAACTTTGGTACGAGGGTCGCTATAAGCGAGCAGAAATCTGGCAGAAAAAAGTCATGGAGCAGCTGGTATCTAAGGACAAAAGGATCAAAACCTTACTTGAATTTGGCTGTGGAACCACTCGATTCACACGCTGGTGGAAGGAAATTGGTATTAAAGCCACCGGAGGGGATATTTCCCCTCTCATGCTTTCCCAAGCCATCAATCTTTTCGAGGGTGATTTAGTCATGGCGGATTCCCATCATATGCCCTTTAAGGATCATACCTTCGATTCGCTGGCTTTCATTACCACTTTTGAATACTATAAAGACCCGGTAAAAGTGATACGCGAATCTGCCCGAGTAGCAAAATACGGCATTGCCATGGGCATGATGAACCGAAATTCACCCAAGGTCTTGAGAAGGAGAGTCCAACAGGTTTTTGGTAAAAATCCTTTCTATGTAACTGCAACTTTCTACACTCCTGCAATGCTGATCAAAATTATTGAGGAAGCATTGCAAGGAAGGCAATATACCATCGAATGGTCATGCACTGGCCTACCAAAATGGTTTCCGGTACAGCAGTGGAGCGTTCCTTATGGTGACTTCTTTGGTTTGTATGTGAAATTCAATGATGTAGACTGATGGCAGATCTGGGTAAAATCAATCATGAAGGATATCAAAGCTTGCTTGCGGGAAGGCTTGGAGCATTTCGCAAAGAGGTAAAGCAAGGTCCGGGCTTTGGTGTGGACGTAGCGATTACTTCCTTGCCTGGCGGCTTGGCTATGGCAGCGACTAGCGACCCTTTATCTTTGATTCCTTCCCTAGGCTTACAGGAATCTGCTTGGCTCAGCGTGCATTTGATGGCCAATGATATGGCGACCACTGGCTTTGCCCCTCAATACGGCCAATTCGTCCTCAATCTCCCAGATTCCTTAAGCAATGCTGACTTCAGTACCTACTGGGGCTATATTGATCGCTTTTGTAAGGAAATTGGAGTGGCAATCACAGGGGGTCATACCGGCTTTGTCCAAGGACAAAACTCCACTTTTGCCGGCGGAGGAACACTTATTACCATCGCCCCGGAATCAGAAATGATCTGCGCAACAGGCGCGGAAGAAGGAGATGTGATTTTAGTGACCAAATCCTGTGCAATGACTGCCACGGCCATTTTGGGAATGAGTTTTCCTGAAACTGTCAAGAATAAACTCGGAACCGATGTATATGAATCAGCTTGCCAACAATTTTATCAAACTTCCTCGCTAAAAGATGGCTTAATCGCTGCTGGTGAATCTGAGAAATTCCCAGAAATAACGGCTATGCACGATGTGACGGAAGGAGGGGTTTTGGGAGCGATCTACGAAATGTTGATTGCTTCAGGAAAAGGGGGAATGATAGAAAATGACTTGATTCCTGTGGGAGAAATCGCCTCCCAAATTTCTAAGTTATTTGATTTAGATCCCCGCTACTGTGTAGGAGCTGGAGCAATGATTATTTCCTGTAGGCCTGATAAATCTGCTCAACTTATAGATCGTTTAGGAAATGAAAATATCAGCTGTACTGTAGTAGGGAAGGTATTAGGACAGGATCAAGGAATTAGGATTTCAGAAGGAGAGAGTTCATCACTATTGGAATATAAAGAAACAGACCCCTATTGGGCCGCCTATTTCAAAGCATTAAATGAAGGTTGGAAATGAAAACATCAGCAACAATATCAGGAGGGCTTTATTTGGTTATTGATCCCAGTAAAGAGGAAACCTTGCTTTTGAAGTCATTGAAACAAGCATTATCTGCAAAGCCTTGTGCCGTTCAGATTTGGGATAACTTTCCTGAAAAACCTCCCGTAGCCGGCTTGATAGGCAAAATTAAAGTGCTTTGTAAGGCAGCTAAAGTTCCTTTATTGATCAATAACCATCCAGAATGGGTGGAGCTTTTTGATCTGGATGGGGTGCATTTTGATGAGATCAATCAATTCTCTGAGAAATGCCTGAAAACCTTTCACGATATGAGAAAAATTGTGGGAGTCACCGTAAACAATGACCTAAAAACCATCAAAAAGGCTGTGGATTTTGGAGTTGATTACCTCTCCTTTTGCTCCATGTTTCCATCCAGCACTAGTACCAGTTGCGAATTGGTGGATTTCGAGACCGTTCGCAAAACAAGGGAAATGACTCAAAATCCAATTTTCCTTGCAGGAGGAATCAGCCCTCAAAACCTAGCCGATCTTGAATCTCTGAGTTTTGATGGCATCGCTGTCGTATCTGGAGTGATGAGCTCTGAAGATCCAAAAGCTGCCATATTAAATTATCAACAGTCCCTTTCAACACTGAACAAATGAAACTAGAAACTATAGCCAAGCTTTGCTGTCCTTTTGATAAAGAGGACCTGGAATTGAAAACTATCCTTACCGACGATCAGGAAAACATCCTGGAGGGCTGGTTGACTTGTGGATCATGTAAGCGCATTTATCCTATCATCAAGGGGATTCCTATCATGAACCCAGATGAATATCGCGAGGCACATTTGGAGCAACCCGTTTTAGAACGATGGCAGAAGGAATTGGACGGAAAAGAAATTAAGGATTTTAGACTTTTAGAGGAAAATTCAAAGGAGTCCTAAGCCTTCTTTGACCTTTTTCAGGGCAGCTACGGCTGCCTTTTCTTTTTCAAAATCCAAGGCGAGAAACTTGGTTCCATTGGAGATTAGTACAATTTTATAAATGGTCACTTCTCCTGAAAGTGTTGGGCTCAGACCATTGGGAACATTCCTACTTCGAAAGCTATGCAAGATCATTTCTGCATGTTCAATTTTAGGAAGTTTTTTCCACGCTCCCAACTTAAAAAAAAGCAAGGTTTGATATTCTTTGTATTTCCTATTCTCAAAGTCCAGCAGCGTCCCAGTATAAGTAGTAACAAGAATTACCCCAATCAAAAAAGGTATTCCAGCAACGAGGACAATTTTCAATGTATTGGTTTCTACTTCTACAAAAACTGGAGTAAGTATTACCACCAAACCTAGAAAAATCAATACTAAGCCGAATAAACGCCCCCCACTCAAAATCGACCTGTAGCTATGATTGAATTTTTGCAAGGAAGAGCGTTTAGCGGGACTTGACATTTTTGTTTTTACGAACTAAGATTAGCGCAATTATAGAATAGATCAGTAAATATTTATACAAATCCACAGAAATTGTAAATCTGATATTGATTAAGAAAGGAAGGTTTTGTTCAAAGAAATTTGTAGCTATAAAGTCAGCCAAGCCAGCAAAAGCTAAAATATGGGTAACCGTGGCCAAAATTATAAACAGCAGCCTTTTGATCAATACAATATGAATACGAGCTAGAAATCTTACTTTTTTGAAAAGTACATTCCAAAGGATCGAAACTGGAAAAATCAGGATCCATAAGGAATTGATCAGACGATTTTCAGTATCATAAATGGAGTGATCAAACTTCTGATCATAAAGGTAATCTTGGAGAATGGTAACCAACAATATTAAGATCAACACCGAGAGGTATTTCAGTGTCGCCTTCATTCTGAGTTTTTTTTGCTGGAAAACAGGAGACATACTTTCAGCAATTGGTGTTGCTTGAAGTTACAAAATATTAAATAGGCGGGCTGTTTGAACTAAGGAACTGCTGTAGGTAAAGATTTTTCAATTTTCTTTACCTACAGGGATTGGTATGTAAAACAGCTTTACATACTAAATTCTAGAAAATGGCCATAGGTTTACCTCCCTTCAGGTCTGCAATCTTAATCCCCGGCCATCTCCGGGAAATCAGAATATCAATCTGGAAATACTGATTTATCCATCCTAGGGACGATTCTTAAAGCATTTTTATAATACAGCTTTTTCAAAACCTCATCAGAAAGTCCTAGTCCATACATGGCCCAGAAGGCATGGTATTTCTTGTAATAAGGAAAATACTCATCCTCAGTTTCCAAAACCCTAAAATAGGTATAGAACTCTTCCTTATTATAGGCATCCTTACCGAAAAGAACTCGGTCTTGGTATTTTTCAAAAAACTCCTTTGCCCTTCTAGGCTGTCTTCCAAACTCAGCAATCACAGCCCCGATCCCAAAATTAACATTTGGGTACTTTTCTAAATGGGCGCTTGCAGCATCCAAATCATTTGCCATCCATCCCATATGTGCATTGATGAAAGTAGTCTCAGGGTGTTTGGCAAAAACATCGTGTTGCTCTGCTATTATTTGTTCGAAAGGTGCTGGGTTATCTGCGCCTCTTTGACGACGCGGGTGTGTTTTTAGCTCAAGCCAACGCTCATTATTTGCATCCATTGGTTGCCAAAATTGTGCTGGATCAGCAGAGTGAATGATTACAGGAATTCCCAACTCTCCAGCCTTAGCCCAAACGGCATCTAAATCTGGGTGGTTTACAGGTACTCGGTTTCCGTCAACATCATTTACATTCAAGCCTAAACTTTTATAGATTTTCAATCCACTTGCTCCAGCTTCCACATCCTCTTCCAGTTCTTTTACTGCAATTCTCGTCCAGTTTTCATCCCCAAAACCTGCAAAATTCAGATTGGTAAATACCATAAACCTCCCTGGTGCATGCGTATTGAACTCCTCAATCATGGATTTAATATATTCTTGCTGCGAATTGCTATCTCCTCTACCAAATCCTCGACCTGAAAGATTCACCAAAACTCCCATATTAATTTCATCCATTTCCGAAACCAATTCATCGATTCGTTCTTTATTGATCCCTCCCTGGTGAGAATGTATGTCTACAAAAGGAAATTTCGCTTTGGTAACAGGATGCTCAGGAACCTTCAGTGTGGATGGGGGATTGTACTCTTCGAAACTCATTTCTTGAGCAGAAGCAATCCCAGAAAAACCCAATAAAATTACTGTAAGACCAATGCTAATCTTCGGAAATAAAAATCTTTTCATAAGTAAAATTTGGTTGAGGTAAAAGGTGATGATTGTGTTTAAAGTTTTTTGAAAATATTCTATTGTGTACGAAAGAAACAAGGAATTGGCTGAATTAACTTGAAAAAATACCAAAAACGAAAAAATCCCGAATCATAAGACCCGGGATTAAAAAACTTCAATTGTTTCAATTCTTATCTGCCAGTACCACTATTAATGGTTTGACCGAAGAAGATTGCATTTAAATACAGTTTATTCGTTCCAAACCAAAACGCACGGAAATTCATATTGTCAGCAAACCCAACAATTCTTCCTCTTCCCAAAGAAGAGATTCGAATCACTGCTCCATTTTTCAATCCTTCCAAATTGGTCGGGTGAACGTAGCCAGAAGCCAATGGGTTCTCTGTATAAACCAATGGATTTGCATAAGGATTCTCTGAAGGCTCTAAGAATAAATTATCATTTCGGAAAGTATGGATTTCGCTTTTAGTATAGCCGTAACCAATCGGGTGGGTTAAGTCCAAATTCGCATTGAAAATGGCTCCTCCAGTAACTTTAGCGCCATTGGCATTACTATAGTCTGCGTAGCTTTTTTGGATCTCCTCGTCCTCAGTTTCAGGTAGAGATTTAAAGGAAAAACTACCTATTTCATGTTGGTTTAAGAATCTCAAAGCCCCGCCTTTTGCTACTAAGGTTCCACCTTCTGAAATCCATTCTCTTAAGCTTGAAGCAGCAGATTTACCCAAGTTGTAATATCTTCCATCGGGCATTAAAACCACATTATAACGATCTAGCGTATTACCCCCAATTTGATCTACCGGAAGTAGGGTAATCGCCATTTCCATACGCTGATCTAGCAAATGCCAGATTTCTCCCGCTTCATAACTGTCCACTCCACCTTCTACCAAGAGTGCAATTTCTGGCTTATCCAAAGGATCCGTAAAGGTCGAACCCATATTGATTCCAGTAGTATAACCTGAGGTAATGGCATGAATATTTACATGAGATTCTGATGCAATTTCGTTCAACTTTTGGTACATGGCATTTTCATCCAATCCAGACTTTCCCGGACCAATGAGAATCGTACCTCTTCCAAAACTTTGGCCATCATCGGTTCCAAATTCTGCATGGGCAACGCGCACCAAAAATCCAGCGTTCATCAGCTTATTTGCAGCTTTTGGAGCGTAATAATCATTCCACTTCATGGCATACTGATAGGCTCCTGGAGCTCCAATAACTTTTCCTGGAGCTAGAGAAAGCGTGTTTTTATCCACTTTTTCCACATTCGCCAGATTTAAAATCCGGCTGTTTAAAGCCACATAGTCTAAATTGAAGGCCATTGGATATGTCCAGGCAGAAATGTCATAAAATAAACTATCCTGAAAAGAAGTACGCGTTTCAAACATGGCCTTGATCAATCGATACTGAGGTTGGTTTGCTGGAACGATATAGGCATTCTCTTTCTTAAATTCCTGCCCATTCAAGGTCACATCTTCTTTTAGTGAATATACCTCTATGTCATGTTGGATAATCAAATCCGCCAAGTGAAAGCTCTTGGCATCATCCTCTTGGCTACCAAAAATATAGGCCTTATTTACATCCGCATCGCTTTCTGATTTTACATCCGAATAGAAATCCTTCATCCACTGGTTTAGCTCTGTTCGCATTTCTTTAGCCGCCTGGTAGGAGGATAAGTTGGCTGTAAATTGGTTTCGAATCGTAAATGGAAAGCTCAACATTCCATAATCTGTTTCCTGAAGGTGGCCTCTGGAACTCGCTTGTTCAAAAAGAATTCCTATAGATCCTTGAACATCAGGATAGGTTGAACCTTTACCGTAGTAAAAGTCATCGTAGTTTTCTTGATTGTAATAAAGAGAACCGATTTGATCCAATGCTTTTGCATGGTATTCACCAATCTTCTTGGTCAACTCGAAATTCTTTTCTGGAGTCAAAGGGTGCATCCTAGCTGGCACACCAGGCTGGAAAAAGAAAGTGCTATTGCTTCCCATTTCATGGAAATCCAAATGAACATTTGGAAGCCAATCCTGAAAAACCCGAACTCTATTTCTTGATTCTGGGTGCTGAACTGGTAGCCAATCTCTGTTTAAGTCAAACCAATAATGGTTGGTTCTTCCTCTAGGCCAAGCTTCATTGTATTCGCGGCCATTAGGATCGCCATTGAGATTGTATGATTTATGGGAATTTACCCAAGATGCAAAACGATTGAGTCCGTCAGGATTAATTGCTGGATCCAAAAGAAGGACTATTTGTTCCAAATCAGCCTCGATTTCATTAGCTGCGGCAAAATGGTAGGCGGCCACAAGTGAGGCATTGGCTCCACTTGGCTCATTTCCATGAACAGAATATCCCATGAACATCACAACCGGCATATTTTCTATGTCAACAGAAGCTCCTGGATCCCGCAGCTTAGCACGGTCAGCTTTAATTTGATCAATTCTACCAAGGTTGGAAGGAGACGTAATGGTGAGTAACACCTGAGGTCTCTTTTCATAGGTTCTTCCCGTTTCTTCAAAAGTTACCCGGTCTGAAGCCTCAGCCACAGCTTTCATATACATGACTAGCTGATCATGGCTCACATGCCATTCTCCCACTTCATATCCCAAAACCTCTTTCGGTGTTGGAATGGATGAATCATAGGTGTATCCCTTTGGTAAATAATAACTCAAATCGACTTGAGCGTAACTAAAAAGGGCAAAAACGCTTAGTATTAGCGACAAAACAGCCTTTTTCATGTGATTATATTAATTTAAATACGCCACATGGAATCTCGCAAAATGAGGAATCAACCTGATGCTTTTTAAGGTTTTTGCTCGATTTCATATAGATAGATGGTTTAAAACTTTAGGCAAAATTCTTATTTTCATTCCTTAAAAAAAACTAATTTGGTTCAATGGTTAAATTAATTGAAGAAGCACCATGGATTTGATTGTACCATCAAATGGCCTATGGATCTGGCAGCTAGTTACTTTCTTAGTTATGATTAGCTATTTAGGCTTTACCATTTATGCCCTAATAGATTTAATTCGATCCGATTTCCGCGAGATAAATATGAAGCTTTTTTGGGCTTTATTGATTTTATTTACCCCAATGATCGGTACTTTTCTTTATTTGAGTATGAGCAGATCTACTAAAAATAACAGAAGAAAATTCGACCCTGATTTTTCAAATACATCAAAAAATAATTTATGACACTTTCTTTTATTCAAAATATTGGCGGTGGTTTTATAATAATCATCCTTGCCTATTTTGTTCTTTGGGTTTATTGCTTGGTAGATATCATCCGATCTGATTTTAAAGATGGCAATATGAAACTGATATGGGTAATCATCATTCTTTTTGCCCAGGTTTTAGGCCCAATAGCTTATTTAATCTTGGGTAAAAACACCAAATCAACTTAAACTACTTGCGATGTTTGGATTAGGAATTATTGGCCTTGCTATTTATGCTTATACCATCTATGATGTTGTCATAAGCAACTTTCACAATTCTAGTGATCGACTAATCTGGTTACTGATTGTAATTCTTGTACCCTTCGTAGGCACCATCTTATGGTTTTTGATCGGAAGATCGAAAAGAATTTAAGCAGCCAGTTTTCTAAAGCCTAATTGTGGAAAATATCCTTCAAGGCAGGGATTAAAATTGGGTGCTCATATTCGAAGCTTGCTTTTTGTATTTTCTGGGATGAAACCCGATTTCCCCCTGTAACCATGGCGGACATCTCTCCCAATACCAAATTCAAAATAAATTCAGGAACACCGATACCAATAAATGGCTTTCCTTTGGCTCTAGCTGCTTCTTGAGTGAGTCGATAGTTGGTAGCTGGATTTGGAGAGACGGCATTAAAAATCCCCTGAAGAGTGGTTTTCTCCAATGCAAAAACAAACATTCTAGCCAAATCCTCTATATGAATCCAGCTCATCCACTGATCTCCTTTTCCTAAAGGAGCAGCCACCGGAGGTTTAAGCATTTCACCCAGTGCACCACCCTTTTCATCTAAAACAATCCCTATCCTAAGGATCACAGTACGTAAGTGGAGTCCTTCAATTTTTTTCACCTCAGCCTCCCAATCTCTCACCACTTTGGCCAGAAAATCCACTCCGTTTGGAGCACTCTCTTCCAATAGTACTGGGCCGGTTTGAAAACCATAATATCCTATTGCAGAAGCTGAGACAAATGTATCTGGCTTTTTCTCAGCCTTTTCTATGGCATCAAAAAGTAATTGAGTAGAATGAGTTCTAGATTCAAGGATGACCTTTTTCCTCTCATCAGACCACCTCTTATCTGCCACACCTGCCCCAGCAAGGTGGATGATGGCATCCGCCCATTCCATTGCTTCTGGATCAATGGTTTTTTTCTCCACATCCCACAAAAAAGATTTTTGTGATTGGGTACTTCTGCTGAGCCAAGCCACAGATTTCCCCTGTGCCTCCAAAAGGGCAGTGATCCTTTGGCCAATTAGGCCTGATCCTCCAGTAATTAGGACATGTTGCATAGGGTGATTTTATTGAAGTTAACCCTAAAATCGGGAATTTGTTAATTTGAAAACTAGACTTTCATCTACCTTCACTTATACTCTTTCATTTTCTATGCCTAATTTGGGCGAAACTTATTTCAAAAAAATTGAACTTCACATCACTGGTCGCTTATTTATTTCGTTGGACAGGGTTTGGTTTGTTGATTGGTCTTCTTGCAGGAACCGCTTCTGCTTTTTTCCTTTTTGCTCTGGAATGGGCTACCCAAACCAGAGAAAGTCACCTCTGGTTAATCGCCTTATTACCTATTGGTGGTTTTTTGATTGGCTGGACTTATTATAAGTATGCAGAATCATCAGTCAAAGGAAATAACTTATTACTTGAAGAACTCTATCAATCCAAAAGTCCAATTCCTCTGAGGATGACTCCCTTGGTTTTATTTGGCACGATTGGAACCCATCTTTTTGGTGGTTCTGCTGGTCGAGAGGGCACTGCAGTGCAAATGGGGGGCTCTTTGGCCGATCAACTCACCAAATGGTTTAAACTGAGTCATGAGGAAAGAAGACTCGTAATCATCGCTGGAGTTGCCGCAGGATTCGCCTCTGTCTTTGGTACACCCCTGGCAGGAGCCATCTTCGCTTTGGAGTGGATGCTATCAAGAAAATTTCGCTGGAGGTCTCTTTACCCTGCCTTTTTTACAGGCTACATCGCTCATCTTGTTTGTGCTAATCTCTGGGGGATTGGACATACACATTATAGCATTCCTGAAGTGCCCGGGTTTACTTTAATAAATTTTCTTTGGATCATACCGGCAGGAATTGCTTTTGGATTTTCGGGAAGATTATTTGCCCAAACAACGCATTTTTTTACTCATCAATTTTCAAAATGGGTCAGCTATCCTCCTCTTAGACCGGTCATTGGTGGACTGGTGATCGCAATAATTGTATGGTTTTCGGACAGCACCACCTACATAGGTTTAGGTGTACCAAGAATCGTAGAAGCCTTTGAGCAGCCATTACCATGGTACGACTGGCTAGTCAAAACCGGAATGACAGGTTTTACTCTTGGTGCAGGTTTTAAAGGGGGAGAAGTCACACCCTTATTCTTTACGGGTGCTACATTGGGAAACGCCCTTTCCACTTGGATTCCTTTACCTTTGGCTTTGCTTGCAGGAATGGGATTTGTAGGAGTGTTTTCTGGAGCTACCAATACTCCCATGGCTTGTACCGTTATGGGAATGGAGTTATTTGGATATGAATCGGGACTATACCTAGCGATAGCTTGTTTTATTGCTTATGTGTTTAGCGGAAAATCCAGTGTTTACGGCTCCCAGAATTTGGAACAAAAGATTCATATTTATCCTAAAAAGAGGTATTTTTCACTTGATCGATGGTTTAAAAAGTAAGACTCTCGATCACTTTCTACTTATCAAGGAGTTCATTATTCTATGAAACCAAAATTTAAATTTTTTTCCAATCCAGATCGAAATCTATACTTTTTAAGGAAACTTGAAACCGTTCTGGAAAAAGTAGTTAGGTATAGTAGTTTCATCACTTTTGGGCTATTATTATACCATTTAGGATATGATCCTAACCCAACCATTTACGCCATTTCTTCCTTTTTTTTCACGATATGCCTTTTCTTAATTGGCTTTGGCTATATCCTGAAAATTCTATTAAAAGAACCTTCCATTTTTGTAGGAAGAGTTTTGGCAGAAATTTTTCTTTCACTGGTACTAATCGGCTTTTCTCTATTGAGATGGAATGCCTTCGGCCTGGAGTTTTCTGAAGGAATTCTAAATTATTCTAGGCATTATTTCCTGGTCAACATCCTGGTAGTCATTCTATTTTTCATAGAAATCAGTAAATACAGCCTCCACATCAACCGGCTCAAGGCGAGCCCTACTTTAGTCTTTATTTCAAGCTTTCTACTCTTGATTTTTGTTGGGGCCATTTTGTTGAGCCTGCCCCACGCCACTACGAATGGAATTAGTTTTATAGATGCGCTTTTTACATCCACCTCTGCGGTATGTGTGACGGGTTTGATCGTCATGGACACAGCAAAGGATTTTACCTTCTTCGGACAGACGACCATTATGATTCTTTTCCAAATTGGAGGTTTGGGAATGATGACTTTCACTTCCTTTTTTGGCTTCTTTTTTAAAGGAAATTATTCCATCGAAAATCAACTTTTCATCCGTGATTATATCAATGAAAACAATGTCGGAGAGATATATTCCACCCTTCTAAAAATCATCTTCTTTACTGTGATCACAGAGGTGGCAGCTGCATTTTTAATATATCACTTTACGGATGATGCCTTATTTGCCAACAAAGGTGATCAGCTCTTTTTTGCGGCCTTTACGGCCATTTCTGCTTTCTGTAATGCTGGATTCTCCAATTTGAGCAATGGTTTATATGAGTCTGGTTTTCGAGAAGCATACAACATGCATTTGGTATTGGCAATGGCTATTATTCTTGGGGGTATTGGTTTTCCTGTATTTATAAACTATTACAATTACCTAAAGCATGTTGTAGTCGGAGGAACCAAAAAAATATTGGGAATAGAGTCTTACAAGCACGTTCCTCGAATAACAAATATCAGTACTAAGCTCTCTCTCTATACCACTGGGATTTTGCTGGTGTTCGGCTTTTTTACCTATGCGATTTTCGAGAGCAATCATACGCTGGAAGGACTGAGCCCTTATGGAAAATTTGTGACGACCATATTTGGTGCTGTCACGCCAAGAACTGCGGGTTTTAATACGGTGGATATGACCATGTTGTCCGTCCCAACCATCTTAATTTATCTGATTTTAATGTGGATTGGTGCCTCCCCGGGATCTACGGGAGGGGGCTTAAAAACCAGCACGTTTGCAGTTGCCATTTTGAATACTTTAAGCATTGCCACAGGAAAAAAAAGAGTGGAGATTTTTAGAAGACAAATCTCCAATGAAACGCTGCAAAAAGCTTTTGCGGTGATTGCTTTATCCTTCTTGTTCATTGGCCTGGGCATATTCCTTGTCATGTTATTCAACCCAGAACTTGCCCTTATTGATGTTGCTTTCGAAGTCTTCAGTGCATTTTCCACCGTGGGTTTAAGCTTAGGGATCACCTCCCAACTAGGTGCAGCGAGTAAAGTGGTAATTATGATCTGCATGTTTATGGGGAGGGTGGGTACACTTACCATATTGATTGCTATCGTGAGAAAAGCAGGGCAACAGAGATATAAGTATCCAGAAGAAAGTGTCTTTATTACGTAAAAATTGAAGGAGTTATGAAATACATCATTGTTGGAATGGGAAATTTCGGTGGATACCTCGCCATGAGGTTAACTGACCTTGGGCATGAGGTAATCGGAGTGGATAACATTGAAAATCGAATTGATTTGGTGAAGGACAAAATCACCTATTCCGTTACCATGAATGCAACAGATTCACATGCGGTAAAAAATCTACCCTTAAAAGATTGTGATTGTGTGATTATTGCGATCGGCGAAGACGTGGGAGCATCAATCATGTCGACCGCTATTTTTAAGCAGCTGAATGTAAAAAGGATCATTGCTCGTGCCATTAATGATCTACATGAAACCGTGATCAGAAGTATTGGAGTGGATGAAATCATCCATCCGGAGGAAGAAACAGCAGATAGGCTTTCGAAGCGACTTCAGATGAAAGGAGTCATGGATTCTCTGGAAATTTCAGATGAATACAATATTATCGAAGTAAAAGTCCCTAAAAGATATGTGGGAATGAAAGTCTCTGAGGCAGATATCCGAAAGGAGTTTTTTCTCAATATCTTGACAGTCATCAAAATGGAAGAAAAAACCAATTTATTGGGAATAAAGACTTTGGAAAGACGTGTGATTGGCGTGATTACCCCTGAATATCAATTAGATGAAGGAGATTTATTATTGCTCTTCGGAAAAATTAAAAACATTCAGGAATTCCTGAATTTGGATGATTAACGCAATTTCACTCCACAATTTCCACAGAAATTATCACTGGGGTTCACATTTTCTTTTCCACAATTTGAGCATGAAATCAAATGAGCTGCCTCATCCTTTTTTCTTTGCGAAGCCATCTCAGAACTAACAATTCCTGTAGGAACAGCTATAATCGCATAGCCCATTAACATAATGATCGAGGAGACAAATTGACCCAGCGGAGTAGCAGGCGTAATATCTCCAAAACCTACCGTTGTGAGGGTAACTATGGCCCAATACATACCCACCGGGATGCTTGTAAATCCATGTTCAGGTCCTTCTATGATAAACATCAGCGTTCCCATGATCAATACGATCGTTACCACGAAGCCTATAAAAATCATGATTTTGTGAGTACTTGCCCGAAGAGAACGCTGAAGATACTCTGCCTCGGAAATATACCTTCCCAATTTTAGAATTCTGATCACTCGCAAAAGCCTCAAAGCTCTTACCACGGCTAAAAGTTGGGAGTTGACTACGAAAAAACTTAGATAAGATGGTAAAATGGCCAACAAATCTACGATGCCATAAAAGCTAAAAATATAGCCGCTTGGTTTTCTGGAAAGCCAAACTCTCAAGACATATTCCACTGTAAAAAGAGCCGTAAACAACCATTCTAAAACAATGAACAAGGTTCCATAAGTAGAACGTAAACTTGCAACGGAGTCCAAAATGGAAACCAGAATACTCCCAAAAATCAAAAAGAGCAATACAATATCAAAAGTCTTTGATGCCCAGTCATCCGACTCAAAAACAATGTGTGCAAGACGCTTTTTGGTAATTTTCATCCTTGAATTTAGAAAAATAATTCTGCCAAGCCCACTTAGTCCAAATAGTAAATCCTTTTTACTCGGGCACTGATGTTTGTTAATAATTCGTAGGGAATGGTTTCAATCCTATCTGCCAGTTCTTTTAAAGAAATCCCTTCCCCATAGATAATGGCCTCATTTCCAGCTTTGACATCCTCTATATCCGTCACATCAACCATACACATATCCATGCAGATATTTCCAATAATAGGGGCTTTCTTCCCTTGAATGATCACATACCCTTTGCCGTTAGAAAATCTTCGGTCATATCCATCTGCATAGCCCAAAGACAAAGTGGCGATCTTTCCTCCCTCCGGAAGACTTCCTTTCCGAGAGTAACCAACAGTCTCCCCGGGTTCAAGAGTTTTTATCTGTGAAATAGTAGTTTTCAAGGTACTGATGGACCTTAAAGAGCTCGCATGTTTTCCGGTCACTTCAACTCCATATAAACCAATCCCCAATCTTACCATATGCATTTGAAAATCTGGAAAAGCCACGATTCCTGCAGAATTGAGCGCATGAAATAAAGTTGAACTAGGAAGTAAATGTTCTAGCTTACCTTTCATTTTCTTGAATAATTTAAGCTGCCGCAAAGAATAATCCTTGTGAATTTCTTCATCTGCTCCAACCAAATGAGTGTATACGGAAGCGATGCGCAATCTCGTTTCAGCTTCAAGCAATAGGCCCAATTCCTCTAAATGCTTCTCCTCAAATCCCAGACGGTGCATTCCTGTATCCATATCCAAATGAATGGAAAGTTTGGAGTCATGAGCTTGACAATAATTGGATACCATTTTAAAAAAAGCAGGACTATACACCACTGGCTCCAATTCATATTGATGACAGAGATCAATGGATTCTTCCATAGGATTCAACACCATGATAGGAAGAGAAATACCATGTTTACGAAGCGTTACTCCCTCATCCGTAAATGCCACGGCTAAATAATCTGCCCCCATGGTTTGAATATGATTGGCAATTTCTACTGATCCTCCACCATAGGCAAAAGCTTTCACCATTACCATTACCTTGGTCTCTGGCTTTAGCCGACTTTTATAAAAGTTATAATTATGGGTCAGGGCATTGAGGTTGATTTCCAATGTCGTCCCATGAATTCTTTGCTGAAGTTTATTCACCACTCTTTCGAAACCAAAAGGTCTAGCTCCAGTGATTAAAATGAGATCATTGGAAAATTCCTCTGGGTTCAGTTCATCCAAAAGTTTTTCCGTATCAGAATATCCGATAAACTGTTTTGGAAAAAAGCTCTCCAATTGAAATATATGCTGACCCACTCCTATAATCTGGTCCAAATGATGACTTTTCACCATCTCCGCAACTTCTGAATATAACTGTGCAGCAGTCCCTTGTTGCAGTAAATCCGATAAAATAAGGATTTTACGTTTTTTAGGTCGCTGTAAATTTAGAAAATCAAGTGCTACTTTTAATCCCGCCAAATCATTATTGTAGGTATCATCTATCAGCAGAGAATCATTGACCCCTGGCTTCAGCGTCAATCTCATATCCACTGGTTTGAGATGATTTAAGCCTTGCTGGATCAACTCAGGCTTAAGACCTAATGTCATTGCGCCAACCAACACATGAGTGATATTTTCCAAAGAGGCCGGATCTGAAAATGGTACATGAAATGTCATAGTACTCAGATCTGACTTGATGAAGATAATTTTAGCTCCTACATCCTGAATTTTTATACTTCTCGTGTAGTCCGCTCCTGCCTTGTCAGACCAAGCGATCAATTTATCTGCCGAAAATTCCTGCTCAATGATACTTGCAGGAAGCTCTTGATCTTTGCAATAGACCAAAAAATCAGAGCCTTTAAATAGGCTTAGCTTTTCTAATATTTTACTTTCCTGACTGCTGAACCCTTCCTTATGGGCTGAACCTATATTAGTAAAGATCCCTAGGTTAGGTTGTATAATTCTTTCCAGGGCGGCCATTTCCCCTGTTTTTGATATCCCAGCTTCCAAAATGGCTACTTGATGCCCTGCATCAATCCCAAAAACTGATAAAGGTACTCCCACTTGGGAATTGTAGCTTTTCGGGCTTTTAGCTACCTGATACGCTTGACTTAGTACCTGACCCAGCCATTCTTTGACAATGGTTTTGCCATTGCTCCCTGTAATCGAAACAACAGGCTTTTCAAAATAACTTCTTTGGTACCGTGCTATTTCCTGAAGGGCCTTTCGAGTATCGTCTACCAAGACAAAATTGGCTTTAGCCAACAATTCTCTCTTCAATGAATTACCCTTGTGGACAATGAAATTGCGCACTCCCAGATCTATCAGTGCAGGAATAAAGTCTTGTCCTTTTGCTTTGGCACCTACCAGGGAAATGAAAAGTGTTTTTTCAGGATTGCTAACCTGCCGGGAGTCAATAGCTATTTGTGAAATCTTTTGGATGTGATCATTTTGTATCAACTCTCCACGAGTGATTTCTGCAATCTGATCTATGCTTAAAGCGCGTAGCATTTTACTCTGTTTGTTCCTTATTCTTTTTATTAAAAAATACCTGCTTGATCCATCTAGGCAAGAATAATGCCCCAAGGATCAGGTATGGATAATAGGAGAGGAGTCTCCACAATATGCTGGTAACAAAAGTATATTTTGTGAGAAATTCGGTAAAAAACTGCGCAAAGAAGAATTCCGCCGTGCCACTGGATCCAGGGGTAGGAGATATCATCATTACAATCCACATGATCACCTGACGGGCAAATACAATCACATGATCATTCAAATTCAAGGGGACAAAAGCTGAAATCAATGCATTGAGCATCAAATAACGCGAAGTCCAGATAAATATCGTTGCAAGAATTATCGGTCCCCAATAGTTTATTCTTTTTCCAGCCAACTCCTTTGAAGCCTCAATGATTTGATTACCATATTCGCTGGCATCATGCTTCCATTTGCTTAACCACTTAATGGAAAATACTTTGATAAGGACCCACTTAAACACCCTCGGTCTATAGAACAATGCAGCGGCCATCACAAGACTATAGGTAGCATATAAGGCATAACTAATCCAGAAAATCGCCTCCATACTATTCTGAAGCTGCGTTTCCAGAACCTTACTTTCAGGGAATATATTGCCCTTGGCAAAGAACAAAATAATCGGAGCTCCGATCACAAAGAAAAGATTATCCAAAATCGCTGTTACCATCACATAAGCGATGGCTCTGCCCAATTTGATCCCTTCCTTATTTAAAATAAAGATGGCTACGGCTGTTCCTCCCACTACTGAAGGCGTCACTGCAGAGGCAAATTCCCATAAAATGATCACATAAATGGCCCTAGTCCAACTGAGACTCCGATCTGTTACCTCTCGGATTCTGTAGACATAGCCTGCATCTCGAAATAGGATCACCAAAATGGCCAAAAATATCCAAGGCAAAGAAGCATCAAAAACTACATCCAGGGTATCCGCATTAATGGACGGATCAAAATAGAACATCCCAAACACGATCCCCAAGCCAATGATGATTGGAAACCAAACTTTGTTTGGGTTAAGGGTTTGAAAGATTTTTTTGTTGTCCAACTTCATACTTAGCCTGCGGGGATTGGCTCAGTTTTTTCCACCCAAAAATTATTAAAGCCTTCACCGATAATGATGGTCACTTTTGAAAGCTGAAGTAATTCTAGGATAGCCAGAAAGGTATAAATCACAAAAATTTTATCTGGTTTGTAGGTGATAAATTCTGAAAACGGAACTTGCTTTTTAAAACTGATTTTTTCCAGGACAAAATCTTTTTGTTGTTCGATGGTATAAGGATACTGAATCACCGTGTGGGTAGTTTCATCCCTTCTAGAGGCAAACTTAGCCATACTTTTTTGAAACACTTTCAGAAGCTTGTATAGATCTACGTGTTGCATCTCTGCATCCACATCCTCCACCTTGCTAAGCTGCTGAAGCTCAAACATCAGGTTTCCTCTTTTTTCTTTAGAAAGTCTTTCCTCCTCAAGGTCTGCCAGCTCTTGAATTACTGATTTATACTTTTTGTATTCCAAAAGGTTTCTGATCAACTCTTCCCTAGGGTCAATTTCCTCCCCTTCCTCATTTAATTCAGGCCTTGGAAGCAACAGTTTGGATTTGATTCTCATTAGGGTGGCCGCGAAGAGAATAAATTCACTAGCTACCTCAATTTCCATTTGTTCCAAATGATGCAGGTAATCCAGGAAATCATTTGTTATCTTGGAGATAGGAATATCATATATATCCAATTCGTCCCGCTCGATGAAGAATAACATCAGATCAAACGGGCCTTCGAAAAGCGGTAATTTGATTTCGAAACTCAAGGGATATTTAAATTATTGGTTAATTTTGCAACCTTGTAGCCAAAGATATTCAATTAAGCGTAAATTAATTGGACTTACGTGAAAGAATGAGAAAAGGTGTCAAAAGTTTTCGGCACTGGTTTTGGAACAAAAGTCTTCCAGAATAGTTATTTCATTCTGACACATGAACACCAAACAATGTTGATTCAACCCGGAGAATTATTAGCACAAATCAACAGCCCAGCGGATCTCAAGAAATTTCCGAAAGAAAAGCTGGTTCAAATTTGTGACGAGTTAAGACAATATATTGTTGATAATGTCTCCGTATATGGTGGGCATTTCGGCGCCAGTCTTGGAGTGGTAGAGCTGACTGTAGCATTACACTATATACTTAATACCCCTGAAGATCAATTGGTTTGGGATGTTGGCCATCAAGCTTATGGTCATAAAATCCTAACGGGAAGAAGGGATCAGTTTCATACCAACCGGGTTTATGGTGGTATCTCTGGATTTCCAAAAAGGAAAGAAAGTGAATACGATACTTTTGGTGTTGGGCACTCCAGCACATCGATATCTGCTGCCTTAGGAATGGCTGTTGCCTCCAAATACAAAGGCATCAAACAAAAACAGCACGTTGCTGTCATCGGAGATGGCTCCATGACTGGAGGAATGGCTTTTGAAGCTATGAACCATGCAGGAGTAAGCGATTCCAACCTCCTAATCATCCTAAATGATAACTGTATGTCCATAGACCCTAATGTTGGGGCTTTAAAGGACTATTTGACGGATATTACTACATCTCATACGTATAATAAAGTCAAAGATGAAGTTTGGAAGTTATTGGGCAAGTTCAGCAAATTTGGAACTAGTGCTCAAGATGTTATTTCAAAAGTAGAAGGGGCAATTAAGTCTGCTGTTTTAAATCAAAGCAATCTTTTTGAATCCTTAAACCTTCGATATTTTGGTCCTGTGGATGGCCATGATGTAAATCATATGGTAGAAATCCTTCAGGATATGAGAGATATTCCTGGACCTAAGATTTTGCACTGTGTGACAGTCAAAGGAAAGGGTTATGCTCCCGCAGAGAATGGAAACAAAACTACTTGGCATGCTCCCGGGACCTTTGATAAAGTGACCGGAGAAATTTTCAAGAAGACGCCAAGTACTCCTCAGGCTCCTAAATACCAAGAAGTTTTTGGACATACTCTAGTAGAGCTTGCTGAAATGGATGATCGTATCATGGGAGTGACTCCTGCGATGCCTTCAGGCTCTTCGATGAATATCATGATGAAAGCTATGCCGGATCGCGCATTTGACGTGGGAATCGCAGAGCAGCATGCAGTCACTTTTTCTGCCGGATTAGCGACACAAGGGCTTGTGCCTTTCTGTAATATCTATTCCACATTTATGCAGCGTGCCTATGACCAAGTGGTTCATGATGTCTGCCTTCAAAATCTTCCAGTTGTCCTTTGCTTGGATAGAGCTGGATTTGCGGGAGCAGATGGACCAACACACCATGGCGCTTACGATATAGCTTATTTCAGGTGCATCCCGAACCTGGTAGTTTCTGCACCGATGAATGAAGAAGAGCTCCGAAACATGATGTATTCTGGTTCACTTCACAATGGTCCTTATTCTATCAGATACCCAAGAGGAAAAGGTGTGATGCCAGAATGGAAAACTCCATTTAGGAAAATCCCTTTAGGCCAAGGTAGGATTATCAAAGAAGGCGAAGAGATAGCCATTCTTACTATTGGTCATATTGGAAATTATGCTGTTGAGGCTTCCGAAATTTTATCCAAAGAAGGTTTAAATCCAGCTCACTACGATATGAGATTTGTGAAGCCTTTGGATGAGGAATTGTTACATGAAGTTTTTGGCAAATTTACCAAGGTAATTACTGTAGAAGATGGTTGCCTTCAAGGTGGATTTGGTTCTGCAGTCCTAGAATGGATGATGGATCATGGGTACCAAGCACAAGTAAAACGCTTAGGTATTCCAGATGATGTCATCGAACATGGCGAACAATTAGAGTTGCATAAAGAATGCGGATTTGACCCAGAAGGTATTGCCGAAGCGGTCAAAAGCATGGCTGAAATAGCCAAGTCGCATTAAAATATTTTAAAATGTCTGGAATTAACTTTTTTGAAAAGGGTGAAGGTCAACCTCTCATCCTGATTCATGGTTTCTGTGAAGTAAGCCAAATGTGGAATGACTTTGCTGAAAAATTATCTTCCAATTTTAGAGTCATCTGTCCAGATCTTCCCGGTTTTGGCAAGTCACCTTTGGAGCATGAATCAATCACGCTTGAAGAAACAGCAGTAATTTTAGAGGAGTGGATGGAAAAATTCAACATCCATCAACCCATCGTCATTGGACATTCTTTAGGAGGATATGTCACCCTAGCCTTAACGGAGTTAATGGGGAAAAACCTCAAAGCTATCGGTCTTTTTCATTCTACAGCCTTTCCTGATTCTGAGGAGAAAAAAGATATGCGGAATAGAACGGTTCAATTTTTAAAGAAAAATGGGGTGGATAAATTCGCCACTTCTTTCGTTCCTCCTTTAATTCCAGAAAACAAAAGAGAAGAACTCAAAGAGGAGGTTCAAAAAGCAATCGCACAAGGAAAACAATCCACTTTGGAAGGACTGATAGCTTACACATATGCCATGCGTGATAGAAGGGATCGGTTTGAGGTTTTACGAAATTTCACAGGATCAAAGTTGATGATTGCAGGTGAACTAGACGGAGCCGTGCCCTTAGAAGCAAGCAGAAAACACAAAGAAGTAATCACCCACTACTTTGAATTAGCAGAAACGGGGCACATGGGATTGATTGAGCGCAAAGCCGAGACAATTGATATTCTCAATGACTTTTGCCTCAGCGTGATTTAAAGGGTTTTACCTAATATCCCCATCAATTTTTCCAAGTAGAGCTGATCGGCACTATCAAAATCATTTACCTGATCGCTATCTACATCCAAAACCATAGCAACTTGCTCCCCTTTAAATACTGGAACTACGATTTCTGATCTAGAGGCTGAACTACATGCGATGTGACCTGGGAAAGCATCCACATCAGGAACAAGTTGGGTTTTGGCATCTTGCCAGGCAGTACCACAAACACCTTTTCCTATTGAAATCCGAGTACAGGCAATAGGCCCTTGAAAGGGGCCTAAAACTAGTTGGGTCTCTTTTACTAAATAAAATCCAACCCAGAAGAAGCCAAATGCTTCTTTCAATGCAGCTGTAATATTGGCAAGATTGGCATACAAATCAGGTTCCCCACTGATCAATGCTTCGATCTGCGGAATAAGTGCTTCGTATTTTTCAGCTTTGTTAGCTGATTCTGGGATCATTAAATTTTCAGACATGGTAATGAATGGATAAATGGTCTTCTAACACGGGGATATTTTCCGAGGAAGGCTTCGGAATTAGTGGTGCTTTTATTCCTTCTCCGAATTTATTCCGGCTGGTAAATATCCTTGCCTCATCCCAAAGACCTAATTCAATAAATTTGTTTAACAGAAAACTTCCCCCCTCCACAAGTAAGCTTTGAATATTTCTATTGTGAAGATCCTCCAAAATTTGATCTAGACTAAAGCCAGGCTTTAGTTTTACAAACTCCAGGTTTCCACTTTCCTCTGTTTTCTGTGTATTGTAGCAGATAGTTGGAACTGCCTGGTCAAACAATTTTAAGCTTTGGCTTAGTTCCAATTTACTGTCAATGACTAACCTCAAAGGGTTTTTACCAACCCAATCTCTGACATTCAAGGCGGGATCATCATATTTGGCAGTGTTTTTCCCTACCATAATTGCATCCTCCTCGGCTCTCCATTGATGCACTAATCTTCTACTGGAGGAGTTACTAATCCATTTGGAAGAATAATCAGATCTTGCAACAAAGCCATCTTGAGTTTGGGCCCATTTCAAGATTACATAAGGCCTCTTTTTTTCAATTTGAGTGAAAAACCTTCTGTTTTGCCATCGAGCTTCCTCCTGCAAAAGCCCTGTTTCTACTTCAATGCCTGCTTCTTCTAAAATTTGAATTCCTTTTCCCCCAACCAATGGGTTGCTATCAAAAGCAGCAATCACCACTTTCCCTACTTTCTTGTCAACCAATAAATTGGCGCAGGGAGGAGTTTTTCCAAAATGTGCACAAGGTTCTAAAGTCACATAAACCGTGGAACCAACAATATCGGTTTGATCCTCTACGGAATTGACAGCATTTACTTCTGCATGTGCCTCTCCATACTTCTGATGATACCCTTCTCCAATGATTTTATCCTCTTTCACGATCACACATCCCACCACAGGATTAGGGCTGACTTTTCCTCTCCCTAACTCAGCCAACTCTAAAGCTCTTCTCATGTAGCTTATTGCACTCATCTTAAGGCTTCGGTTTTAAAGTTATCTTTTCAAGCGTTTGGGTTACCCCTTTTTCTACCTGCACATTATTAATCAAGGTGTCTTGATATAATTCATCTTTTGGATCCACATATATGGAGTAGGTACCAACAGGCAACCTAAAAAGAAATGATCCTGAGCTATTAGGATGCGTGCTTAAAGAATCTCCATCTTGGATAGCATAAATAGCAGGCTTAAGAGTTGTTGGTCCCAAGGAACCTTTAACTTCCCCCGTTCCTGCTCCTCGATAAATGATAAATGTGGGATCCAGCTGTACCTTTAAGGGATTCTCTTCTGCAACTAAAATAGATTTTTCCAAATCAAAATCAAGAACGATATCATAGGAAAACCCTTGGTCTATATCCATCTCAAAGTCTAAGGGAACATCCATTTCCGACAGGTCCGCCAATTCCAGTTTGTACTTTTTTTCATCCAAATACAAGGAATGCTGATCTCCAAGCTTCACAGTAATTTTAAGAATCTTGCTCACTGGAAATTCATTTCTTCCTAAGAGCAATGCTTCTCCGCCTACTAATGCACTTACTTCAATTTTTTTATCCCCAGGAGCATAGGGAAGAAATTTGGTTTGAAGGGTGCCATCGGATTTCCCATCAACAATATACTCGATCTCTGCTCCCAGAATTTCTACAAAAACAGAATCCCAAACGGCTGGAGAATCCACCAAAATAAGGTTTACAAGTCCTTTAGGATCTGAATCTATGTCCTCTTTACAGCTCCAAAATCCCAAAAATGTACTTCCTACGAGGAAATAATAAATCAACTTTTTCACGGAGTAAATTTAGCCCAAAACTTATCAAAAAATAGGAATTCCATGGATAGGGGGTTAAAATCAAAAAAAGCCGGCTATTAACCGGCTTTTATTTTTGTTATTCTTCTATAGGAACCAGCGTTATGGGATCCATTGTTTCTACCATACCTTCTTCTACCATCACATCATCTACTATCAAGATGGCATATTCATCATTTGGAGTAAAGGTGATCGTATAAAGACCATCATCCATCCCTAAAATCTTGAAATTTCCATCATCATCTACGAAGGTATTATAAGTGTCATCTCCTTTACTAGCACTTACAGCTACTGGCATTGCTTCGTCAGGGAAAACTTGACCCATCACTCCTGAAGCTGCCTCTTCCATATAAGCTCTTAAAACTGGCTTAAGAATTATATTTCCTGAATTTCCAGCTTCTACAATAGATTTAGCCACATCAAAATCAATGACTAAATTATAACTCATTCCGCCTTCTATATCTTCATCAACTTTTATTTTAAGACCAGATTGTTGAGCACTAGGAGTTTTTAAATCAAATCTATCACCATTTTTAATGACATAATTATCATCCCCTAATACCAATCTTAATTGATCAATTTCTCCTTCAGGAAAATCTTCAGATCCTAAGAATAAAGAGTTTTCTCCTGTTAGATCCAGTAAATTCACATAACGATTAGTTTCATCATATGGAATTTCGATCCATCCAATTTCATCATCGTCATCATCTATTCCATCATCATCCATGTCATCATCACCGTCCGCTTTCACACGAACAGCTAAGACCTCCACCCACACTTCTTCAAAATCTCCCGGAGCATCTACCATGTAGAAGTTTACTTTTGCCATCCCATTGGAGGGACTACCATCGTCATCATTGGAGCAGGCTACAGCAAACAACATGACTCCCACCATCATCAAATAATTGAATAAATTTTTCATTGGTTAAATAGTTCAGTTAGTTTATCTCTACTCTCTTATCCAAGCTCTGTGCCATTAATACAATTTTCCATTTTTAAACGAATTCTAAAAGGTCCTTGTTATTTTTGGGGATGATGAAATGGGAAAATCTTTTAGCCCGGGGCAGATTTGGTGATGAACCCGGATTTATTCCAACTCAAGCAGTACGAAGTGAGTTTGAAGTAGATTATGATCGGATAATATTTTCGGCACCATTCCGAAACTTACAAGACAAGACACAGGTGTTTCCGCTGCCTGATCAGGCTTTCGTTCACACCCGTCTTACTCATAGTCTTGAAGTTTCCAGTGTGGGTCGTTCCCTCGGAAAATCTGCTGGAGAATACTTACTTGAAAAATACCCAAACCTTAAAAAGACCGGTATTTCAGCCTATGAAGTAGGTGCAATTGTAGCAGCTGCTGCATTGACACATGATATAGGTAACCCTCCTTTTGGCCATGCAGGAGAGGAAGCGATTTCAGATTTCTTTAAGTTCCATCCCATGGGAAAATGCTGGAAAACGCATGTTCGTGGCGAGCAATGGGCAGATTTATGTGATTTTGAAGGGAATGCACAAGGCTTCAGAATGTTGGTTTCGAAATCCAACGGACTGAAACTTACTTATGCGACCCTCGCTGCTTTTACTAAATACCCTAGGCCAAGCTTTATTCCGCACCGAGATGTGGCCCGTAGAAGTCAAAAGAAATATGGTTTCTTTATTAACCAGCTCACTGACTTTGAACAGATGAGTTCTTTTCTTGGGATAGAAAAATCCAGCCCTGAATGCTGGTTTAGACATCCTCTGGCATTTTTAGTTGAAGCTGCGGATGATATCTGCTACAGCATCATTGATTTGGAGGATGGCTGCACCATGGGACTTGTGAGCTTTGAAGAGACGGTCAAGTTATTGGCACCAATTCTTAAAGATAAATTTGATCCTAAAAAGCTCAAGGAGCCTCGGACTAACACCCAAAATTTAGGTGCCCTACGAGCAATTGCAATTGGTGAGCTAATTAGAGAAACTGTTGAAGTTTTTGCACAATATGAGGAGAGCATGTGCAAAGGTTTTTTTGATAAAGCTCTTACTGATATCATCCCTTCGGCCAAAGCTCTGAAGAAAATCACTGAAATTTCTGTGGAGAAAATTTACAGATCTAAAGTAGTGCTGGAAAAAGAAGCGGCTGGATTCCAGGTTTTGGAAGGCTTGCTAGCCGTTTACTCCAAGGCATTATATAACAAATTTTACGATCCGGATAATTTCTCTGGACAAGACAAAAGTATTCTAAGGCTATTACCTGAAGATTTTCCAATGAAAGGCTGGGGGGAAGAAGTAAATCCTTATCCACTTCTCAGGTCATTGGTAGATTTTATTTCAGGAATGACTGACAAATATGCTCTTAATCTGTACAGACGTGTCAATGGCATTTCTTTCCCAGGATCCTGATTCTATTGATCTAGCAGATTGCTTCTTTTCTTTAAAACAATAGGTGAGTTCAATCAATTTATCTATGTAATCTAGGCTGTTTCTTTCATTGAGTAATCCGTCTGATTTTGCTAACCCCATTTTGAAATTGGGTAGGTAGTAAGCAAATGTCTTTTTCCGATAATTAGAAATTACATTTCGGTAAATATTGGTAATCAGAGAGTTCCAATCCCTTTTTTTTGCCTGCTAAATAATTTCAAAGAATGGAACATCCAATTCTCTTTAACTGAGTATTAAAATAAATCTTCTGGTTAAAGGCTCAAATTTTGCAACAATTTAGTCAACAGATGACTTATCTGCGTAAATAGCGATTAGCTAAAATACCTAAATAGGAGCCAAACCATCCTATTAGACCAATAGAACAAAAAATGAAAAAGTTTCTAATAATAACTGCTGGAGTATTTATCGTATTAATCGGAGCTGCTATTGCATTTCCCATTCTTTTTAAGGATAAAATTGCTGCCCGAATTGACCAAGAAATTGCCCAATCTGTGAACGCTAAAGTCCTTTATGATTTGGACAATGTCAGTTTGAGCATTTTTCGGAGCTTTCCCAATATCTCAGCAAACATTCAAGAATTCGGAATTGTAGGGAATGCTCCCTTTGAAACCGATACTCTAGTAACACTGGATGAATTACAGATAGATTTCAACCTAAAATCGGTTCTTTTTGATGATTACCCAACACTTACTGGGGTACACCTCAATGGAGGAAATCTATATATTAAAGTGCTTCAAGATGGTACTGCCAATTATGATATTATGTACCCAAGCACAGACACTACTGCTGTAGCTGAAGAAAGCAATATGAGAATCGGAATAGATCAAATTGAGATCAACCATCTCAACTTAGTCTATGATGATAGACAGCTCGATTATTTTATGGCTTTAGGAGAAATTAATGCTCAGGGAAACGGTGAATTTACTTCAGATGTTTATGAACTTCCGATTGAACTAGAGGCATTAATTGCGGAAGTCAACTATGAGGGGACTTCTTACCTTTCCAACAAGAATTTCTCAGGAGAAACTGCTTTAACTGTAGATATGGAGCAGATGAAATTCACTTTGGGAGAAGGCAATTTCCAACTGAATGATTTCATTTTTGGTCTAACAGGATTTTTGAGCATGCCTGATGAGGATATAAACCTTGACTTAGCTTTTGAAGGAAAAGACAATGAATTTAAAAGTATCCTATCACTGGTACCAGGAATCTATTCTGACAGCTTTTCTAGTTTAGAAACTTCCGGAACCATGGATTTTCAGGGTAATGTAAAGGGAGTTTATAACGAGCAGAAGTTTCCATCTTTTGATGTGTCTTTAAAAATCGCTGATGGGATGTTTAAATATCAGGATCTGCCAAAACCCGTGAAAAATGTCAATTTAGACATGCAGGTGTTGAATGAAACAGACCAAATAGATAATACCTCTATTTCCATCCCAAATTTCAATTTGGACTTTGGTAGCAATCCGATTTCAGGTAAATTTTTCTTATCAGATTTGATTTCATATACCATTGATGCGGCTGTAAAAGGAAACTTGAATTTAGAAGAATTGACTTCTATTTTCCCAATAGAGGGAATGGATCTGAAAGGTAACCTAGCTCTTGATGCTGTCGCAAAAGGAAGATATGACTCAGTAGCAAATGAAATTCCAAACATTGATGCAAACTTCTCATTAGTGAATGGGTATGCAAAAAGTGCTGACTATCCTGCGCCTTTGGAAGCTATCAATGTCAAGGCTATCGTTAAAAACAGCACAGGAAAAATGAATGACTTCTTGGTAAACTTGAGCCAATTTGGTTTCGAGTTGGAAGGAGAAGAAATCCAAGGAAACATGACCATTGAGGACTTTGATAAACTCAACTGGAATGGGCAGGTAAAAGGTGCCGTAGACTTGAAAAAGCTTTTGACAATTTTCCCAATGGAAGACATGAGCATGGAAGGGAAAATTCTGGCTGATATACAAACTAAAGGTTCTTATGCCGCCATAGAAGCTAAAAACTACCAACAACTGGAAACGAAGGGTTCTATAGACGTTTCCAATTTTAAATACAATTCTGTTGATGTTCCACAAGGAGTAGAGATTTCTAAAGCTAATGCTACGTTCAGCCCTGAACGAATTACTTTGACACAAATGGATTCCAAGCTTGGTGAAAGCCAAGTCAATGCCAGTGGTTCATTGAGTAATTATATGAATTACCTTTTGGGAGAGAATGGAACTCTTAAAGGTCAGCTGACTGTCAACAGTCCGCGTTTCAATGTAAATGAATGGATGAGTGAATCGACTCAAACCGATAGCTCTAATTCTGAACTCACCGTCATTGAGCTTCCCAAAAATATAGATTTCACCATGTCAGTTGCAGCCAACGAGGTTTTATACGACAATATGAACCTGAAGGAAATGAAAGGTGAAATGCTATTGAAAGATGGGATTCTTACTTTCAGGGATGCCTCTATGAGTACGATGGGAGGTAGAATTGCCTTGACTGGTAGCTATGACTCAAGGGATTTATCTACACCGAAATTTAATTTCGATTTAAATGTATCCGATCTAAGCATTTCTGAGGCATTTAGTACATTGAACACTGTAAAGGCATTTGCACCGATTGCACAAAATCTAACAGGTACCTTCAATTCCAATTTGAATTTTTCTGGAGTTTTGGGTCAAGACATGATGCCATTATTAGCTAGTTTGGATGGAAACGGTCTATTGAAAGTGGCAGAAACCGCTTTAAAGGACAGTAAAATCCTAGAAGGCATCACGAGTCTTACCAAACTAAAAGATGTCAATACTTTACAGCTAAAGAATGTTACCATTCCAATCTCTATAGACAATGGAGTAATGGATGTGAAACCATTTGATGTGAAACTTTGGGATTATCAGGCCAAGGTTCAGGGTACAGCTGGATTTGATGGCTCAATCAATTACTTGATCAATTTGGATGTGCCTGCAAATAAATTCGGTTCGCAGGCCAATTCCTTGTTGGCAACGGTCACAGGTACGAAAGTCGATGAAAATACAACCATTCCTTTAGCACTTAATCTTACAGGAACCTATAAATCACCAAAAGTGGGATTAGCCGGTGGTAATAGCATTGAATCGCTGGTAGCAGATGCACTCAAAGCAAGGATCAGTGGAGAAACTTTATCCTTAAAGACTAAAGCTACAGAGGAATTTAACGCTTCTCAGGACAGTGTTAAGCAGCAATTAAAGCTGAAATCTGAAGTTGCTCAAGACAGCGCGAAAAAAGAAGTGGATAAGCAAACTAATGCCAGTAAAGACAAAGCAGTAGAAGAAGCCAAAAATTTGTTGAAAGGATTCCTTAAAAGCAGCACCCAAACCAAGAAGGATACGACAGTGAAGAAAGATAATTGATTAGGCAATAGATAATAGTCGAAAGACAATAGAAATAGCCCATGGTTTCAATCGTGGGCTATTCCTGTTTATATAGAGTATTCAGGATCAATCTTTGTTTAGTTTTGATTCATCTCCGCTACCTTTTTCTCAATATGTTCCACTACTTGTTTCATTCCTTTCTCCGGACTAAAATCTAATAGTTTAAGGTCGTCCAAAACTACAGCTGAATGTCCCGGAGGCATATAAAACAAGTCTCCCTCATTTAAGATTACTTCACCATCCTCATCATAAATCATTTTCAAAGAACCTTTGATGATGTATCCCCAATGTGGAACTTGACAAGAATTATTTTTCAGGCCTTCCAATAAAGGCCCCAAGTCTGTACCAGCAGGCATTTCGTTTACTGCTACAGACATACCTCCCCAATCATCCAAGTGATTGATGACCATATTCTTTGGAAAATCAGAGATCGCAATATGTTTTTCAGGATTGGCTTTTTCTTTAAAGCCCATTGCAGCTAAAAATCCCAGAAGGAAAACTGCCGACATGATAAAGTAATTTTTCATAGTACTAATGTTTAAAGTTGCTATGAAAATTCGCCATGAATCTTGTGGCATACATATCAAATCTGTGGCATATCCTTATAAAATAGTTGCAAAATCAGCTTTCCACCTGAACAAGTTTTTGAAAATCAGGGTCATCAAAAAGCGAGACTAAAAATATATCTCTTTCATAATCCCAATAATGTCTTAATTGTCCTTCTTCCTTGGCTATTGCCAATTGTGAAATCGCTTCTTTTTTAAAACCTGCCAAAGCTAAAATCCTGGCTTTATGATAGGCAATGTGGTAGGGGTATTCGTGCCGTCTCCATTTTAATTCCGTTTGATCTCCAAATTGATTGAGGAGATTTTCAATTTGATTAAAGGAACTTCTTTTTGCTTTTACATAAGTCAAATAGATCTCTAATTCTAGCTTCAATTTTGGCTGAAGTTTTAGCCTATCATTTATCAAGCTCTCGGCATTTTCCAGATCTCCAGCTAAAAAATAAGCATCGATCAAGTCATAATCTCCAACTCCTTCATTCGGAAATTCTTTTAGGAATTCAATCGCTTTATTCGCAAAATACTTCGACGAAGAATCATTGGATTTTAATTGATATTCCAATGCTGCATGAACCAAATATGCTGGATAAAGTGATTGATCACGATAGGTATTTAGCAAACTATCCACCGAACCCCGCCCTTTTCCCATCCCTACATAGGTACTAATCCATAATTCGGGAATAGCTGAATTTTGTAAATCTTCCGGAATCGACTTTAAATATTCAACACATTCATCAAACCTGTGGAGCATCAGGAGAGATTCTGCTTTATTCCTAGTTTTGAAATAATGCCAAATCAAACCCATTTCATTGACATTGGGATTCTGAACTTGGGCTAATACTTCCAAGGCTTTTTCTGGCATAAAAAGAGACTTGTATTTATGTCCTGCCATAATATTAAAATAATAATCCTGCTGATAATCATCCAATATGCCCAAGCAAACCTGCAAAGCTTCCTTATACCTTCTTTGAAACATATTTGATTGCTCAAGGTATAAGGACATTTCATATTGGGTCATTGTGGGAATTTTTTCAACCCTTTCCATGATTGAGTCAACTTTTGAATAATCGACAAACCAGGACATAAAAATCTGGGCCATGACAAAATTGGGTTCCAGAGTGGTAGCTTCTCTGAAATAATTATAGGCCTTAGATGGATATAATCCATCTTTCATTTCAGCAAGTCCTTTTAAATATGCACTGTATGCATCATAGCTCGGAGGTTTCAATTTCCCGATTTTTACATCTTCCAAATTGACAAGGAGTCCCAAGACATCCAGTCTTATTTCTTCAATTATGGACATCACGCTATCCCTATGCCCTTTTTTGATTGGAAAATGATAGATCGATTCCAGTGATATACCATCAATCAAACTCACATCAAAATAAATTACATCGTTCGATAGGTAATAATTCCCAATCAGTAAGTTCCGAGCATCAACCAACTCTGAAAAGGTAGGTCGATTTTCCTGATCATTGCTTAATACACCCAAGCTAGGAAGGTATTCATCTACAGTAAAAGCAGGAACAGTTTTGATACCTTCCACATTATCCAGCTGCGTAGCAATCCAGCTACTGGCAATTTCACCTATGGAATTCAGCTGAGAATTTCCTGTTTCGTTTTTTAAAGGAACAATTGCGATTCTGGAGTTCTGAGGTAAATGGAATTTTGATGAGTCTTCTTTTTGAAAAAAATAAATTCCGAATGGAACAATGATCAAGAGTGCTATCCAAATCAAACTTTGATAGTTTTTTTTCGAAGTTGAATCGACATCCCAAGGCAAAGGGATGGCTTTTTTTAGTATTTCATGAATTTCCGGATGCAAATAAAATTCGTAGATATCTTTCCCTTTAGGGCTGAAGGTATCTTCCATTTTTTTGATCTCTCCTGGACTAATTCCAAAATCATCTTTGAAGCACTTATTGAAATAGGAAGGATTGTCAAAACCTACTTTAAAACTAATCTCTGAACCGGTAAAATCAGTTTTTAGCAGATATTCATAGGCTTTGAGTAACCTTATATATCTGATAAATCTACCCGTGGATAATGAAGTAGATTTTTTTAATTTCCGATGAGTTTGTTCTCTACTTAGGGATAAGGCAGAAGCCAATTCATTTCCATTAAAATCACTATCATCCAAATTGGATAATACTATTTCAATAGCTGATTGAATAAAACTTCCGCTTTGTAAATCCATTTCCAAAAAGATATAAAAAAAGTATTGTATTGAATTTAAGGTTTTTAAAGTTGGAATTGATGAATTTCAAGCTGTTTTCACTCATAGGCGTTTATCAAAATCCTATTGAAGCAAAAAGCCCCAGACCTTTCGATCTGGGGCTTGGCTATTTCGGGTTTGTATCTTTAAACCATACGGTTTTGACTCAAACTTGAATTACTTGTTTTTAAACTCTACTTCATTTACAGAAACCAATACCTGATCTGGGGCTGCCTCTGAATTCTTAAAGATAAAGTAAATATCATGAGTCCCTGACACTTCAGAAATTTTTGTTGAAGGGGTAGCGGACAATTGTCTTCTCCATTCTGTCATAGTCATCCCTTCCGGTGGTCTAAAGCCTCCACCTGCAGGAGCTTTCGTAACTTTTTCTGTTTCTCCTAATAATTCTCCAGTAGGAGAATCTAATCTAACCTCTACAGATGCACCGATAGCTCCCACACGATCACTGATACCTAGATAAAACATGATTTCTTTGATACCTGTCATGTCGATATCCTTGAAACTAAAATAGGACTGATCTCCAATCATCGAGAAGCTAACTCTTGGTGTGGTTAACAATTGGACTCCTTTACGATCTGCTGACAGTTGTGGGTCTAGGAATGGATTTCTCAAGGCAACATAGTCCTCTCCTGTTAAAGATGGTGTGTTTCCAGAACCTTTATCTGTATAGAAAGCACGTAACAAATAACCTCCTTCGCCATCTTCCCCTTCTGGAACTTCTGCATTTACAGATCCAGCTAAAGGAAGGGATTCTACAGTAGGTTTCAGTTCATTCATATTCATGATATAATCTACCATCCTGGTAACATCTGACTCTGATAATTGAGGATGCGCACTCATGGCATGATCTCCCCATACACCACTTCCACCATTAATTACTTTGCCCACTAACATTTTTACATTTTCTGCAGTGTTTTCATATTTATCAGCCACAGCTTGATAGCTTGGTCCAATAGAAGCTTTGTCATATTGATGACAAGACTTACAATCGCTTGACTCAATAAGATTTTTGCCAATGGTTAGCACAGCCATAGATTCTGCTCCACTTTGTTTAGAAGCAATTTCGATCGGATCAAAACCAGCAGGCACATAGTCAAATGTAACGGCTACCTCATTTGCTTTGATACTGCCATCTGCGCTGCTACCATCTTCCTTGTCAGAAACCTGAACTTGATAATTTAGTGAGCTCTCTCCGAAGTAGAATGTTCGGTTTTTCCCGTCAAAATCAATGATAACCACTGGTTCCTCATTTCCAGCAATCAAATCCAAGCTAGCAGAATTTGATTCGCCTTTGGTATCAGTAACTGTTAAAGTCGCCTGATATTCACCTGCATTTTCAAATGTATAGGATGGGTTAGGGCCCTCTAGTTCTACCGCTGAACCATCAGACGATTTGATAGCCCAAGAATACTTCAAATTTCCCTCATCATAATCATCAAAGTCATTCGTACCTTCTGCTGAAAAATTGGTAGTAAAAGGAATAGCTCCAGCTAATTTATCAGCTGATGCATGGACATTTGGCTTTCTGTTTCCTGCATTGTACTCGATTTTTACAATTCTCGAATTGGAATTTCCTCTAAACCATGCACTTCCATATTCTAAAACATACAAGGCACCATCAGGACCAAAATCCATATCAATAGCAGAGCTAAATGTATCGTTTGGCAAAAATCTTTCCATCGATTGATAATCTCCATTTTCATCCATGGATACAGACATAATCCAGCCTCTCATAAACTCCACGATCAACCATTTCCCTTCATAATAAGCTGGAAAAGTAAAGGGAGCATCAGGTGCAAAATCAGCTTTCCTAAATACAGGTCCACCTGTGGCACTCCTTCCAGAACTTCCTACTAAAGGAAACTCTTCGGATACCCCATATGGATACCAAATGAATGCAGGAATTACAGGAGTGGGCAATTCTCTTAAACCTGTGTTATTGACAGATTCATTGACTGGGTTATTTACATCGTAGAATTCACCAAAGGTTTCTGTTTCATAATCATGGCTGGTATAAGGATAGTTGTTGCCAATGAAATATGGCCATCCAAAAAAGCCCGGACCTTTGGCCTGATTAAATTCATCATATCCTCTTGGACCCCAAATAGAGTCAATAGAGGCATCTGGCCCCACTTCTCCCCAATACAAATAGCCTGTTTCACTATCAATCGTAGGTCTCCAGGGGTTTCTGTGACCCATCGTGTAGATTTCGGGTCTTGTTTTTTCAGTCCCAACAGGAAATAAATTTCCTTCAGGAATGCTGTAGGTTCCATCATCCTCTGGATGGATTCTTAAAATTTTACCTCTTAAATCATTGGTGTTTCCTGGCGCTCTTTGATCATCAGCATTTTCATGACCTGGTCTCTCATCCAGATTGGATGTACCTAATCTAGGATTGGCAGTATTATTACCTACCGTTAAAAATAAATTGCCTTCTTGATCAAAGGCCATTCCTCCACCAGTATGGCAACATTCTTCTCTTTGAGTAGGAATCTCTAACAAGATTTTTTTGGAGCTTTCTACCAATTCATTCCCTTGCAGTTCATACCTAGCCAACACATGTTTCGTATCTACCGGATCTGCATAATATAGGTAAACCCAATGATTTTGCTCAAAATCAGGATGTGCGATTACACCCATTAATCCCTCTTCAGCTTCTCTGACAGCACCTTCCTTGTTTGTGTATTTTGTATTAACTGGGATGGTAGTGACCAGGGTCAATTCCCCAGTTTTTTCGTCTAGAATTTTGACGCCACCTTTTCTTTCCACAAAGAGAATTCTACTATTGGGAAGGAAAGTCATTTCCATGGGTTCATCCATTCCCTCTGTCAATACCACTTTTGTAAACCTATTTTCTTCAGGTTTAACTGTGGGATCATCGGTGGGTTTAGATTCTTTACAGCTACCCAAAGCAAAGATCAATAGGAAAGCCATAAGGGTGAAATAGCTTTCTCTGGTATTTAAAGAGAACATACTTAAATCAGGTTATTGGGAATGATTGAGTTTGGAAGTCAATATTGGTTTATTTTGTCAATTTGACAAATTAGAAAATTGATGACTAATAAAATTTACTATTCGGTAGAATATTAGGATAAACGCTCGAAATAGCTCATTTCTAAAGTGTTGTCACCGAATTCAACTTTTTCATAAACCCAATATGATTCATAACAACCACCCCTTTTTCATTCTGATCAAAAATAAACCGGATACGCTTTAGCTTACTCGATTCAAAGGCTGGGTTCTTGGAACGAAATGCTTGTAGTTCAAAAGCAAATTTTTGGAATACGATCTCCGAAGTTCCATCATTCTCCAAAAAATCTGTTTTTAAAATTTGAACTTTAACCTGTCTTTGGAGGGCAGAAAAATCACTGAGTAAAAATTTCACTTCATTTCCTAAAGAATCAACAAGCAAAATACTCAGGTCCAAAGGCTTTTCGGGTTCCTTCTCATCTGAATCCTCCTTTTCCTCACCTTCTTGACCCTCATTTTCCTTTTCTTCCAGATTTTCATTCTTGCTTTCTTCTTCAATCTCATCGTTGGAGTTACTCACCTCCTCATTGTTATTTTCATTCACCCATTTTCCACCCGTTTTAGGGTTGGAGCTTTCTGTGGATTCTGACATTTCAAAAACAAAAACAGAGGTAGAATCTAAATGGTATTCTCCCACAGGTAAGTCCAAAGTATAGGTAGCAATCAAAGAGTCTGGGACACTAGTTTCAATTGGTTTTTCTTTTAAGCTATCTTCCAAATCATAGTTCCATCCCAAATAAACTGCTCTAGTGCCCTTTTCCCGATAATTTAATTTGACTTCTGATTCTCTCCATACGGTTAAGTTTTCCCCATGGATTTTTCCATTATTAGATGCTGTAATCACATCAAAATCCTCGTTAAAATCGACCAGATACTTAGTGTTAGAATCTTCAAATTGATTCAAATATATCGTCTCGGGAAGCCAGTTTTTTCCTTGTCGGGCATCCATAAATAAAGGAAGGTATTTTATTTTCTTCCTTAAGGTAATTTCCAAAAAAGCACTGATATAAACCTTCGCAATTTCTTGCTGGCTTTTTTCATCCAACTGCTGCTCTAAATTAATTAGGCCTTTGAAAGGATTACCAGTATCATTATCTCCCCAAGAAGTATTAAACTGTCCGTGATTTGCTCCTTGAATGTAAAGCCCAGTCTTAAAGTGATAGCTAGAATCTTCAAATGTTACTCGCTCAAATTGCATAGATCCCATAAATGAACTTACATCGGCATCTTGAGCACCGTGGAAAACGAAATAGTTGATGTCTTTGAGTTTGGTTAAGGTGCCTCCTGGTTCGTATTGTCCATCAACTGGAGCAATGGCAATGATGGATTGAAGGTTGAAATGATAACCCAAAGGAATGGTTGCATCATCTGGATAAAAATCCAATTCATTTAGCATTGCTGCATGAGCAACCGCCTCACCACCTCTGGAATGACCAATCAAGGAAATTCTACTCATATCTATTTTCCCAGCAAAAGCATGGTCTGAAGAAGAATTCCACTCCTCCCAAACCTTTAAATGCTCTAACAACAGCCAACCTCGGGCATCATTTTCTTTGCTTAATCCTCCAAAAAGATCAGACCAAGAACCATTGATGAAATTTTCATCAACAGAAGCCAAAATCATTCCTCGGGAGGCTAATAACTCTCCCAAATAATCATAACCTGGGTCTGAATAATCCTGCATGGAATGATTCCCATGAACAACTAAAACTAATGGGAATGGCCCCGTCCCTTCAGGATACCAAACCCTGCCGTTGATAGGTAGGGCTTTTGAATCAAATCCCCAGTACTTTTCTCTCCACCAACCACCAAACCCATCCCAATCATCCAAAAAAGCAACTCCGTTTACTGATTCTGTTTTATAGGTAACCTCTTCTCCAAATTCCTCCCTATGCTTGTCCATTCCACTACCATAGCTCATGGTTTTCACAACATACTTTCCTTTGGTAGCAGGAGATTCTCCAGCAATGTGTGGGATGGAAACTTCGGAATAAAGAGCAGCATTTTCGATTTCATCCATTTCAAGCCCCTTTAGGGAATAGTAATAAATGGACATAATGAGGCCTGCAATTCCAATAAGTGCACCGATTATGAAGACAACTTTCTTCGGTGTTTTTAGGTTTTTAAAACCAGTTTTGGATAAGGTAAACCAAGTGGCTCCCAGCAAAGAAAAAATCAGTATGGATGCCAATAGCAACTTCTCATTTCCAAAAAACACCGTAAATAATAGTGGAATGGACGCGAAAAAAGCGATTTTATTCCATCTGGGAATTCTGTTCAACAAGTTATAAAGCCTTGCACTCAGCATTCCCGACAAAACTGCTGCTGCAACCATCAATAAGCCCAGTACTAAAACCCATGGATCTCGAATATTAATAGCTCTCAGTAGTGAAGAAAGAAGGAGCAATCCAACACTACCTATCAGCAAACCTACAGCTGCACCTTTAAACGAATTGTCTCCGGGCTTGATTAGTAGAAATTTGGCACAAATCCATGCCCAAGCTTGCTTGAACTTCTTTTTAATAATCTTGATCATACTTGGTGGTTTATAGGCAATTAAAAAAATCTGTAATCACCAAGCTAAAGAAAAATTAGAATGAACGGAAACCCTTCATCATTAAGATCTTATAAAAGTTATTGGCTATTAGGTTCAAATTTTCCATAAACAGCATCGCGGAAGTTTTTGTGTAGGCCAATACCATCATATGGAAACAGTTGTACAAACAATACTGCAGTAAGTTCATTTACCGGATCTACCCAAAAAAGTGTACTTGCAGCTCCGTCCCAAAAGAATTCACCAACTACTCCATTCATCTCCTCTTGGCTTGCAGGAGGATCTGTCCTAACTGCAAAATCAATCCCAAAACCGACATTTCCTTTACTCGGAAGCCAAGACCTTTCTGTAACCGAATCCGCAAGGTGGTTGGTAGCCATTAATTTAACAGTTTCAGGTTTCAATATCTGTGTTCCATTAATAGAACCCTGCTTCACCAGCATCCGGGCAAAAGTCATATAATCATCCAGAGTTGACGTCAAGCCAAATCCTCCGGGAGTCAATGGCCATTTTTTTAAATTGAAAGCATGAGCAGAAGAATCAGGCATCTGGGTCAATTGCCCTTCTCCAGTCCTTTGGTAGGCAGCAGAGAATCTATCCAAATCACTTTCAGGAACTACATACCTTGTCTCATCCATTCCCAATGGATCTAAAACATGCTCTCTAACATAGGTTTGATAAGGAACTCCGGAAATTCTTTCTACCAAAAATGCCTGTACATCCACTGACTGACCATATTCCCACTGTGCACCCGGTTGGAACCATAGGGGAGTGCTGCCAATTTTTGCTGCCATCTGAGTTAAGGTATTTTCATAACTTCTGGCATCTTTTTCTTTCATCAGCTCACTTAAGCCCGGAATATTATCTCTATTTGGAAAACCTGCAGTATGTCTGGTAATATCTCGAATCGTCACAGGTCTATTGGCATCCTCCAAAATCAAATTTCCTTCCTCATCCACACCCTGATAGACTTTCATATCAGAAAATTCAGGAGCATATTTTTCTAATGGATCATCCAACTGAAAAGCACCCTCTTCGTAAAGAGTCATAAGTGAAGTACCCGTAATAGGCTTTGTCATGGAATAAATCTGAACGATTGTATTCCTGTCCATTGGAATATTTTTCTCCTGATTGGCATAGCCATAAGCATTGAAGTACACTTCTTTGTCTTTTTCAAAGATCAGGGCAGAAATGCCAGCGACATTCCCCGATTCTACATAGCTGCTGAGCGTCGAGTCCAGTCTTGCCTTTGCTTCTTCATCAACTACAAATTCTACTTGGCCTTCCTCTGTCTGATTTTGACATGCCGAAAACCCAATAAATAATAGAAAGAGGAAAAGGCTAAACTTTTTCATGGCTGGAATTTTAGGGTTTATTGATTGATGATTTTATAAATTTTTCCGTCGGCTTTGGTCATTACATAAACTTGACCTTGACAATCTTGTCCATATTTTAAATCTACCCGACCATTTTGACATAAATCCCTCAAGGTGGTTTCCTTCCCATCATATACTACTCCTATTTCAAGTATTTCTGGTTGGGATTGATTCAAATCTGAGAAGAACAGCTTGCCGGAGGGAATATCCCCAAAGAGTAATTTTCCTTTAAATGGCCCACCTTCAGGAAAATATCCTGCAATGATGGCATTTCCTTCATCGTGATCAAATTGCAACAATGGATAGGTAGCATTCAATAAGGAATCATCCGCAGGAAGAGGGTAGAGGTTGCTCATATTACCAAATGGATTAATAACAAAAGTACCCTCTCGAATCGGCCAACCGTAAAACTTACCTGGCTCAATCAAATTCAACTCTTCAATATTATGATGACCTATTTCTGTAGCCAGCATCCTTCCTTTCGGATCCCAAAAAATACGGTTGGGGTTTCGGAATCCATAGGCATATATTTCTCCCAATTTTCCTGGTACTCCTGCAAAGGGATTTGAAGCTGGGATACCATATTTTCCATTGGCACTATTTGACCCACTAGGGTCTATCCGCATAATACTACTCCATATTTTACTTCCTTGATGATCTGCGATAAATGAAAATCCGCTTTCTGCGCTTCCTCCATCTCCAATACCTATAAATAATAAGCCATAATCTTCATCTCCTGGGCTTGCATTAGGATTAAAGGCCAATTCCTGAACTCCATGGATTTGAGTTACTACATCAATTCGCATGAGTTCTCGCCCTGTTCCTTTAAAAGTTTCCGCATTAGGATCTTCTAACGTCCATTCTGTGATCACCCACTCCATAGTTACTTTGATACTATCTGCATAATCAAAGTCCTTAGGTTTATTTCCAGGCTTTTCTGTATGGGAAGTATATAAAAGCCCATTATTTGTAAAATCGGGATGGAAAGCATAACTACCAAAACCTGTAGCCAACCCTGGCTTTGAGACAAAATCTGGGAAATACGATTTTAGATTGAAATACTCATAGGGTTTAGAATCACGGATTTCATACATAATCCCATGTTGATCCTGAACAAAAAACCTTCCTGAAACCGGCTCACATTCCATCTTGGTGATTTTCGCTAGGGGAGAGGCTTTGTCGGAAGCCGGAATTTGAGCGAAATACTCCAATTCCAAATTCAAATCTGATTTTGAGATTTTTTCAGGTATTGGATCTTCCAGTTTTTCGGAATCATTGACTTCGACTGGTGCCCTTTCATAGGTGTGCATGTAACTTAAAAGCGCATTGATATCCTCTTCTTTCAAGGTTGGAAAAGCAGGCATATAAACTTTATACTTTTCATAAAGCTCTTTGGCTCGCTCATCTCCCTGGTCAATTTTCTCTTGTGGGTTTTTAATAAATCCCCGAATCCATTCGGATTCAACTTTTCTTGTCAGACCACTCAAATTAGGTCCAATGGCACTTTGGTTAAAGTTATGACAGGTAGAACAATTCTGCTCAAAGAGTACTTTTCCAGCTTCAATTTGTTCTGTTTCAGTACTGATATCAGCCCCAATTTCTTTTGTGCCAGAGGTACAAGAAATCACAGTAAAAAGCAGCAAACTAGCTGCAAAAAGGTTAATTAGGTTTTTCATCGATACTAATTTGGGGTTTTTTAATTAATCCCGAAAGATTATTTCAACTCTTCCATAATATCTACATAAAAAAACCTCTGAAAATAATTCCAGAGGTTTCAATTAGTATTCTATTCAGATTAGAAAGGATATTTCCCTTGATCAATCATATAATCAGCAATCTGTCTTCTTAATTTTTTGGTATTCACCAGATCAGCTTTCGTAAATCGTTTGAGCCCCATCAGCATTACCTTCTGCTCATCTCCTTTTGTGAAACTAGCGATGGCTTCTTTGGCTGCAGATTGAATTTTATCAATTGCCTCTGATAAGTAAACCTGACTCATCGCTATTTGATGGCTACACTCTGCTTCGCTTTTAAGGCTTACTAGTTTTTCTGTCCTCAAAATGGCAGATTCCGCTGCATAAATTTCAATCATCACATCGGCCAAATTCATCATGATCTCTTGTTCATCTTCGATCTTTTCCTGTAAGGCCATGGCAGCTTTTCCTCCTACCATCAAGAATACCTTTTTTAATTTTTTCAATACCTCTTTTTCAGCAGCAAAAAGCTCTGAGGTATCTATGGACTCAAATGATGGAACAGAAGTTAACTCTGCAGATACTGCCATTGCTGGTTCGAAAAGGTTTACCTCTCCTTTCATGGCACGCTTGAGAAGCATTCCAATCATCAGCATCCGGTTAATTTCATTTGTTCCCTCATAGATTCTCGCAATTCTGGCATCACGGTAAGCTCTTTCCATTGGAGCCTCGGCGGAATAACCCATTCCACCATAAATCTGAACACCTTGATCTACAACATAATCCAAAACTTCTGAGCCATGGATTTTAGCAATCGCACATTCCATAGCAAACATTTCCACACCTTTCAATTTTGCTTCGTTTTCAGGCATTCCATCCGTGATAAACTCATTGATTTGATCTTCAATATCCTGTCCAGCACGATAGCAAAGGGATTCAGAGACATAGGTTCGAATAGCCATCTCAGCTAACATGGATTTTACCGCTCCAAAAGAATTGATGCTTACGCCAAATTGCTTTCTCTCAGTAGAATAGTTAATTGCCTTGGTGGTAACCGTACGAACACCCCCTAGGATTCCGGAGCCTAACTTGATACGACCAATATTTAGAATATTCACGGCTATCTTGAAGCCATTTTGGCGATCAGAAAGCATGTTTTCTACCGGAACTTTACAATCATTAAAGAAAACTTGTCTGGTCGATGAGCCTTTGATACCCATCTTTTTTTCTTCCTCGTTCATGGTAATTCCCCCAAAGGATTTTTCCACGATGAAGGCTGTCAAATTTTTATCTTCTTCGATTTTGGCAAACACTATGAACAAGTCAGCAAATCCAGCATTGGAAATCCACATTTTCTGACCATTGATCAGGTAATGCTTTCCATCTTCTGTTAAGGTCGCTTTTGTTTTACCACTGTTGGCATCCGAACCAGCATCTGGTTCTGTCAAACAATAACATGCAGCCCATTCTCCAGTAGCAAGCTTTGGAAGGTATTTTTGCTTTTGCTCCTCTGAACCATAATAAAGAATCGGTAAGGTTCCTATTCCCGTATGTGCTCCATAAGTGGTAGAAAATGAACCTGCTGATCCAATAATATCGGCGATCAACATAGAAGTCACAAAGTTCATCCCCATGCCTCCATATTCCTCAGGCACAGAAATTCCCAAAAGCCCAAGTTCTCCGGCTTTTTTGAAAATTGAGGGAACAAGGTCCGGGTTTTTCATGCTGTCTATTTCTTCGATTTTTGGGGTGATTTCCGTATCGATAAAATCCTGACAGGCCTGAGCCATCATTTTTTGCTCTTCAGTATATTGCTCTGGGATGAATACATCCTGAGCAAGTGTTTCCTTGATGAGGAATTCTCCTCCTTTGATTGTATTAGCCATAGTTTGGTATATGGAATGCTGTTTTCTTTATTTTTCTACTTTCTACTTCAAGAGCTCATAAACTCCGGCAACTCCCTGTCCTCCTCCTACGCAGGCAGTCACTAAACCGTATTTCTTATTCCGCTTTTGAAGTTCATTAAACATCTGAACTGATAGTTTGGCACCAGTACAACCTAATGGGTGACCTAATGCCACTGCACCTCCATTTACATTGACAATGTCAGGATTCATATCCAATGACTTGATTACTGCCAGACCTTGAGCAGCAAACGCCTCATTTAACTCAATCAAATCAATGTCATTCAGTGTTAAACCCGCTTGCTTTAGCGCTTTTGGAACAGCCTCTTTCGGGCCAATTCCCATTATTCGAGGCTCAACACCAGCAACTGAATAAGATGCTAATCTGGCCACAGGTTCAAGATTCAATGATTTCATAAATCTTTCGGACATTACCACCACAAATGCTGCCCCATCAGAAGTCTGTGAAGAGTTGCCTGCTGTTACTTGTCCTTTATTTTTGAAGGCAGGTCTTAATCCAGATAATACTTCCATGGTAGTACCTGGTCTTGGCCCTTCATCTGTATCTACAGTATATTTTCTGGTTTTCTTTTTCCCTTTTTCATCCAAATAAGTTTCCTCAACTTCTACAGGAACAATCTCATCTTTGAATCTTCCTTCTGCTATAGCTGCCAAAGCTTTTTCATGAGATTTAACGGAAAAAGCATCAGACTCTTCGCGAGTAATCCCGTATTCCTTGGCCAGCTCCTCTGCTGTAAGCCCCATGCTGATATAATAATCTGGGTGCTCCGTAGCAATCTTATAATTCAATACCGTCTTATATCCCATCATTGGAACCATGGACATACTTTCTGTCCCTCCGGCAATGATACAATCTGCCATACCAGCTTTGATTTTGCCTACCGCCAAAGCAATTGCTTCCAGTCCTGATCCACAATATCTATTGATTATAAAGCCTGGGTTTTCTACTCCAAGTGCCAATAAGGAAATCATCCTACCCATTTGCATTCCTTGCTCTGCTTCAGGAACGGCATTTCCGACGATTAAATCATCCACATGTTTCGTTTCCAGACCTGGAGTGTTAGCCACTAGATGTTTGATCACATCAGCAGCTAAATCATCTGGCCTGTAAAATCGAAAACCACCTTTTTTGGCTTTTCCGACTGCTGATCTATATCCGTTTACTATATATGCTTCCATTTATTATTTTATTTTTAGTTAATATGGGTTCTAAGAGTATCTAGTATTTAGTATCAAGATCTTGCTTCAAGAGATGATTTAAGTCCTGTAATCATTCGTTGTACTTCACCAAGTTCTTTTTCCATTTCTATCGCTTTTTCTGAATCAAGGATTCCTACACGTTCAGAAATAATCAATTGGGTTTCCAACTCAAAACTTTCTCCAAGGCTTATTTCTAAAGAATTTACGAATGATTTTCCCGAAGTTTTTGCACAACCTTCTGCAATATTTGAAGGGATTGATACACCCGCTCTTCTCATTTGAGAAACAAGACCAAACTTTTCCTCCATTGGAAAATCCTTCGTGGCAGAATAGACTTTGACTGCAAAATCAACAGATTTCTGCCAAACTTTAAGCTCTTTGAAATTGTGCATAATTTGTATTCTTATCTATGTCTAAAGTCTTGCTACTTGATACTAAAATCCAGCTTCTACATTCTTAATTCCTCAAAGGTTTTCCTTTAAACAAAATGCTGTGAATTCTCTCTAAGGTCTTTTTCTCTCCGGTAAGACTTAAAAAAGCCTCCCGTTCCAAATCCAATAAATGTCTTTCTGATACCTCTGTTGGAGAAGATAAATCCCCTCCAGACATTACCCACGCTAGTTTTCTGGCAATCTTCGCATCGTGCTCAGAAATATATGCTCCGTATTGCATTCCTGTAATTCCAGCCTCAAACAGTGCCAAAGAAGATTTACCCATTACTTTAATATTCTGTTCCACAGGCTGAGAATAGCCTTGATCGTAAAGGGAAATCACTTTTTGCTTGGCTTCTGCCAGCTGTCTTTTTCGATTTAAAGTAATCCCATCGCTATTTCTTAAATATCCCAGATTTCTCGCTTCCTCTGCAGATGTAGATACTTTTGCCATCGCAATATTCATAAAGCGTTCCTGCAATCTATTTAACTCCACATCTCCTGATTCGATTTCATTGGAAAATCTCAAGGTCATTTCCTTGGTTCCTCCTCCAGCAGGAATCAATCCTACACCAACTTCCACCAAGCCCATGTATAACTCAGCGTGCGCCTGAATATGATCTGAGTGTAGGGACAATTCACATCCACCTCCCAAGGCCATATTATGTGGAGCAAGAACCACTGGAATTGATGAAAATCTAGCCCTCATCATCGTATTTTGGAATTGAGCAATCATCAGGTTGATTTCATCGAAATCTTGATCGCCTGCAAACATAAATAGCATGGCCAAATTGGCACCAGCTGAGAAATTGGCTCCTTCATTTCCTATCACCAATCCTTTATGTGATTTCTCCGCCATTCCTATCGCGGTATTTATTCCTTCGATCACTTCCTGACCCATTGAATTCATTTTCGTATGAAATTCCAGGCCAATCACATCATCACCCATATCATATACAGAAGCACCTGGATTCTCCCAAAGTTTTTTCCCGGCAGATTTCAGCGTATCTAAAATGATAAACTCTTCTATGCCTGGAATTTCCTTGTAAGATTTAGTCGGAATATCGTAGTAATGCTTTTTGCCTTCAATCACCTGATAGAAGGAATCATTTCCAGCTTCAAGCATTTCATAAACCCATGCTGCCGGCTTCTCACCTGCAGCTTCCATTTTTTCTACCGTCTCTTTCACTCCCAATACATCCCAGGTTTCGAAAGGACCTAATTCCCATCCAAAACCTGCACAAACTGCTTGATCTATTCGATAGAGTTCATCGGAAATTTCTGGAATCCTATTGCTGCAATATTTAAATAAATCATAAAAAGTAGTTCTGTAAAACTCACCTGCTTTATCGTCAAAATTGACCAAGAACTTGATTCGTTTTTTCAAATCCTCTATTTCTTTTGAGGCTTGCAAAGCTTTGATATTTGGCTTTTCTACATCCTTGTATTCAAAAGTTTCAAAATCAATTTCTTTAAGCTCTTTGCTACCATCTTTATGACGGATCATTTTGAAATAACCATGGCCCGTTTTATCACCAAACCATTTATTTTCATAGAGAACTTCTACTATTTTAGGAAGCTTGAATTTTTCTCTCGACTCATCATTTGGAAGGGCTTTGTATAAATTATTGGCCACATTAACTGTAGTATCTAATCCCACCACATCCATGGTTCTGAAAGTTGCCGATTTTGCTCTTCCTATGACTGTACCCGTCATTTTATCCACTTCTGAAACTCCCAGTCCCATTTTTTCCACCGTGTGCATGGCAGAAATAATGGCGTAAACCCCAACTCTGTTAGCAATAAATGCGGGTGTATCTTTACACAGAACTGTTTCTTTTCCCAAAAAACGATCTCCATAATCCATCAGAAATTCAATATTTTCTGGCTTGGACTTAGGTCCAGGAATTATTTCCAATAATCTTAAGTACCGAGGAGGGTTGAAAAAGTGAGTTCCTGCAAAATTCTCCTGAAAATCTTCTGATCTACCTTCGCACATCATGTGCATAGGAATACCAGAAGTGTTTGATGTAATTAATGTACCCGGTTTTCTGTGCTTCTCTACTTTTTCAAAAAGCGACTGTTTGATGTCTAGCCGTTCTACTACGACTTCCATCACCCAATCATAATCTTTGATTTTGTGAAGGTCATCATCAAAATTTCCTGTCTGAATTCGATCTGCAAATGCTTTGTCATAGATCGCTGATGGATTGGATTTGAGGGTACTTTGCAAAGCAGAATTTACCAACCTGTTTCTGACAGCTGGATCCTCCTTTGTTAATCCTTTCTTTTGTTCCTGCTCTGTTAATTCAAAAGGAACAATATCAAGGAGAAGTACTTGTACACCAATATTCGCAAAATGACAGGCAATTCTTGATCCCATCACTCCGGAACCTAAAATGGCTACATTCTTAATGGTTCGTTTCATGTTTTTGGGTTTTATATTTTTGGTCGTAACCAAAATAAAATTTATAGTTCAAATATGGTTTTATTCAAATGGTCCGCATTTTCGGATTGAGCCTGATCGATCACCAGCTGAATTTTTTCAAACACTTTAAAGAATGTACCGAGGTCTTTTTCACTCACCACTTCTCTAACCTGTTCGTTAAATTCTCTGATGGTATTCACAGAGGTTTCTTTCTTGCGCTTTCCTTCTTCTGTTAAATAAATCCTAACAGAGCGCTTATCCACTAAATCTGGTTTTTTGTAGATCAATCCCTTTTCCTCCATATTTTTTAGCATCCTGGTGAGACTTCTTGTTTCCAAGCCCATCATAGGTGCAATTTTCGTTGCAGGAGTTCCTTCTTTTGAATTAATATTGATCAGTACAAAACCTATTGCCGTGGTGAAACCTTCGCCAACAGCCTTTTGATTATACATTCGTGAAATGGCATGCCAAGCTGATTTAATATGATAATCTACAGTCTCTTCTCGCTTCATACGGCTTAATTTTACCAATTTCTATGGACACCTAATGTAACGAATAATTTGTATGCATGCATACTATATCTCAAAAAATAATTATGCATGCATCACAAATAATCCATTGATTATTTAAAAAATAACCGATTTATGTATCGATAAATGATTGGTGCTGCAGGAAAACAAAATATTATCCAAATTATAGAATAATATCGAAACAAGATTTTGAAAATTATCTTTTGATTATGTTTTCCAGATTCTGTGAAGTAGAATTTAAACTAACAGTTTTTGATATAGGTCAAGAGCTATAAAACGCTTCAATCTCATTCTCATATTTCGAATGGATTACTTTCCTTTTCAATTTCATCGTTGGGGTCAACTCTCCAGTCTCTATCCCCCAGGCATTACTGATTAATTTAAACTGCTTGATTTGTTCCCATTTTCCAAAATATTTATTCAAGTCGTCAATCTCTCGTTGAAATTTCTCTATGATCTCCGGTTTAACAATCATCTCCCCTAATTCTGTAAAGGGAAATCCCTTGTATCGACAATATTCCCTTAATCCTTCCTCGCTAGGAACGATCAGTGCTGCAGGAAAATTTCTGTTTTCTCCAACTACCATAATCTGATCAATCAGGGCCGATTCTTTGATTTTGTTTTCGATAACCTGAGGAGCTACATATTTTCCTCCAGAGGTTTTAAACATTTCTTTTTTACGATCTGTAATTTTTAAGTACTCTCCCTCAAGCTCACCAATATCTCCTGTATGAAACCAGCCATTTTGAAGCACCTCTGCCGTGAGTTCCTCCTGCTTGTAGTATCCTTGCATCACATTGGGTCCTTTCACTAGGATTTCACCGTCTTCAGCGATTTTTACAGAAACGTCTTCAATCAGTTTTCCAACATATCCTATTTTGATTGCTTCATGAGTTCCCATAGAAGCTGAAACTACCGGTGATGTTTCTGTTAATCCATATCCTTCACAAATTTTGATCCCTGCTGCCCAAAATACTCTTGCCAATCTGGGTTGCAATGCCGAAGCCCCAGAATTTATCTGAATAACTTCTCCTCCCAAAGCCTCTCTCCACTTACTAAAAATGAGCTTATTTGCCATTTTCAATTGCCAATTATACCAAGCTCCCTGATCCACATTGGGCTCGTATCTCAACCCTAAGTTTAATGCCCAGAAGAAAAGGGATTTCTTTATCCCAGTTAACTCATAACCTTTTGATACTATTTTATCAAAGATCTTCTCCAAAAGCCTTGGTACAGTATTAAATAGATGCGGTTTTACCTCTTTTAGATTTTCACCAATCTTTTCAAGGCTTTCTGCATAATAAACAGAGGATCCTATATAGAGACAACAGAAAAAACCCGTTCGCTCATAAATATGACAAAGTGGTAAAAAACTAAGAACTCTAGAAGTTCCCTTATCCACAAGAATGAACTTACTTACTCCAATAACATTACTGAGGACATTTTTATGAGTAAGCATGACTCCTTTGGGTCTCCCGGTTGTACCAGAGGTATAAATAATCGTAAATAAATCTGATCCGTCAACTGAATCCTTAGACTGCTCAAGCTGAGCTAAATCTTGATGTTCCCCAGTTTTCATGAAGTCTTCCCAAAAAGCTACACCTTCAAGTTTATCGAAACTATAAATCTTCCGGTCTTTAGCTACTGGTTTTGCTTTCTCATAGATCTCTTGATTTCCCACAAAAATCATCTCAACCTCAGCGTGATCAAATATGTATCGATAATCTTCAGAAGTTATAGTGGGATACATAGGAACTGAAATAGCACCAATTTGCTGCAATGCCAAATCCACGAAATTCCATTCCTCTCTATTATCTGAAATGATGGCCACTTTTTTTCCTTTGGAAATACCTGCAGCTAAGAAGGCTAAACTAAAATTATCAGTGATTTCCTTAAGTTGACGCGAGGAGTATTTGTTCCACGAACCATTTACTTTTCTAGCTAGTGCTACCTCTTTGTCATAAATACTTATTTGGTAGGCGATGAGATCAAAAAGTCTATTGATTTCCATTTTGTTGATCTTGGGTTTCTGAAAATAAGTTAATCAAAAATCATCAGATTCTTTATGCTATCCACATTCCTCTTTCTTTAATAGTAATTAAATAGATTTTTAAAAAAAGAATTTATTATAGTTATTAAGTGTGTGGATTTGTGGACAAGTGGGCTTTAATAAGTTCTCCACGTTTTTAGTATCTACTATTCTTAGTTATCCTACTAGTTATACCATGTTTTTCCACATCTAAAGTTTTGATATTCTGGGGTATGAATTTTTATCCACCGATTTGACCTTTTTTTACCTTTTATTCCTGTTGGTAATATTGCTGTGGATTAAAAGAGTTTGGAATGTGGAAATGATATGGGTTTTCCCCAAGTTGGTTTCTTTTGGTTTTCGAAGAAATTGTAAATGGGGATAAGCTCATTTCTATACAGTTTTTTGAGATTGTTTTCCACCGCATTTCAACAGTTATCCACAGGTATTTTTGAAGCTATTGTATACCTGTATTGGGAGATGCATTGATGATAATTCCCTCAGTAGTCCATCCTGCTTTTATGATGATATCTTGGCTTTGTGTTTCTGGATTTAAAAAGAAATACACTTTCTCAGCATGCCTTTTCTCTAAATAATTGGATGGATCCCATCTATTGTTTCCATTGAGATCTTCAATTACCCTGATTTTATAGGTACCTGGTTCCAGTAATGTAAAGGAGAATTTATTTCCTTCCTCTATATATTTTTCTCGGCTTATTTGGCCTTTGGAGTCCAATAGATGCATGATATAGGGGCCCTTTCCATTGGCTATACCTCCAGTAATAGAGTCTGCTAAGGTTTCTCTTTTAAGTTTTCTATAGTTGGCTGCTAAGACAGATTCATTAAACTGCCCTTCGATATCTTGAAAAGTGGAATCTGTTCCATTGATCGTTAAAATATCTGTTACTAATGAATCTGGGAGAGAAAGATTGATTTCAACTTTATCTCTTTTGAGGGAATCTGTAAGAGAAACCATTGCTGGGGTAATAGGAATGACAGATGCGGTATCGTATGATATATATAGGGAATCATAATTAATCTTGGATATAGGCTTGTTAAAAGTGAGTTCGATGCCTAAATCTTGATAAAAGCTTTTTCCTGAATTGACTGTGAATGTAAGGTTTTCAGGTCTTCTTTGAGACTCTTCAAACTTTGCATAAATAGTGGTGTCTATCCTAAAACTTAAGGAATCCTGAATTTCTAAATCAAACCTTAAACTGTCAACTCTAGGAGTTTCAGAATATAGTTTTATCCTCTTATCTCCGGTTGTATAGAATATAGTTTTTCCCAATTCTTCATTTGACATCTCTATATCCAAGGGATCTTTATTGAAAATGATGTCATAGTTAGTTCCTGAAGTAGAAGATCTGGTTAGGTTGATGACAGTTTGATCGGCTTTCGATAGATTGAAAACTGCTCCTGTGAGGTTTTCATTAATGCTTAATGTATCTAAAATGAAGTCATAATCTTCGCTTTTATATTCTGCCTTTAAAGAGTTGTTGTCATCATTCCAGGCATAGGCTCTGTATTCTCCTGCTTTAATATTGTTTATGACAAAATTTCCTAAGGAATCAGTTTGTGATAAATAATAAGGTTGTGCAGTAAATACATCAGTTGTGTCATTGGATTCATAAAGGCCAACAATCACATTTTCATAAGTAAAAGTTCTAGTGGGAAAGTAATTATTGACCTTTCCTTCAAAAGACAAACTGTCTATACTATTTCCTGTAGAAAAGACGAGCTTTAGATTTTCTGTGGGATTTCCTTCTGATAAGTCTTGTATGGATTTTTGAAAGTTGAAAACGTAGGTAGTACTATCCTCCAATTCCTGGTTCAATTCTATTTTCACCATGTCCTTGAGAGCCGTAATGATTAACTCATCTTTGTCTAATTTAGGTGTGATAATAATGTTCCTATTGGGATTTTCAAGTTTGATGTATTCGTCAAATAGAATGGTTATTTCCTCTGGCTTTTGGTTTAAACTTTGATCCTTTGGGTACATTTCCAAAACAACTGGTGGATCTTCATCTCTTGGACCGCCCATAGGTGTACTTTGTTTTGCACAGGAATACAAAATCAGTGAAACAAATATGAATGCTAATAAATAAGAGTACTTCACTTTTTCCTGAAAATAAATAAGTTACTGGAATATTTCCCTGGCTTTCCTTTAGCCTCTTTGTTTGATTTGATCCCGTTGGTGACAGCCTTCATATACTTCGTGATTAAAGGCTGTTTAGGATTTAAGTAACCTTCTGATAAAAGTGAAACATAGTAACTGTCAAAAGGCATGGGATTGATCGTGACTAAATCAAGATCAAAGATTTCTGTAAAATTTTGTATGGCTGTTTCATTGAAATGGTATAGGTGTCTAGGAACATCCCATCCTGCCCATTTTTCGCCATATTTGATGGCATCAAAACTCGTAGGATTAGGTACGGCTATTATGATATAACCATCTGATTTTAAATGAGTTATGATTTTTTTTACCGTTTTTCTTAGCGAGTGAATATGCTCTAATACATGGAATAAACTGATGACATCAAACTTCTTCTTTTTATCGAGTAGATCTATGTTTTCGAATACATTTCCATGTAATAGTTCGTTTGCCTGAGTTCTGGCTTTTTCTGTTGGTTCTATTCCAGTTACTTTCCAGCCTTGAGTATTTGCTGCAGAAAGAAATTCACCTGTCCCACATCCATAGTCCAATAATTTACCAGTTCCTTTGAGTTTAGTAATCAGCTTTACCTTTTCAGAAACTGCATAGTTTCGAACTTTGGAATAGATTAATTGAGTTAGATTTTTGTTATTCTTTTCATGAGAATAGTACTCAGGAAAATCATAGTAAGGACCTATTTTTTCTTCTTTAGGTCTTGGGTTTGTAAAGAGAAGTGAACAATCCTGACATCTACATATAATGAAGGTTTCCTTACTTACGGCATGATCAATTATCTCAGAATGATTTAAGAATCGACCGCTTTTACAGAGGGGGCATTTTTTAAGTCTTTCTGCCATCTTTTATCTTCCTAAATAAACTGTAAGAATAGAAAGGTCTGCAGGTGATACGCCTGAAATTCTAGAAGCTTGCCCTAGTGTTTCAGGCTTGATTTTGTGAAGTTTTTGTTTTCCTTCATTAGATAATGCTGGTATGGTTAAATAATCAAATTTCAATGGAATTTTGAAATTTTCCATATTACTTAACTTGTTAACCATTTGCTGTTCTTTCTCTATATAGCTATCATACTTGATTTGAACTTCAGCTTGTTCACGAACATCTTTTGGAAAACCCTCTAAGAATTTAGAAATATCTGGATCAAGATCCATCATTTGATCTAATCCTAATTGTGGTCGTTTTAAAAGCTTTTCAAGGGATATTTTCTCTTTAATCTCTGCAGTACCTAAAGCTTCTAAACCTTTGTTTATTTGTTCTGGTGCTAGTTTTTTCTGCTTTAAGTCATTTATTAGCTTTGCTGTGTTTTGTTTTTTAGACTGCATTTTATCAAAACGTTCCTGACTGGCCAGATTGAGGTTATAGCCTAGTTCGGTTAATCTTAAATCTGCATTGTCTTGTCTTAATAAAAGTCTAAACTCAGCTCTTGAAGTAAACATTCTATAGGGCTCTTCTGTCCCTTTATTGATCAAATCATCAATCAATACTCCTATATAGGCATCAGATCTTTTCAATAAAAACGGATCTTTTTCCTGTACTTTAAGGCTGGCATTGATACCTGCAATTAACCCTTGGGAAGCAGCTTCTTCATATCCTGTAGTACCATTTATTTGTCCAGCGAAATATAATCCTTCTACTAATTGGGTTTCTAAGGTTAATTTTAGCTGTGTTGGAGGGAAAAAATCATATTCTATAGCATAACCAGGTCTAAACATTTTAGCGTTCTCGAAGCCTGTTATTTTCTGTATAGCTTTATACTGTACATCTTCAGGTAAAGAAGTAGAAAATCCATTTACATAGATTTCTACAGTATTCCACCCTTCTGGTTCTACAAATATTTGATGTCTTTCCCTTTCAGCGAATCTGTTTATTTTATCTTCTATGGATGGGCAATATCTAGGACCTAGACCTTTTATTCTCCCATTAAACATAGGAGATCTATCAAACCCTTCCTCTAAAGTGCTATGGACTTCTTTATTGGTATAAGTTATCCAACAGGTTCTTTGTTCTTTTATTGGGCTAGTTTCGTCTGAATAGCTGAACTTTTCAGGGTTCTCATCCCCATATTGGACTTCCATTTTAGAATAATCTAAGCTTCTTCCATCCACTCTAGGTGGTGTTCCAGTCTTCATTCTACCAGATTCGAAGCCTAAAGAAACTAATTGTTCGGTTATTCCTTTTGCTGCTGACTCTCCTGTTCTTCCTCCTCCAAACTGTTTTTCGCCAATATGGATGAGTCCATTTAAGAAGGTTCCGTTGGTTAAAACGACACTTTTGGCCTCTATTTCTATTCCAATTCCAGTTTTTACACCCTTTACTCTCCCATCTTTTTCGATGATGCCCGTGATCATTTCCTGCCAAAAATCAACATTTGGTGTTCTTTCAAGGGCTAAACGCCATTCTTCGGCAAATCTCATTCTATCATTCTGAGATCGTGGAGACCACATTGCAGGACCTTTGGACCTATTAAGCATTCTGAATTGTATCATGGATTTATCTGAAATAATCCCTGACATTCCTCCTAATGCATCTATTTCCCTTACTATTTGACCTTTTGCCACTCCACCCATTGCTGGATTACAGGACATTTGAGCAATGGTATTCATGTTCATAGTACACAATAGTACCTTTGAACCCATCTTAGCTGCTGCATGTGCTGCTTCACATCCTGCATGACCTGCGCCTACTACGATGACATCATATTTTGGAAACATGAGTATATTTTTTACTGTTTCACGTGGAACACCTAGTTTTTATTGTCCTAAGTTTTCTAACTGTTTCACGTGGAACACTAGATTGTTTGAAATAAATTTATTGCGAATTCTTCCTTGTTTCGCATTTCTTCAGCCTCGTTTTTGTCTTTGTCTTTGTATCCCATTAAATGAAATAAACCATGACTAATGACTCGGCTGAGTTCATCTTGAAGTGTTGCTCCAAGTTTGTTTGAGTTTTCTTGAACTCGATCAATACTTATGAAGATATCCCCTTCTATGGTTTGCTCTTCTTCAGAATTGTCAAATGTGATGATATCTGTATATGTATCATGATCCAGATATTCTACATTTATATTATAAAGGTATTCATCACTACAGAATATATAATTGAGTTCTGAGATATTGAATCCTTCTTCAGATGCTATTTTTCGCAACCACTTTTTCCTATTAAGTTTTTGCTTTAGCTGAAAGTTGGTTTCTTCCTGAAAGAAATTGATAGCCATGATTAATTCATATAAAACGATAGAATAGTCTTTCTACCGTCTTCTTCAAATTTCACTTCATCACTTAGGTGTTTGATGAGGAATATTCCTCTACCACCCGGCTTCTCAATGTTTTCAGGTGCAGTAGGGTCTTTTAATTCGTTGTAATTAAATCCTCTGCCTTCATCCTCGATGATGAATTTAAGTAAGCCCTCTTCAGTTGCTAATTCCAGGTGAACAAGTTTTGACTTATCATGTTTGTTTCCGTGAATTATTGCATTGCTGATGCATTCTGTGACAGAAATCATGATGTTACCATAGATATCATCATTGATTTCGAAATTGTCTCGTGCATTGTCGATAAAGCTTTCGATTATCTTAATATTCTCTATGAGTGAGGGAATGGATATTTTAATTGATTTCATCTATGGTTCTTTCAATGATCAACTTTATTCAATTTAGTTCAATTCTACTAAAATTGGGCAATGATCGGAATGTTTGGCCTCTGGTAATATGACAGATCTTTTTAACCTGTTTTCCATATCCTTTGTTGCCATATGGTAATCTATTCTCCATCCCAAGTTTTTAGCTCTTGCATTTGCTCTATAGCTCCACCAAGTATATTGATGTGGTTCTGGATTAAAATGCCTGAAGGTGTCAATAAATCCACTTTCAGTAAATTTATCCATCCAGACTCTTTCTTCTGGTAAGAATCCAGAACTATTTTTATTAGAAACTGGATTATGAATATCTATGGCTTTGTGACATATATTATAATCACCACTTAATATGAGATTTGGTTTCGTTCTTCTCAAATCTTTTATATACCCATAGATATCATCTAGAAATTCATATTTGAAAGTTTGTCTGATATCTCCTGTAGTTCCAGATGGAAAATATGCTGATAGAAATGAGAAATCTTCAAATTCTATTTCAAGCAATCTTCCCTCATCATCATACTTCTGTAAACCCATCCCATGGTGGATGGATTTAGGAGTTATTTTACTTAAAATTGCTACTCCGCTATATCCTTTTTTCTGAGCAGGATACCAGTAAACTTTGTATCCTAAATCTTTAAATATAGAGGTGTCAATTTGATCTTCCATCGCCTTAACTTCCTGTAAACCAATGACTTCTGGGTCAGTTTGCTTTAACCAGTCCAGAAATCCCTTGTTCATCGCTGCCCTTATCCCGTTTACGTTATAGGAGACAATTTTCATGTTTACTTAATTTCTATTTCGTACTCTTTTTCGAAATATTCGAGTACCTGAATTTTTAATAATTTTTCCTGTTCCAATAGGTCAAAATGAGGTAAATCCTTCACTAATTTCCAATGAGGCCATCCATCTTGATCTACATAGTCCAATTCATAAAAGCCATCATAGCTTAGAACTTTGCAAATCGCAATATGCATTAAATCTTGCTTTTGCTCTTTGGTGAAAGTTTTATTGCCTTGACCCAATTCCTGGACTCCTATCAAAAACAAAACGCCATTTAGATCATTGGGTTTCTTTCCAATGGTTTCTTTTAAACCCTCCAGGAGTTTTGACCATCTTTTTTCCAGATCTAAGTCTCTTTTGAACATGATACTATTTATAATTTTTCAAGTTCTTCCCAGTACTCAGTAGCCCTTCTCAAATGTGGAATTACAATTGTACCTCCTATCAAAGTGGCTATCGAAAATACTTCAAATATTTCAGACTTACTGAGACCTACCTCATGGCATTTACCCAAATGGTATTTGATGCAATCATCGCATCTTAAGACCATAGAGCAAGCGAGGCCTAGCATTTCTTTGGTTTTAACGTCAACAGCTCCTTCAGCAAATGCGTTTGTGTCAAGATTAAATATTCTCTTGACCACTTTATTGTCAGAGGCTAAGATCTTATCGTTCATCTTAGCTCTGTATTCATTGAATTCCTCTATGAGATTCATTAAATTAACAGTTTAGGGCACTTATTTACAGGCAAATATAGCAGGTATTCGTCCTTGGTTCTCACTAACAGTACTTTTTAGATATGCGTTTACTTTTTTTGAAAGATTTTTTGGATTTAATTTTCCCGAGGAATTGTGATCTATGCGGTAGAAGCCTTTTTGATTTTGAATCCTGCCTTTGTAAAATATGTGTTGGGATGCTTCCCAAAACGATTTATCATCAGATGCCAGCCGAAAATGATCTGACAGACAAGCTGAAAGGACTTAGTCAAATTGGTTTGGCTATGTCCTTCTTAAGGTTTACCAAAAATGGTGTAAGCCAGAAATTACTTCATCGACTCAAATATCGAAATAAGCCAGAAATCGCAGTAAAATTGGGAAATCTCTATGGTCAAACCCTAAATAAATCTGGACTTTACACTAACTGGGATATACTTATTCCTGTTCCATTACATGAGTTGAAGCACAAAAGAAGAGGTTATAACCAAAGTGAAGAGTTTGGAAGAGGATTGGGTGAATCTATGAGTTTACCCCTGAGATTGAGCCTAAAAAGAGCAAAATTTACCGAAACACAGACTAAAAAGAGTAGAATACAGCGATTAGATAATGTTGAAGGCGTATTTGAACTCAAACCTGGTCAATCTGTATCTGGGCTTAGAGTGCTCTTGGTAGATGATGTGATGACCACCGGAGCTACTTTGTGTGCCTGTGCCAATGTCCTTTTGGCTAATGGAGCAAAAATGGTAGATTTGGTTACTATCGCTGCCGGAAAATAAATAGCCATGATCGACATAGAATTATTGAAATATCCAATTGGGAAATTTCAGAAGCCTGAAGCTATCACACAGGAAAATATAAAAGAGGCCATTGCGGAATTTAAAGCGCTACCTAAGCATTTGGAGGCCACAGTAAAGGATCTATTAGAACCACAGTTACAAACACCCTACAGACCCGGAGGATGGACGGTTAGGCAAGTAGTCCATCATCTTGCAGATAGCCATATGAATGCCTATATGAGGTTTAAACTGGCTTTGACTGAATCCAACCCCACTATCAAGCCTTATGATGAAGCAGCCTGGGCAAATCTTAGTGATAGTAAGCTGCCAATTGAGATTTCCATAGGCATCTTAAAAAACATTCATTTTAGGCTAGGGACAATTTTAGATGAAATGTCTGATTCGGATTTTTCTAAAACCTATTATCATCCAGAATCCCAAAGTACAGTTCCATTAAAAGAAGTAATATTAATGTATGACTGGCATGGAAAACATCATTTAGCACATATTCAGGCGTTAATGATCCGTGAGAAATGGTGATTTACTTCTATTAACTATACTCATCTTTAGCATATGCATATTTCATTAAAAGGTCAGCGAATTCTTGTAACAGGTGCTTCCAGAGGTATCGGGAAGGCTATTGCCAAGCAATTGTCAGAATCTGGAGCAGAAGTTATTATTCATTACAACGCCAATAAATCCGCGGCTGTAGCACTTCAGGCTGAGCTAAAAAATTTAAGTCATGCTGAGAAATGTGATTTAGGAAATTTGGAAGAAGTGATTGGTTTCATTCCTAGATTGGTGAAGCAATATGGCCCAATCACAGGTATTGTTAATAATGCAGGGATAGCAAAATCTGCTCCTGATGATCTACCCACTGAAGAATGGGCAAAAATCTGGAATGAAACCATACAGGTTAATACCAATTCACTGGGAATTCTATGTAAGGAATTTGTAGATCAGGCGAAGATCAATCAGGAGGGTAGAATTGTAAATATTTCATCCAGAGCAGCATTTAGAGGAGATACAACCGATTATTTGGCCTATGCAGCCTCTAAAGGGGCTTTGGTAAGCCTGACGAGGTCCATTGCCAGGTATTACGGTAAGCAGGGAATCAAGGCTTTTCTAATCGCTCCAGGCTTTACACGTACAGATATGGCCAATGAGATTTTGTCTGATTATGGTGAAGAGTTTGCTTTAAATGACATCGCTTTAAAGGAATTAACAAAGCCAGAAGATATCGCTCCCATGGTCACCCTGTTATGTTCTGGTATGGCCGATCATGTCACCGGGGCGAGCATTGATATCAATGCAGGTTCCTATGTGCATTAATTCCAATTAGGAATTGGGTTTAAGTGAAAAAAGTAATGAAATCAGGTAAAGACCCTATTCTTACACCGGAACTCCTGAAAATCATTAAAATTTTCGGGCTTGCCTCCATCGCTTTGGTCTTGGTTTTTTCTTTGTTTAATGAAAAGAGAGCCAATAATACCGGGGATGATTTGACATTCAGAGTGAATGATTCTAATCGCTTATTTTTCCTAAACCTCAAAGCAATCCACTATGATCAAGAGAAGAATCAGGATGCGAAAATGACGCTTTATCGTCATAGCGATTTAAGCTATTCAGAAGACGAAGTAGGTCTAATTCCCATCATTTTATTGAATCCAGCAAAAGATGAGGCTTATCTATATTTGGAGGCCATCAATACAGACTGGCCATTAAAAATTAAAGCAGTTGTTGCTCAGGATAGTACAGAGTTCCAATTTGAAAATGGAAATCGTGAGCAATTTCTGGCTTATGTTAATAATATTAGACCTTGGATGGACCAAGAAGCCAGCTTTTTCATCAAAATCAATGAAAAATGGACTCCTTTATGGTCTACGCCAGATGAGAAAAAGGCTCTTGAAGAGACTTTAAATGACTATTTTCAACTTTTGGAACAATAAAACTACATGTCCACGCCCTTAGAATATTTCAAATCTCAGATTGGTAAAAAATTAGATAAAACACCCTCAGCAGCTGGTAATTGGCTGGCAGGAAAGCTCATAGAAATTTCTGAAAAGCATATCAAGGTTCAATATGAAGTAAGGGAAGAATTGTGCAATCCTGTTCGAATCTTGCATGGTGGAGTAGCTTCCCTGATGTTAGATGATGCTATAGGAATTGCAAATTTTGCCGCGGGTTCAGAATTTCTGATGACAAGTGTTAACCTCAATGTTGATTTCCTTTCTTCTGCCCTGATTGGAGATGTTCTTGAATTGGAAGCTAAGCTCGTAAGATCAGGATCAAACTTGAATCACTGGGAAGCTGTGATTAAAAAGGAATCGGGAAAAATAGTTGCCAAAGCCAGTTCGAATATGATAAAAACCCACATCAAATTGAATGAGCTTAACCTTTGAGCTGATCAAGCTTGACCATCATATGCCAAACTGAAATTCCTAAAGTCACAGAAATATTTAAGGAATGTTTTGTTCCTAATTGTGGAATTTCCAATACATGATCACAGAGTTCTAACACCTCATCCTCTACTCCAAATACCTCATTACCAAATACTAATGCTATTTTTTCTTTAGGGTCAGGCTGATATTCCTGAAGAAAAATAGATTGATCCACTTGTTCCAAAGCACAGAGTGTATAACCCTGCTTTTTTAATTCTTTTAAAGCATCTACAGTTTGAGGATAGTGTTCCCATTCCACAGATTCTGTGGCTCCTAAGGCTGTTTTTTGAATATCTCGATGTGGTGGAGTTCCTGTGATTCCGCAGAGCATTATTTTTTCTACTCGAAATGCATCTCCCGTACGAAAAGCTGATCCTACATTATTCAGGCTTCGGATATTGTCCAAAACCAACACGAGAGGCGATTTTTCTATTTGTTTGTATTCTTCCACTGAGAGCCTTTCGAGCTCATCCATACTTAATTTTTTCATCGGCTTTTGTTCTGCTTGCGGATTGCCTTATTTTCAGGTTTTATTCTGAAGGATAACTTCCAACAAAAGTAGTACAAAGAAAGCATACCCACCCATGAGCAAATCAAAAGCTGGCAAAGAGACACCTTTAATGAAGCAATACAATGCTATTAAGGCAAAGCACCCTGGCGCATTATTACTTTTCCGAGTGGGTGACTTTTATGAAACTTTTGGTGAAGATGCTGTCAAGGCCAGTAAGGTTTTAGACATCGTATTGACCAAAAGGGCCAATGGATCAGCCTCTCATATAGAGTTGGCAGGTTTTCCACACCATTCTTTGGATACTTATTTGCCAAAATTAGTGAGAGCTGGAAATCGTGTGGCTATTTGTGACCAGTTAGAAGATCCAAAATCTGTTAAGGGAATTGTAAAGCGCGGAGTGACAGAATTGGTAACCCCGGGTCTTTCTTTTAATGACCAGGTGCTGGATACTAAGAGAAATAATTACTTGGCATCAATTCATTTTGGGAAAGATAAACATGGGATTGCCTTCTTGGATTTATCAACCGGAGAGTTTATGTGTGCGGAAGGTAACTCCTCCTACTTGGAAAAATTGGTTCAAAGTTTTGCTCCATCAGAAATAATTTTTTCTAAAGCAGCTAAGAAATCTGCTCAGGAATTGCTGAAAGATGATTACATCACTTTTCATTGCGAGGATTGGGTTTACCAATATGACTTTACTTACGAAAAGCTTAAAACACACTTTAAAACAGCCAATTTAAAAGGTTTTGGTATAGAAGACCAAGAGCTTGGTACTGTTGCAGCAGGTGCTGTACTTCATTATTTAGAGGAAACCGAGCATAAAGAAATCCAGCATATTTCAGCGATTTCAAGAATTGCTGAGGAGAAATACGTTTGGTTGGATAAGTTCACCATACGAAACTTAGAGCTGGTCTATCCGCAACATGAAGGTGGTGTTCCATTGATTCAAATTCTCGATCAAACGGTTACTCCTATGGGGTCCAGGATGATGAAAAAGTGGATGGTACTTCCGTTAAAGGAGAAGACTGCGATTGAAGAGCGATTGAATGTGGTTGATTTCTTCTATCAAAACTCAACTTTGATTGAGGAAATCGTATCAGAATTAAAACATATTGGGGATTTAGAGCGATTGATATCAAAAGTGGTGGTAGGAAGAGCCAACCCAAGAGAAATCAATCAAATTAAAAAGGCACTTAAGGCAATCATTCCTATCAAGGAAATGCTGAAAGGACAGGACAATCCTACTTTGAAGCGCCTTTCGGATCAGTTGAACTTGTGTGAGTATTTGCTTGAAAAAATAGAGAATGAGCTCAAGGAAGATGCACCGATGCTCACTCATCAAGGAGGTATTATCAAGGATGGCGTAGATGATGAATTGGATGAATATCGAAACCTGGCGAATTCAGGCAAAGATTTTTTAGTCCAGCTTCAGCAGCGAGAAGTTAAAAACACAGGGATTACCTCTCTGAAAATCGCTTTTAATAAGGTATTTGGATATTATTTGGAGGTTACACACGCCCACAAGGATAAAGTACCTCAAGAGTGGATCAGAAAACAGACTTTAGTTAATGCGGAACGCTACATTACCCCAGAGCTAAAGGAATACGAAGAAAAGATATTGAATGCGGAAGAGCGTTTGGTAGGCTTGGAACAAAAATATTTTCTTGAGCTAGTTCAGGAAGCGGCAAAATACGTAACCCAGATCCAGCAGAATGCGAGGATTATTGGCACAATGGATGTTTTGCTTTCTTTTGCCCAGATTGCTTTGACCAATGATTACAGTCGTCCAAAGATTTCTGACACTGAGACCTTGGAGTATAAAGATGGTCGGCATCCCGTGATCGAGAGACAACTTTCTCCGGGAGAAAATTATGTGCCCAATGATGTTTACTTAGATCATGATAGTCAACAAATCATGATTATTACCGGGCCAAACATGGCGGGTAAGTCCGCTTTGCTTCGTCAGACGGCTTTGATCGTGCTTATGGCCCAAATGGGAAGTTTTGTGCCTGCCTCTTTCGCAAGAGTTGGTATCATAGACAAAGTCTTTACGCGAGTGGGAGCCTCTGATAATTTGTCCAAAGGGGAATCGACTTTTATGGTGGAAATGACTGAGACAGCTAGTATTTTAAACAATTTATCTAGTAGAAGTCTCGTTTTGATGGATGAAATAGGAAGGGGAACGTCCACCTATGATGGAATTTCCATTGCCTGGTCAATCGTGGAATACCTTCATAATCACACGACCTTCAAGGCGAAGACGCTATTTGCAACGCATTATCATGAATTAAACCAACTGACAGAAGATTTCCCTAAAATCAAAAACTTCAATGTATCAGTTAAAGAAGTTGGCAACAAGGTCATTTTTATGCGAAAGTTAAAGCCAGGAGGTAGTGAGCATAGCTTTGGTATTCATGTGGCTCAAATGGCTGGGATGCCCAATCCGGTTGTTTTGAGAGCTGCAGAAATCATGGCTCACTTAGAAAAGGACAAGGCTTTAAATGAGCAAAAGGAGAATTTTAAAGAAATTCCAAAAAATAATTATCAGATGAGTTTATTCGAAATGGACCCTAAGTTTAAGGAAGCTAAGGAGTTAATCGAGGAGATAGACATCAATGCAATTTCTCCTATTGAAGCTTTGTTAAAACTTCATGAGATTAAGAAGAGAATTGAAGAGTAGTTCCATAGAATTTGTATATTAGAAATGCTTTTTTAGTTAATAAATAATCTTATGGATAAGGTGCTGCTCAAGGACCTGAAAAAACAGGATAAATATTCAAAATTTTTTCATTCTTGGAAGGAACAGGAGTTCCAAGATCACCCCGATGAAGAGAAAAGCCTCCAAGAGTTGGAGGTTTTAAGTCAGAACATAGGGATGAGAGAGGGCTTAATCATTGCTTGCTTCGATTACAGAAAGTTAAATTTAGCCTTCTATACGGGCAATTTGGAGGAGATTACGGGCTATCCTAATTCCATGTTTCGCTCAAAAGGGATGGAGACCTCTTTTACGATGATTCATGAGGAGGATCGGGAGGAATTGTTTCGTTTTCAGAAAATAATTTTAGAGGCATTTCATGGACTGAGTATGACAGAGAAGAAGAATTTTGAATTCTCTTACACGACTCGATGGGTTCATAGGACTACTGGTGAGATTTCTTGGATGATGGGCAGGGTAAAGCCTTATTTGATTGATTCTGCTGGTAATTTTGCAATGGACTTACATATCATCCTAAAACTCCAAACTCCCCCAAAGGCTAAAGGGTACGATTGGAATTACACCTATCTTAAAGATGACGGCACTAGGGTTTTTGTAAGTAAAAATTCTCCTCAATTAAAAACCGTATCCCTGACAAAAAAAGAGAAACAAATTGTCAAAATGATTTTGGATGGGATGAAATCAAAGGAAATTGGCCAGGTATTGAATATCTCATTTAATACAGTATCTACCCATAGAAAGAATATATTGAGAAAGCTGGGAGCTAAAAATCTTGGGGAAATGGTGAAAATTTTGGCCTCTTATGATTTTGATATCAGCCTGTAAATCAGCAAAATCCTGATTTTGGGAGATAAAAAGAAAAAAAATCATTGTATAACCCTTGTAATTTTCTTCCCACGTCTTACCTTTGCATCCACAATTCGCTCAGAGAATGTTTGAGTGGTTAAAAAAAGCGAGAGTAGTTCAGCTGGTAGACCACGACCTTGCCAAGGTCGGGGCAGCGAGTTCGAATCTGATATCTCGCCGGAGGAAGCCCTTGATTCAAGGGCTTTCTTGTTTAGAGAATAAGTAGTTCCGAAAAGTCGGAATGAAGCCGGGATGGTGGAATAGGTAGACACGCAAGACTTAAAATCTTGTGGCCGTAAGGCCGTGCGGGTTCGATTCCCGCTCCTGGTACAGAAGCCTCGTAGAAATACGGGGCTTTTTGTTTATCTTTTAATATGATTACTGTCTATGCGATATCCAGTAAAGTAAAGAAATACGTTTACGTAGGTCTTACATCTAATTTGGAAGACAGGCTTAATCGACATAATTCAGGCTACGAGAGAACTACTCGTCCATATCGCCCTTTTGATGTCATATTTACCAAAGGTTTTTCGACTAGGCTTGAAGCCAGAGAGTTTGAGAAGTATTTAAAAACAACAACCGGCAAACGAAAAATTTTGGGGACTTAAAATCTTGTGGCCGTAAGGCCGTGCGGGCCTGCCTGATGCAGACAGGTTCGATTCCCGCTCCTGGTACTCAAAGCCTCGTAGAAATACGGGGCTTTTTGTGTTCATGGGTATTTAGTTTTTGGTGCTCAGGTTTAAAACCCAGAGAAAAGAATTCAAGATTACAAATCTCGAACAGCGCAACAGCGGTTGGTCGGACTTAAATTGGGCTGTCCCACAGGTTGAACTATCAGGCATTTGGCATAAAGCAAACAAGCTTCACAACCTTTTTTTAAAATCTATCGCATTTTCCTTGGGTCATTATTCTGAAGTCCTCTAAATTTGAATGACCATTCAACTTTTCCTGCTTCTTAGGAAAATCATTCAAATTTTCACAAAATCAATCCCATGCAAAGCATCCCATTATTTATCGATAATAAGTCCGTAGAGGGTTCCGGTAAGCAGTTTAACAACTACAATCCAGCAACAGGAGAAATTACTCATGTGGTAACGGGTGCTTCTCAAGAAGATTTCGAGAAAGCCGTTCAATCTGCAAAAAAAGGATTTCAGGTATGGTCTGCCATGTCTCCTACCGAGCGCGGAAGAATTTTGCATAAAGCATCGGCTTTGTTGAGAGAAAAAAATGATGAATTGGCATTGTTGGAAACACAGGATGTAGGAAAACCTATTAAAGAATCTATAGCAGTAGATGTTATTTCAGGAGCAGACTGCCTGGAGTACTATGCGGGTTTGGCCCCATCACTTCATGGAGAGCATTTTGAGTTGGGTGGAGATTTTGCCTATACCAAAAGAGAACCTTTGGGAATTTGTGCGGGGATCGGTGCTTGGAACTACCCAATTCAAATTGCCTGCTGGAAAGCGGCACCAGCTCTGGCATGTGGAAACGTGATGATTTTTAAACCAGCTGAACTTACTCCTTTGACAGCGTATAAGTTGGCAGAGGTTTTTAGAGAGGCTGGAATGCCTGATGGTGTTTTCAATGTGGTACAAGGAGATGCTGAAGTAGGTCAAATGATGACGGCTCATCCTGACATAGCCAAAGTATCCATAACCGGTGAGGTGGGTACGGGTAAAAAGGTAATGGCTGCCTCAGCGAATACCTTGAAGCATGTGACTTTGGAATTAGGCGGCAAATCCCCAATTATCATTTTTGAAGATGCAGCTATTGATGAAGCAGTCTATGGAGCCATGCTTGGAAACTTCTATACCCAAGGAGAAATCTGTAGTAATGGAACACGGGTTTTTGTACATGAATCCATCAAGGAGAAATTTATCGAGCGATTAATAGAGAAAACCAAAGAACTAAAAATCGGCAATCCTGCAGATTCAGAAACTCAAATTGGAGCTTTGATCAACAAAACTCACTTTGAAAAAGTGATGAGCTACATTGCCTTAGGAAAAGAGCAAGGTGCGGAATTGCGTTATGGTGGGAATTCTATCGCTGTTGATGGATGTGAAGGAGGATACTTTGTAGAGCCTACAATCTTCGTTAGCAATGACGAAGAGGACAGAATCGTAAAAGAGGAAATATTTGGTCCAGTGATGACCATTTTGACCTTTCAGGAGGAAGAAGATGTAATTCGTCGAGCAAATGACACTCCTTTTGGCCTAGCTGCTGGTGTTTACACCAATGACATGAGAAGAGCGCATAGATCTGTGGCTAGCTTGCAAGCAGGCATGTGTTGGATCAATACTTATAACATCAATCCAGTAGAAATACCTTTTGGAGGAAATAAGCAATCTGGAATTGGCAGAGAAAATGGCTTGGCTGCGATCGAACATTATTCTCAACTGAAGACAGTCTATGTTGCGATGAAAGATTTAGGGAATCCATTTTAAACTCAGGCAATTGGGAAATTAACTACAAAAAAGAGAAATCAACTTTGATTTACTTTTTGTATTTTTCTCCAATGGATGAATTCAACAATCTATCCCCAGACTGGTCCACCCTAAAAAACTGGCTGATTATTGCAGGAGTATCCCTGGCAATCTTCTTATTATTTGTCTTTTTCGCCCGTAAATCAAAGAAGTTTTTGAGAATACGCTTGGTGAAGCGAATGGATGATGATTTACTGGCAAATTTCCTCGCTGGAATATTCAGCACCCTCATTATATTGGTCGGGCTGTTAGTTGTATTTCGAGTGATCGGTCTGACGGGTGTGGTTTCTGGCTTGTTGGCAGGAGCAGGAATCTCCGCTTTTATTATTGGCTTTGCTCTAAAAGACATTGGAGAAAATTTCCTCGCTGGAATCATTTTAGCATTCAAAAGGCCATTTCGAGTGGGAGATTTTGTCGATCTGAATGGAATGAGAGGGAAAGTACTGACTTTGAACCTACGAGATACTCAGATCAAATCTGCCGATGGGAAAGATATTTTTATTCCGAATGGATTGATCTTAAAAAGTCCGTTGGTCAATTTTACTATCGACGGTTACCTTCGCTATGATTTTATGATAGGTCTGGATTATGGCTCGGATTATCAAAAAGCTGTTGACTTGATTAAATCAACCCTAATGGAAGTTCCTGGAGTTTTGGATGATACTAAAGAACCTCAAGTATGGGTGGTGGAAGTTGGTGAAAGCACCTTGAACATTCAGGCTACCTTTTGGGTGGATACTTTTGCCAGGGCGATATCGGATGCCGTGATAAAAAGTACAGCTATTATAGAAGTGTTGACAACATTAGAAAAGGCCGGCTTTAATATGCCGGCCCGAATTGTGGAACTCAAGAATTATCAGGACAAAAGCCTCAAAACTTCCTAAGCTTATTTTTTTAGTATTCCTGCTAAATCAGCTGGTGAATAATTGACAGATTTTAGTGTTTTGTGATCTCCTTCTCTAAAAACAAGGTATAAATCACCTTCTTTTTCGTAAAAGCTTGGAGTGCCTTTGGCTTCATAATGTGCAACTGTAGCTTTGGCTTCTTCTTCGGTCAAGCAAGCTTTGCTCATATTGGATCGCTGAACTTCATCAAAAAGAGCTTTGAACTTTTCTCCCATACCAAATTCCAATATGGCTCCGGAAAGTACATATTGAAGATCGCAGAGTGCATCAGCAATTTCTACCAAATCTTTGTTGTCGATGGCTTCTTCCAATTCCTTTAATTCCTCGGCAAGTAAAGAAACCCGAAGATTACATCTTGTATCAGATGGAATCGTAGGTTCTTTTAAAACCGGATGTTTAAATGTTTCGTGAAATAAAGCGACAGAAGTTAGGGACTTAGGATCTTGCATAGTGTTTATCAATTAGAGTTCGAAATAAATGAAAAAGAGCCGGATTTCCGGTCTTTTCATCGGTTTTATGATTCTCATTCCTATGATTTGGATAAATAGGCTTGTCGAATGATTTTCTAAAGTCCACTGATGGAAATATAGAAGTCCATCAATTTTGTCGTTTTTGAAAACCCTAATCAGACAATAAGTCTGATTTTGTGACAAGTTGATTATGTTTGCATTCTTAATGGCAGTTGGTTGAGTTTTTGAACCTAAGAATGTTAAGCAAAAAATCCATGGAAATTACATTTTACAAATACCAAGGAACCGGGAATGATTTTGTCATGATTGATGACAGAAAAGAAAATTTTGATGCAGGTGATTTAGCCTTGGTGTCTAAGATTTGTGATCGGAAGTTTGGAGTGGGAGCAGATGGATTGATTCTTATCAGGAATCATAAGGACTATGATTTTGAGATGATCTATTTCAATGCTGATGGTTCCCAAAGCATGTGTGGAAATGGAGCCAGATGTGCAGTAGCATTTTCCGCTTTTTTAGAAATCATCAGCGACAAAACCCAATTTCTTGCGATTGATGGTCCACATGAAGCTATTATTCAAGATGGATTGGTTCAGTTACTAATGGGTGATGTGGAAAAGATTGAGGAGAAAGCAGAAGACTATTTTGTGAATACAGGTTCCCCGCATCATGTACGGATGGTAAGTAAGATTTCGGATTATCCGGTTTTTGATGAAGGAAAATCTGTTCGATACGATGAAATGTATGCTCCTGCAGGAACCAACGTAAATTTTGTGGAGCCTATTTCAAAAGAAGAAATATACGTTCGGACTTACGAGCGCGGAGTTGAAAATGAGACTTTGTCTTGTGGAACGGGCGTTACGGCCTGTGCTTTGGTTTATGCTAAAGATCAGGATAAAGCAGAAATAAAAATTAATACCCTTGGGGGCAAGTTATCCGTTAGATTTACCGCTGGCCAAACTGGTGGTTTTCAAGATATATGGTTAATAGGTCCTGCCGAACAGGTATTTACTGGGAAGATTAAAATTTAAAATGAAATAAGTACATCCGGAACACTTCGGGATGTATTATCAATTGTAATAAAAAGGGCTTAATTTTAGAGCCCGTTTTGAGAATCACATTCATTCGACATGTTAGACATATTAGCAAAAGGACTCGCAAAAGTATTCGGAACGAAGTCCGATAGAGATATAAAGGAGTTATCTCCAAAAGTAGAAGTCATCAATAAAATCTTTGTCAGCCTTGCCTCAATCTCAGATGATGAGTTGAGAGGGAAAACTGATGAAATCAGAGCGATCATTAATGAGCGATTAAAATCTATTGACGATAAAATCGGGAAAATCAGAGTTCAGATTAATGAATTACCTGCCAATGCGATTCATCAAAAAGATCAATTGTTCAATGAAATTGACCAACTGGAGAAAGAAAGAGATGAGTCTTTAGAGGAAGTATTGCAGGAGGTTATGCCTACGGCTTTTGCTGTGATCAAAGAAACTGCACGCAGGTTTAAAGAAAACAAGCAATTGCGAGTTACAGCTTCTCTTCACGACAGAGAGCTTGCTGCTACCAAGCAAAATGTTGAGATTGATGGAGATCATGCTATTTGGCATAATAAATGGCTAGCCGCAGGCACTGAAGTAGTCTGGGACATGGTTCATTACGATGTGCAGCTAATCGGTGGTATGGTTTTACACAATGGTAAAATTGCCGAGATGGCGACAGGTGAAGGTAAAACATTGGTTTCTACCCTTCCTGCCTATCTAAACGCTTTGGCAGGTCGAGGAGTACATATCGTTACGGTCAATGATTACCTGGCAAAACGAGATTCCGAATGGAATGCCCCACTTTTTCAATTCCATGGTTTATCAGTCGATTGTATTGATAAATACCAGCCTAATTCCGAAGGTAGAAAGAAAGCTTACGGAAGTGATATCGTCTATGGTACCAATAACGAATTTGGCTTTGATTATCTAAGAGATAATATGGCGCGTGATGGAGGAGATTTGGTTCAGGGCAAACATCATTTTGCTATGATTGATGAGGTCGATTCTGTATTGATTGATGATGCCAGAACACCTTTGATTATATCCGGTCCGGTTCCAAAAGGGGATGTTCATGAATTTGATGACATGAAGCCTCGAGTAGCCACTTTGGTAGATGAGCAAAGAAAGTTAGTACAGGGATATTTATCTTCTGCTAAAAAGCAGATAGCAGATGGCAATGAAAAAGAGGGTGGTTTAGCCTTGTTTAGAGCATTTAGAGGAATGCCTAAGTATAAGCCATTGATTAAATATCTATCTGAGCCTGGTATTCGAGTGATCTTACAGAAAACCGAAAATTTTTATCTCCAGGATAATAAGCGGAATATGCCAGAGGCTGATGAGCCGCTAATGTTTACCATTGATGAAAAAACCAATGTAGTTGATTTGACGGATCGTGGTATTGATATCATGACCACTAAAAATGAAAATGCTGAATTTTTCATTTTACCAGATATTGGAGAAGTCATCGCAGATCTTGAGAAAGATGAAACGGTAGATGACAAGGAGAAGCTTATTCGTAAGGAAGAAGTAATCAAGGATTATGGTGTAAAAGCACAAAGGATTCATACCGTCAATCAGCTTTTGAAAGCTTATTGTATGTTTGAGCGTGACACGGAGTACATCATTGTGGATGGCAAGGTGAAGATCGTGGATGAGCAAACAGGTCGTGTGATGGAAGGACGTAGATATTCTGACGGCTTGCACCAGGCAATTGAAGCGAAGGAAAATGTGAAGGTGGAGGATGCCACACAAACTTACGCCACCATTACCTTACAGAACTACTTTAGGATGTACCACAAGCTTGCAGGTATGACCGGTACTGCTGAGACCGAAGCAGGTGAGTTCTGGGAAATTTATAAGTTGGACGTAGTAGTAATTCCTACGAATAGAGTCATTCAAAGAGCGGATAAAGAAGATAAAGTTTATAAAACTGTTCGTGAGAAATTCAATGCTGTTGTTGATGAAATTAACGAATTGGTAGCAGCAGGAAGACCTGTACTAGTAGGTACGACCTCTGTAGAAATATCCGAAGTATTGAGTAGGATGTTGACTTTGAAGAAAATTCCACACCAGGTATTGAATGCAAAACAGCATGCGAAGGAAGCAGATGTGGTAGCAATGGCTGGTAATTCAGGTACAGTAACTATTGCCACCAACATGGCAGGTAGAGGTACTGATATTAAACTTTCACCAGAGTCTAAAAAGGCGGGTGGTTTGGCCATTATCGGTACAGAAAGACATGAGTCTAGACGAGTGGATAGACAGTTGAGAGGTCGTGCAGGTCGTCAGGGTGATGTGGGATCTTCACAGTTCTTTGTGTCTTTGGAAGATAGTTTGATGAGACTTTTTGGATCAGACAGAATCGCCAAATTGATGGATAGAATGGGGCTGGAAGAAGGAGAGGTAATTCAGCATAGTATGATTACCAAATCCATCGAAAGAGCTCAGAGAAAGGTTGAGGAAAATAACTTTGGTACGAGAAAGAGACTTCTTGAATACGATGATGTGATGAATTCACAGAGAGAGGTCGTTTATAAAAGAAGAAAGAATGCACTGAAAGGTGATCGTCTGGAGCTGGATATCTTGAATATCATGTATGATGTTTGCGAAAGCAATATCGAAATGGGTAAATCCAGTGGTGAGGTTGAAGATTTAAGAATGAATATTTTCACTTCTTTAGGCCTAGATTTCCAGATTTCTGAAAGTGATCTTAAAACAAAGGATGCTCAAACCCTGACTCAGGAACTATATGAAGCAGCCTATGAAAGTTATAAGAAGAAGAATGAGATGATTATGAGCACAGCGCTTCCGATCTTCAAAAGAGTTCAGGAAGAGAGAGGTGCTACTGTGAAAGATATCATGGTTCCAATTTCAGATGGTATCAAGCAGATCGGGGTCGTGGTGAATCTGGAAAAAATGATTGAAAATGAAGGTCGTGAATTGGTCAGATCCATCGAAAAAAATGTGACTTTGGCGATCATTGATCAAAACTGGAAAGAGCACCTACGCGACATGGATGACTTAAAGCAGTCTGTGCAAAATGCCGTTTACGAGCAGAAAGATCCACTTTTGATTTATAAGTTTGAGGCATTCGAAATGTTCAAGCGTTTCATTGGTAAACTGAATGAGGATGTGATATCCTTTATTTCCAGAGCAGATTTGCCAAAGCAAGATCCAAGTGAAGTTCATGCAGCGCAAGCTCCAAAAGCGCCTGTTCAACAGGGTCAGGCCAGCAAAGAAGAAGTTTCCAGTACCTTAAATCCTGGTGCTAATCGTGCGGCAGCAGCGGCGGCATCTGCTGGAAGACCAGCTCCTCAGGTTGTTGCTCCAAGAAAGTCGGAGAAAACCTATGGTAGAAATGACCGTGTTTCTGTACAGTATACCAATGGCACTACCAAGTCAGATGTCAAGTATAAAAGTGTAGAGCAGGACTTACAAGAAGGTAAATGTGTTATCATCGAATAATCTAAGAATTTATGAGAGCTTTTTGGGTAGTCGGATTAATAGCAATAATTGCTACAGGTTGTAAATCCAGCAAATCAGGAACAAATGGGGCTGCTACCTATGCGAGCTACCAAGAAAACTTGACGGCCTCTTTGCCGGTTTATCCTGACTATGAAGCTGAGTTGGCAAAGCAAAATACCAGCAATACGGAAAGCTCCGTAAAAACAGTTGATTCTGACTTAGATCAAGTAATCACAGGTCTTTACGAGAAGAATTTGGAAGAGCCATATTTCAATGGTTATTCCGTATTGATCTACTCTGGAATCGACCGGACAAAAGCATTTGAAACCCAAGAAGAATTAGCGGAAAACTTCCCTGATATCAAGGCAGAAATGCAATACCAAGAACCTCGCTACTTATTGAAAGTGGGGAAATTTAATTATAAAATTGAGGCTCAAAAGAGCTTTTCACTGATCAAATCGCAGTTTCCCACAGCAAGGATAATTCAAGACAGATTTCAGAGAAAAGAGTACGAAGCCCCGGAAATCCTAGATTCGAATGTTGAAGGACAAAATTAAGTCGCTTGCAAAAGCCTATAAAGAAGAAGTAATCGGGAATAGAAGGCATTTACATGCCAATCCTGAGCTTTCCTATTCTGAATTTAAGACTGCAGCTTTTGTAAAAGAAAAACTCCAATCGATGGGGATTACTGAGATTGAGCAAAAAGCGAATACAGGCTGGGCTGCTTTGATCAAAGGAAAAAATCCAGATAAAAAAGTCGTTGCCCTTCGTGCAGATATGGATGCACTACCTATTATCGAAGCCAATGACGTTCCTTATAAATCTCAAAATGAAGGGGTGATGCATGCCTGTGGGCATGATGCACACACAGCTTCTTTATTGGGAGCAGCAAAAATTTTAAACGAAGTCAAGGAAGATTTTGAAGGGACGATAAAATTGATTTTCCAACCAGGAGAAGAGGTGGTTCCAGGTGGAGCTTCTTTGATGATTAAAGATAAAGTTTTAGAAAACCCTAAGCCTGCTGGAATTATTGGACAGCATGTGATGCCATTTATAGATGCTGGTAAAGTAGGTTTCAGAAAGGGAATCTATATGGCCAGTGCAGATGAAATTTATGTCACAGTCAAAGGAAAAGGAGGCCATGGGGCAATGCCCGAAACCCTGATTGATCCTGTATTGATTGCTTCGCATATGATTGTTGCTTTGCAGCAGGTGGTGAGTCGAGCAGCTAGTCCAAAAATTCCTTCTGTGCTTTCTTTTGGGAAAGTAGAAGCTTTGGGAGCAACCAATGTCATCCCTAATGAAGTAAAGATTCAGGGTACTTTTAGGACTTTGAATGAAGAATGGAGAGCAAAGGCCCATGAAAAAATGCTTCAAATTGCCCATGGTATCGTAGAAGGTATGGGTGGAAAGTTGGATTTCGAAATTAGAAAAGGATATCCTTTCCTTCAAAATGACCCTGAATTAACCGATAGATCTCAAAATGCGGCGATCGAATATTTGGGTAAGGAGAATGTATTAGATCTCGATATTTGGATGGCTGCAGAAGACTTTGCTTACTATTCTCAGGAGATCAATGGTTGTTTTTATAGACTAGGGACAAGAAATGAATCTAAAGGAATTACTTCTGGTGTTCATACTCCGACCTTCGATATTGATGAGGAATCTTTAGAAATTGGTTCTGGATTGATGGCTTGGCTAGCAGTTTCAGAATTGCATAATTCTTAACATTCCCGTTTCTTTTCTTTTTGATTTTCCACTTAGTTTTGCACTATACTTTTGAGATATGAAAATCAACAAATTTCTTACGTTAACTGTAGCATTTACATTGACGCTATCCCAGGCTTTTGCTTGGGGACAGATTGGTCATTATCTAATTGGATATATGGCAGGACAACAATTAAAAAGATCTGCCAGAAAAAATGTGGAGCGGGTTTTATACCCCATGTCCATCGGTCGTAGTGGCACTTGGATGGATGAAATAAAATCAGACAAACGATACGACTATGCTTATTCCTGGCATTATTTGACCAGTAAGCATGGTGAGTATGATCCTCATCTGCAGGAAGAGGGTGGTGATGCCTATGAGGCTATCAATCGGATTAAGGAAGAATTAAAATCTGGAAATTTAAATCCTACTGAAGAAGCAGAAAAATTAAAAATGTTGATTCATATGGTGGAGGATATTCATCAACCTCTGCATGTGGGAACTGGAGAAGATAGAGGTGGAAATGATGTGAAGCTGGAATATTTTTGGCAATCTTCTAATCTACATTCCGTTTGGGATTCTGGTATGATTGATCGATGGTCCATGTCTTATACAGAAATTGGAGATGAACTAATGAGAAGGCTCACTCCAGAGATGGAAGATCAATACAGAGAAGGCAGTATGGAGGATTGGCTTCAAGAGGCAGTGGATGCCAGACCACTCGTTTATAAAATACCTGAGAACAGGAAATTATCTTATAACTATGATTATGCCGTTCGTCCTTTGCTTGAGGAGCGCTTAATTGCGGCAAGTGTAAGATTAGCCCAGATTTTAGAAGAAATCTACGGTTAATTTATCAGATATTTTCTATAATAATAGTGAGCGAAAAAGACATTTTTATATATTTAAAATGTTTACGCTTAAAGATTAATGTCCCGTTTACTTTTTCTAGGATTTATCCTGTTATTTAATGTACCCTTTTTATTCTCACAGACTTTAAGAGAGAGGCTTGGTCGTACGTATGTAAATTCTGATTCTGTTGAGATTATTTTTGAATTGGAAAAGGAGAACCTCTTCAATGCGAATGATAGCGGAGTTTATTGGTTTTTTGTAGCTGAAAAATACAATCGAGAATTTGAAAATGACCTGGCCACTGAAACCTTTCTTAAAAGTGCAGAACTTTTAAATCCCAGCGAATCAAGTGACTTAATAAGCCTTTGTTATATTCGATTAAACCGTCTGGAAGCCACTTCAGGAAATTGGGATCAGGCCCTATTTTATTCCCAGAAAGGTCTTGAAAATGCCACAGCAGCTCTGGATAGTAATTATATGGGCTATGCCTTGCTGGATATTTCCGTAGTATATCACGACATGGAAGATTATGCCCGAGGAGTGGAATACGGTAAGAGAGCCTACGAATTACTCAACGAATTTACTGAGGCAAGACCCACTTTTAAAGCATTTGCTTTGAATGCCATAGGGATAAATTTTGATGATTGGGATAAACCAGATTCAGCACTTTTTTATCATTATAAAGTCCTGGAAAATATTGATGAGCTGGATAGTTTAAGAGTCAGTTTTACTTTCAACAATATTGGCAACACACTCCTGAAACAGAAAAAGTATCAAGAGGCTAAATCCTGGTTGGAAACATCTGTGAATCTCAATATGAAGGATCAGAATAGCTATAGCTTGGCGGCTAACTATACTAACCTGGCTACCATTGCCTATAAAACAGGAAACTTTCCCCATGCTCAGGTGATGATGGATTCTGCTTATAAATATGTGGAGCTAAGTGGGTCAACAGAAAAACAGAGAGACTACCTATATGAGCAATATGGTTTCCATAAAGCCAAAGGAGACCTTATCAAATCGATGGATTATTTGGAAGAGTATGTTGTCATAAAAGATTCAATTTTTAAAGAAGAACGTATAAGAACATTAGGAGAACTCGAGACAAAATATCAAGTAGAAACAAAAGAAAGGGAGCTCGCTGAGTCAAGAGCGGCTTTGGCAGAAAATGAGCTTTTGGTTAAAAGCCGAAACAACCAGTTATTACTATTGCTACTTCTAGGTTTAGTGGCATTTGGGCTAGGGTTTTTCTTTTACTACCGTCAAAAAAATAGGAATAGGCATTTACAGCAGGAGGCAAAACTTCAAGCAATTTTTGCCGAGCAAGAAACCCAAAAGAGGCTACATGAGCAAAGAGATAGAATTTCTACCGATTTGCATGATAATATTGGAGCGCAACTAACCTTTATTATTTCCTCTTTGAATAATTTAAAATTTGGAAATCTTAGCTCAGAATTAATGGGGCAAAAAATAGATCAAATTTCTGGATTTACTGTGGAGACCATAAATGAACTTAGGGACACTATTTGGGCAATGAATAAGGATCATATTAGCGTAGAAGATATTGAAGGAAGGCTTGCCAATTTGATTTCTAAGGCAAATGATTCTTTTCCAAACGTTGATTTTAAGCTTGAAATTGATGCTGCTGTTGATAAAAAACTGTTACTGAACTCCATGGAAGGCATGAATTATTTTAGGGTTGTTCAGGAAGCTATTAATAACGCATTGAAACATTCAAAAGCCAGTGAGATTGCAATTTCTATTTCTCAAAATAGGGGTAAAATAAAAATCTGTGTTTCAGATAATGGAGTCGGTATCTCAAAGAATGGAAATCTCGGAAACGGCTTGGGTAATATGAGAAACAGGGCAGATCGAATCAGTAGGGAGCTCTCTATTAAATCTGAAATGGGACAGGGAACAGAGATATGTATATTTTAATGTATTTTTTGGGATGAAGATTAAAATTGCGATTGCTGAGGATAATAACTTTTTGCTACAAGCAATATTGGAAAAGCTGTCCTTATTTAAGGAAATTAACGTGAAGTTTACAGCTTACAATGGGCTTGAGCTTTTGGAGCAGCTGGAAAAAGATTCCAATATTGATTTGATCCTTATGGACATTGAAATGCCAAAAATGAATGGAATCGAAGCTGTGGAGCTTGTTTCAAAGAAGTATCCGCAGATCAAAACGATCATGTTGACCGTCTTTGATAATGATGAGTATATTTTTAAAGCTGTCCAGGCTGGAGCAAATGGATACTTTCTTAAGGAAGTGGACCCAACAACTCTTTTCAAAGGAATAAAGGAAACACTTGAAGGTGGAGCAGCCATGACTCCATCTGTAGCTTTAAAAACCCTGAAACTTCTCAGAAACCCTCCAAATTTTGAAGAACCAAAGGAGGAAATAACTTTGACCAAAAGAGAGGTTGAAATCCTTGAGCAAACTTCAAAAGGTTTGAATTACAACCAGATAGGGGAAAACTTATTTATTTCTCCAAAAACAGTACGAAAGCACATTGAGAACATCTACCATAAACTGCAGGTTCATAGTAAATTGGAAGCAGTTCAAAAGGCTGTAAAAAATCGAATTATAGAGGGTTGATTTTATTTTCTCTTCTCAAATTCTTCTTTTGCTCCGTCTAAAAAGTCTACAAAATTCTGAATATTTGTATCATAAGAATGGGGCTTGGCAAGCAAGTTTTCATCATGATCCAAGATCACATAATAGGGCTGGGCGTTATTGTTGAACTTGGTAATCTGAAAATCTGCATTCTGTTTACCCAATGTCTTTTTGACTTTGCCATCGTATTCAGAAGTATACCATTCACTTTCTGGTAACTCCAAGCGTTCATCGATATAGAGCGCCACCATCACAAAGTCATTCTTCAATCTGGATAAAACGGCTGGCTCTACCCAAACATTTTCTTCCATTTTTCGGCAATTCACACAGCCATGTCCAGTAAAATCAATCATTAATGGCTTCCCTTCTTTCTTTGCAGCAGCTAGGGCTTGATCATAGTCGAAGTAGCCATTGATCCCTAAAGGGATATCTAAGATATCATCGTATTTGATGTTTTCAGAACTACTTTCTTCCGCAGAATCTGTCTTACTTGATGTCAAGGAAAAATTCTGTGTGGTCAAAGGAGGAAGGTATCCGCTGAGTAGCTTAAGTGGAGCTCCAAACAGGCCAGGAATCATATAGATGACAAACATAAATGTGATCAAAGCCAAAAGAAGTCTTGGTACTCCAATAGATTCTGTTTGAGAGTCATGTGGTAGTTTGATTTTCCCAAGAAGGTAAAACCCTAAGGCAGCAAAAATTACAATCCATATCACCAAGAATACATCTCGGTCCAAAATTCCCCAATGGTAAACCAAGTCTGCCATAGAAAGGAATTTAAAGGCCAGGGCAAGTTCCAAGAAACCTAAAACTACTTTGACAGAGTTTAACCATCCACCAGACTTAGGAAGAGACTTCATCCACTCTGGGAAAATGGCAAACAAGGTGAAAGGAATAGCAAAAGCCATAGAAAAGGCAAACATTCCTAAAACTGGCTTAATGAGTTCACCACCTGCGGATGAAATAAGAATGGATCCTACAATCGGTCCTGTACAGGAAAATGAAACCAGCACTAAAGTAAAGGCCATGAAGAACACGCCAGCGAAGCCTCCTTTTTCTGCTTTTGCATCTACTTTATTCACCAATCCAGAAGGAAGATTGATCTCGAATAAGCCTAAGAAAGCTAGGGCAAAGAAGATAAATACTCCGAAGAAAAAGAGATTGGGTAGCCAATGAGTTGCCAGCCAATTTGCAAACTCTGGTCCCTGAATAGCTGCTACAGCTGTTCCGGCGATGGTATATATCCCAATGATGGAGAGACCGTAGATAATGGCTTGTTGTATTCCCTTAGCTTTGGATTTAGATCTTCCAGTAAAGAAAGTTACCGTCATCGGAATCATCGGGAACACGCATGGAGTCAATAAAGCTGCCAATCCTGCTAAAAAGGCCAAGGCCATGAAGCCAATTAATGATGTATCAACGATCTCGTTATCTGCGGTAAAATTCGTGTTGTTTAAGACTTGGGTATCACTCGAATTATCTTCAGAATCTACCATCCCAAATGGACTGTCTGATTCCGTATTATTTTCAGAAGATTCTTCAGAAGTCGAGCTAGAGTTTTCTCCAGTTTCTGTATTGAAGTTGACAAGAATATCCAGGTCGTAATTGATGCAAAGCCCAGTTACATCCGAGCACATCTGATATTCCAAATTGCCTTGGATTGTTCCAGTTGGCGTGTTTAAAATAACTCCTTGCTCAAACCTTCCCTTCCCCATGAAGTAAGTGACATCCCCTTCCCAGGTTTCATCATATTTCTCTTTAGGGTCAATGGCAATTAAGTTTCCTGAAACCGTATAATCCTCAGATTCCTCAAGATTTAATTCTGTGAGATTTGGCCCTAGGTCCGGGTCAAAATCATTGGAATAAACATACCACCCGATTGGAATTTTAGCTTCCAAGACAAGAGTTGCCTCTTCTCCCAAAGCTGGTTTTTCAGGAGATAACGTTATTTCCCATTCTGGTGGGGTCACAATTTGACCCTTCAGCTCTCCGAAGTTTATAAGTAAAATAAAGAAGGCTGCGAAAGCCAGCAGAAATCGAGGAAATTTCATTTGGGAATAGAATGATTGTAATTCAAAGGAAAACGAGTGGAATTAAGTTCCTGAATTATTGCTGTTTTAGATTTCTAAAGTGTCTAAAGAAAGCAGCAATGGTTTCAATACCTATGAAATAGTTTGCGACACCATAATGTTCATTTGGCGAATGCAAAGCGTCAGTATCAAGTCCAAATCCGAATAAAATAGGATCTGATCCCAATTCTTTTTGGAATAAAGCAACAATCGGAATGGAACCACCTTCTCTAGTAGGTATTGGTCTTTTTCCAAAAGTCTCTTCCATGGCAGCTTCAGCAGCTTTGTAACCTACAGATGAATCTGATACTACGGCTGGAGCTCCACCATGATGAGCTTTCACTTTGACTTTTACAGATTTCGGAGCGATGGATTTGAAATAGTTTTCAAATAGTTCGGAGATCTCATGCCAGTCCTGATCAGGAACAAGTCTCATGGAGATTTTTGCATGCGCTTTTGAAGGAAGGACGGTTTTGGCTCCTTCACCTATATATCCTCCCCAGATTCCATTCACGTCCAGCGTAGGTCTAATCCCCACCCGCTCTATGGTTGTAAAGCCTTTTTCTCCGTGAACTTCCTCAATATCTAACTTATCCTGGTATTCCTTAAGATCAAATGGCGCTAGGTTTAGACGCTCTCTTTGTGCTGCAGTTAACTCTTGGACTTTATCATAAAAGCCAGGAATGGTGATATGATCATTTTCATCCTTCATCGAAGCAATCATATCACAAAGCACATTGATCGGGTTAGCGACCGCTCCGCCGTAAGTGCCAGAGTGAAGGTCACGATTGGAACCAGTAACTTCAACTTCCATGTAAGCCATTCCTCGCAAACCAACTGTAATAGATGGATCTTGCATGGAAATCATATGCGTATCAGAGATCAAGATGACATCAGCCTTCAGTTTCTCTTTGTTTTCAATAACGAATTTGTCAAGATTATCCGAACCCACTTCCTCTTCTCCTTCTATCATGAATTTCACATTGCAAGGCAAATCTCCTGAAGCCATCATCGCTTCGAAAGCCTTCACATGCATGTAAAACTGTCCTTTGTCATCTGCAGATCCTCTGGCAAAAATGGCTCCTTCAGGATGCTGCTCTGTCTTTTTGATCACTGGCTCAAAAGGAGGGGAATCCCATAACTCATAGGGGTCTGCTGGCTGCACATCATAGTGGCCATAAACCAAAACAGTAGGAAGGCTAGGGTCAATGATTTTTTCTCCATAGACGATTGGATAGCCTGCGGTTTGACAGATTTCAACCGTATCTGCCCCTGCTTTTTCCATGCTTTCTTTCACAAACTCTGCAGCAGCAAAAACATCGTCTTTAAATTTAGGGTCAGCACTTACAGAAGGAATTCTGAGCAAATCCAATAATTCATTAAGAAATCGATCTTTGTTGTCTCGGATAAAATCATTTACAGCCATATATCTGGGATTTTTTGGTAAAGGCCTCAAAATTATCCTTTTCAGCATGAAATGCCTATTTTAAAACCTAATTTTCAAGCCAAAACACCTAATTGACTATTAAATGAAAGCGATTGTTTGTGAAGAGTTCGGGTCTGTAGAAAATCTATTTTTAGGAGAAAGGCCTGATCCAATTCCCGATTCCAATCAGGTGTTGATCAAAGTAGAAGCTTGTGGAGTGAGTTTTCCGGATTTGTTGATTCTGCAGAATAAATATCAATTTCAGCCCTCCCTTCCCTATTCTCCAGGCGGAGAAGCAGCAGGTCAAATTGTGGAGGTGGGTAAGGAGGTGAAAAACTTCCAAAAAGGTGATCGGGTTTTGGCTCTTTGTCGATGGGGAGGCTTTGCTGAGAAAGTAGTGGTAGATGCTGAACGAGTTTTTAAAATCCCAAATGCAATTTCTTATGTAATGGCAGCAAGCTCAATTTATTCTTACAGCACTTCTTACCATGCTTTAAAAGATCGTGGGGAATTGAAGAAAGGAGAAACTCTCCTTGTTTTAGGGGGTTCTGGAGCCATAGGATCGGCAGCCATTGAATTGGGGAAGGCAATGGGTGCCAAAGTAATCGCTGCTGCTTCATCAGATGAAAAACTGGCTTTCTGTAAGGAAAAGGGAGCCGATGAGCTGATTAACTATGGTAGTGAGGATCTAAAAAATAAAATTAAGGAATTGACGGATGGGAAAGGAGTGGATGTGGTGCTAGATCCGGTGGGTGGCAACTTCACTGAGGCGGCTTTGAGAGGCACTGCATGGAAGGGACGCTATCTTATTGTTGGTTTTGCTAATGGAGAGATTCCAAAAATTCCGATGAATCTTCCTCTGCTTAAGGGATGTGCTATTGTAGGGGTATTTTGGGGTAATTTTTCAAAGAAAGAAGTAGAATTAAACCTTCAAAATATGGATCGGCTAAATCAATGGTTTCTAGAGGGTAAACTTAAAGGAGAATCAATTCAAGAGTATCATTTGTCAGAAGCCAAAAAAGCTATCCTAGCTCTTCAAGAAAGAAGTAAATTTAAAAAGGGAGTTGTTAGAATTTCTTAATTAGTTAACTAAAGATATTCTCAATATACTTTATTCCTTATATTGGTTTCTACTTACCAATTAAAATTAAATTATGCTTAGAGGCCTAGTATGCTATTTCTTGTTTTTGATATCTTTTTGTTCCATTGCCCAGACTCCATTTGACCCAGAAACGGAATCTGATTTTGTAAAAGCCAGTTATACCAAGGGAAATTTGATTACTATTTTGAGCCAAGGGCTAACTTACCCAGAGAAAGCCGTGGCCAACGGTGTGGAAGGGAATGTCATTTATTCATTAAAAATTGATTCTTCAGGAAATCTTGAATCTGTTGAAGTGAAGGAAGAGGTTTCCGATGAACTTGCTGCTCAAGCAGAAGAAAGCCTTGCAAAACTTACCGCTGATTGGACTCCGAGTAAACTTAATGGTGAGGCTGTTGACAGGGAATACCTAGTTATCTTCAGCTATAATATCTATTACAATTCTCTTCCAACAGACTATCATGGAAAAGCAAAAAAGTTTCAGGATAAGGGAAAGCTAGAGAAAGCAGTAAAAGTTTACGATGAGGCAATAGAAAATAACCCTTATACCCCAGAATATTATATTATGAGAGCAAGGCTCAAAAAAGAACTGGGAGATTTAGAAGGTGCAAGCAGTGATGAGTTGCAGGCGGATAAATTAAAAATGGAGCTTTTAGCAATGGTAGAAATTGGCCAAACTCAAACTTTAAGATAGGTAAACTGAATCCCCAGTTAGAGGATTGCAGTTACATTGACTTCAATATTTCCAGCCGTTGCCTTAGAATAAGGGCAAATTGCATGTGCTTCATCAGCAAGTTTTTGAGCCTCTTCTAGTGATTTTGCATGAGGTATTTTGACAAAAATATCCACTCCTAATCCGTAGTCCTCAGGAGCAAAACTTCCTAAGTGTACTTTTGCAGTGATTTCGGAATCTCTTAGGCTGATCTTTCCAGCTACAGACCCAAGTGCGCCTCCGAAACATGCAGCATAGCCTGCAGCAAAAAGTTGCTCTGGATTAGTTTTTCCTCCTTCACCACCTATTTCTTTTGGCATTGCTACGTCAAAATCCAATAAGCCATCATCTGTTTTAACATGACCTTTTCTACCTCCGGTATTTACAGCTACTGCTGTGTAGTCAACTGATAATTTTTTCATTCTTTACTTTTCTGTTTGAGGGTTTCTATGCTCTCAAACAGGTTTTGCAAAGAATTGTTTAATGCCACTACATCCTGACTAATATATTCATTGATGTTTTCCTCCAAAGGGGAGAGAGCTTGAAGGATTTTAGGTTGTAGAGATTTTCCTGGGTAGGTCAACTCTATTCTTACTGTTCGTTCATCTTGCTCTCCTCTTACCCGCTTCACATAGTTCATGGCCTCTAGTTTTTTAAGCAACGGTGTAAGAGTACCCGAGTCCAGATGAAGCTTTTCACCCAATTGCTTAACCAAAATCCCATCTTCCTCCCATAAAATACTCATGGCCATATACTGTGGATAAGTCAGATGAAAATCATTCAAGTATCCCTGTATCAATTGGATAAAGGCTCTTGAATTGGTGTACAGGGAAAGAGATAATTGATGGTGAAGGGACATTTAATCAGATTATTTAAATTTTATACAATTTAACTGTATAAAAAGTAAATTAATAATATCGACCGATTTTAGGATGGTCTACAATTTGTTTTTTCATAGTCAAAGGATCCATAGGTCCAGAAATTTTGTAGGCTATTTGTCCACCTGGCTCTATCAAAAGCGTGATAGGTAAGCTTCCATCCCATTCCTTTCCCACCACGTCAATAACTTCATATTTATCTTCCGTGTCCATTAAATAATTGGGCAAAGCGGAGTATTTTCCTTTCAGGTATTTTAAGGCTTTCGCATCTTGATCGGGTCTATCCATGCTCACAGAAACAAATTGAAAATCACGTTTTCCATACATCCGTTGCATGGTTACAAACTCTGGATATTCTATGATGCAAGGCCCGCACCAGGTCGCCCAAAAGTTGACAAGCAGTAATTCATCTGTGTTATTTTGAAGCAGTTCGGCAAGTCCACTGGGAGAAAGCTTTTCTAAGGTGACTTCTTTTTCTTTCCAGGCCTTATTTGTTTTGATCGTATAATCATTTTTCCAAGCCCATTTCATAGAACATCCAAATGAAGGAGTCATGGCTTCTTCCTCGGGCAAAGCTTCTCCAGAAAGCGTATAGTCAATTGCTTTGCGGAGATCTTCGGCATTTGCCGTCCCAGGTTTTTCTGAAACATCTATTCTACCAGAGTAGGTGAGTTTACGGTTTTTATCAAAGACAAATACATGCGGTGTGGCCACTGGTCCATAGGCCAACGAAAACTCATGCGTATCCCCATCATAGAGGTACGGAAAATTATAAGCCTTTTCTGCTGCTCTAATTTTCATTTCCTCATACGTATCACTCAAATCAGTATAGCCCAATTCTTCTGGAAGAATTGCGATCGGACTATTGGTAGAAATTGCTATAAAGGCAACACTCTTGTCTTTATAATCTTCCACCGCTTTGATATATCGATCCTCGTATGCCTGCGCTGTGGGACAATGATTGCAAGTAAAATTCACAACTAAAACATCCGAATCATCATACTCTGAAAGTTGATGAAAATCCCCATCTATTCCCGGTAAATTAAAATCTGGGGCGGTATCTCCTATTTGAAGTTTGGGAATAGGTTTTTCCGCCACGACTTGGGGATCGGCCACAAAAGAGGCCATGGAATCATCAGAACTGGTATTTTCCATTTCACCAGATGACTCTTTGGAAGAGCATCGTGAAAACAAAAAGACAAATAGCAGCAGAATTTCTGCTAGTATAATGATCGTTAATTTCGATTTCATGGAGATTGTTATCTAGTGAAAGATTGGGCTTTTAGCCAAGGGAATAGCCATTTTGATAGACATAATGCAATTGTGTATTTGCTTCGAAGTCATCGATGAATTCTTGCGTATTGGGATCCCACTTCAATGGCCTTCCTAGTTTAGCAGCTATGTTTCCTAAAGTACAGGCTGTACAGGTGCTATGGCCAATTTCCACGGGAACAACGGGATCTTTTCTTTTCAGAATCGAATCGATGAAATCCACATGATGAGCTCCAAAGCTTGTTTCTTCATTTGAGAACTTTCTTTCGCAGGAAGCCACATTCGTATCATATTGCCCTCTTGACACTTTTATCCAGCCCTTTTCCCCAAAAAACTTAACCCCTTGTCTTCCTTCATCAAAGGGTGTGATGTGCATCTTAATTCCATTGGAATAATAATAGGTCAAAGGATTGGAGTCTGAAGCAGGGATAATTTCGGATGGTCCATTTCTGTCCATTCCCAATCCCCATTGGGCTATATCGACCATATGTGCACCCCAGTCTGTCATCAAGCCTCCTCCTGTTTCCTGATACCATCTCCAGGCTCCCCACATTTTTTCATTTTCCTCAGGGTTTAAGCTGATGGGAGGATTGAGTTCTTCATTGTAATGGATGTCAGGCAGTGGCCCAACCCAGGAATTCCAGTCTAAACCTTCAGGAACAGGTTGAGCGGGTAAGTCATAGGGTTTTGGGTTAGCAGGAGTTCCTACATTTACCAATACCTCTGAAATTTTGCCAAGATTTCCTTTCTGAACCATTCTAACAGCATGTTGGAAATTGGCTCCAGATCGTTGCATACTTCCTACCGCTAGCACGGTACCATTTGATCGGACCGCTTTGACTAATTCCTGCCCCTCTTTTATGGTAAAAGTGAGGGGTTTTTCCAGGTAAATATCTTTTCCTGCATGACAAGCATCAATGGCCATCAAAGCATGCCAATGATCTGGCGACGCAATCACTACCGCGTCTACCTCAGGGTTTTCTAATAATTTTTTGTAGTCATCATATAAGCTCACAGCTGGGCTTTCTTGATTCCTTTCCTGATAATTTTTAGCTACGCGCTGTTTGAATCTCTCTAATTTGATTTTATAGATATCAGCACCGGCGACTACTTCCACTAAAGGGTTTTTCATCATATTATTCAGCAAACCCATGGCCTGTCTACCAACTCCGATAAATCCCAGTCGGACTTGACCAGAATCGATTATTTTTGAAGAAGATGCATTGGCGAAAGTCATGGCTGGTATACTGCTCAGGCCAACTGTCGTTAAGAGGGAGGTGCTTAAAAACTTCCGTCTTGAAAAAGAGGATTTACTCATGGTTTTAATTTTGGGTTTTTGGCTAATCGTTTTGAATCGAAAAATAAATTACTGTTTTTCTGATACTTAGGAAAGTTATCCCCTTAAAATTTAGAAGCCCTTGTAAATGATGGATACAATTGCGCGGGAACTAGATTTGATTTTTTTACTTTTAAGCACCAAAAAAGAAGCAATGACCATCCAACAACTTGAATATTTGATCGCTGTGGATAAGCACAGACATTTTGGGCAGGCTGCAGAAAGCTGCTTTGTTACTCAACCTACCTTGAGTGCTCAATTGAGTAAGTTGGAAAGGGATCTAGGAGTAATCCTTTTTGATCGTAGCAAAATGCCCGTGATTCCTACTGAAATTGGCGTTCAGATCATTGCACAGGCCAAAAAAGTCGTTTCTGAAGGTAAGGGGATATTTGAGTTGGTGGCTCAGCTCAAAGGCGATATTTCAGGAGTGATTAAGCTGGGAATAATACCTACACTTGCTCCTTATCTTCTTCATTTATTCATTCGAAGTTTCTTAGAAAAGTTTCCAAAAGTCAAGTTGGAAGTACAGGAAATGGTGACCGAGGAGGTTGTCAGGAAATTAAAAAATGATGATTTAGATCTTGGGATTATTGTAACTCCACTGGAAGAAAATGGCATCTTGGAAAAGCCTATGTTCTATGAAAAGTTTTATGCCTATCTCAGTCAAGATCATCCTCTTTTGAAGGAAAAAGTTTTTAAGCCTGATATGGTTAAGAAAGAAGACCTTTGGATTTTGCAGCAGGGGCATTGCTTCAGGGATCAAGTAATTAATTTATGTGATCAGAATCTCAGTGGACCCAGCAATTTTCACTATGAAAGTGGTTCTTTGGAAGGACTAAAAAACATGGTGAATAAATACAAGGGAATTACCTTACTTCCCGAATTGGCAACGTTTGACCTTTCAGATGAGGAAAAGAAAAGACTTAGACCTTTTGATGGAGTTCCACCTACTCGAGAAGTAAGTATCATTCTCAATAGAAGCTATCTAAAGCAAAAATTGGTGGAATTGCTATATAATGAGATCACAGAGGCTATTCCTAGCGAAATGACATCAAAGGCACATGGTAAGATTGTGCGTTTTAAGTGATTTTATTTTTTGTGTAGGATGTAATGATCTGCCAAGTCTCCAGTGATCATCTGCCCTGAACGATCAAGTTGCCAGATTTTATCTTCTCCCACTTTAAATTGTGATGGAGCATATTTTACGTCTACCAAAATGACCTTGGATCCTGTTTCATCCCAATGGAAGGTTCCGTTAAAAGTTTCTTCCAAAGCATCGTTTCTACCCAAATAATTGGTGACGATCCTATAAGTCATGTCTCGGTTTAACGTCAGAGTAGTTTCAATCCCAGTGCAATCGGCACATGGGACTATCCCAGAATATGTGCCATTCCAATCCAAAGAAGTCATAGAGTTATCTGCCTCGTGAAGCGTAGTTGCCGGGGTGATTTCTTCAGTTTCAACTGTTTCTTGGCTCGAGGTATTTTTCTCCGAACAGGCAGTAAAAAGACAGATTATGAATCCGAGTAGGATGATTTTGGAATTAATCATAGATAAGATCTTTACCACAAAGGTAGTAGGACTGGAAAAAATGTAAAGTGTCAGGAAAACAAAAAGGAGAACCACCATTGATTCTCCTTCTTTTGATTATTGAATTTTACTTACAGTGATTTAGGTTTGTTTGATGCACCATACCCTACAATCACTACATTGGTCAGTTCATTTTTCTTTAAAAACTCACTTTGGTTATAATCTAGCTTAGCAAGCCACATTTCACCTTTCATGGTATAATATTCACTTCTTTTTTCATACAATTTTGATGAAAAAGGATTCTCTTCAATGGCTTTATTTAGAATCGCTAAATGGTCCACCTCTTTTTCTACTTTGTATTCTTTCAGCGGGTTTTTGATAAATTCAGCACCCTTTTTCATTATAAACTCGAATGACATTAGGTATTCTTCACCGGCTTCTTTTCCATCTAAGAAGGAAGGGTCCCACGCTTCTTTTACTTGGTTATAAGTCCGGAGGATTTCCTCTTTCAAAATGTCGCTTGCAGCATAAACCTTAGGTTCTCCTACTGGGTATCCTTCTTCATCTATTTCTACGGAAAGCGTCACAATTCCAGTTTCATTTTCCATTCTAGCTTCAGCCGGATATTTTACTGATTTAGCAAACATCTGATTCATCCCGAGCTTTTCTTCTGAAGATTGAGCATAAGAGCTGAGCCCAGCAAAAATTAATAGAGCGAGAATCAAAGAAGTCTTTTTCATAAAAATTTTGGGTTATAGTTTATGTTACTGATTATGAACGATATAAATAACTAAAGGTTTATTGAAATAGCAAATTTCAACGTTTGATCTTTAGATTAATCAAAAAACTCTCCAAAATGCCATAAGTTTCCGGCGGGATCATGAAGGAAAAACTCCCTTCCCCAATCGTCTTTTTTAATCTCACTTAGCTTGACTCCTTTAAATTTTTCTGGTAAACCCAAAATTTTTACTGCCTCCCAATAGGCGTCTAACTGTTCGACTTCCAGAAACAACATGCAGTTTTCACACCAATCCTTTTGATAATAATCCTGAAGGTAAAAACATAAATTCCCCGACACCTTTACTAAGGAAAATCCAGGGTTTATCTTTTTAACTTCAAATCCTAAAGTTTGATAAAACCGGGTACTTTCTTCAAAATTCTTTGATCCAATAAATGTCCTTAATGATTGGGCGGGGTGTATCATACTCCAAATTGTGTCAAATGATGATCCAGATGTTTATAAAATTGATTATTCCATTCCTCAGAGGTCATGGGTCCAAAAGAAATAGACTCTTTTCCTTCAAAATGTGCTTTTCCTAAATCTACTGACTGATTTAAGAAAGCGATAAGTCTGGCTTTTTCCTCGTCAAAATTCCTATCCCCAGAAATAATAAATGCCGGGGCAGTTCTAAGGTTCTTTTTATAAGGCTTTTCATTTACAACTCCGTTTTTAACGAAAGATTTCAATAAAAACCGCAGGATTGCATTTGGTTTGGGGTGTTTGTCAGTAAATGCCATTTCGTAAGGGACACAACAATGTGCCAGCATTTGGTCTACGCTCATCTTTCCCCATAGTGGCTGTGTTTCAGGGCTTAGCTTATTTATCCTTTGAATTAATTCCTCTTTAATTTCAGGATCAAAAATATTTTTCATGGTTTAGAAATTCTTTGACATGCCAAAATATAGTGATTTATGAACTTCAAAGCACTGGTAAATAATTATTTAGAAATAAATAGGTTTATAATGTAAACCTATTTATGTTTGTGTCGTAAGAATAGAAAAAGATAATATTATGGAAAAAGAATTGAGTGGAAAAGAATCCCTTGCCATCATCACAGAGATGATTGGGAAAGCAAAAAGGGAGGCAGCTGGAGACGGAAGTTTTCAAATTTTACTATGGGGCTGGACCATTTCCCTTTGCAATTTGGGGCACTATTTTCTGGAGAAATCAGGCTATGAGTATCCCTATGCAGTGTGGTTATTGGTGATACCAGCTATTATAGCCAGTATTGTGTACGGGGTAAGAAAATCCCAGAAAGCAAGAGTGAAGACACATCTTGACGTGGTTCTCAATCAGTTATGGTTGGCGATTTTTGGAGGAATTATGGTGGTATTGGCCTTTATGCCTTCCCTACAGTTTAATCAGAGTCCGGTCATATTGATTTTGGCAGCTTTGGGGATGTTTGTAACAGGTACCTTGATTCGTGTGAACATGGTAAAGCTGGGCGGACTCATTTTGGCAATTGCCGCTATTATTGCTTTTACATTGCCGGTAACGGAGCAGTATTTAGTATCAGGTATTGCCATCATTTTGGGATATCTTGTGCCCGGTTATTATTTGAAAAGAAATTATCGTGAGCGTGTTTAAGCCTTTAGACCCACTTCTTCATTCCCAACTTAGGTTGGCTGTCATGTCACTCTTGTTAAGTGTGGAGGAAGCAGAATTCACCTTTTTGAAGGAGAAAACGGAATCTACTGCTGGAAATTTGAGTGTACAGTTGGATAAACTGGAAAAAGCCGGGTACATACAAATTGAAAAGTCTTTCAAAGGAAAAAGACCTTTGACCACATGTAAGATACTTCCTGCCGGAATCAAGGCTTTTGAAGCGTATGTGGAGAATCTTAAGAATTACATCAATTAAAAAAATTTCTGTTTTTAGTTTATAATATAAACCAATTTACAAATGAAAAATCTAATTAAAATTATCGTGTTCGTCGGAGCTTTTACAGGTTTTCAGCTGGAGGCAATTTCTCAAAATGTGGATACTGATCCAGTTTCCAAAAAATATGTTTCTCAGCTAGCCTCTATGGTGGGATCTTGGGAAGGAAAAGGGTGGATGATGGCAGCAGATCAAAAAAGGCATGAGTTTACTCAAACAGAAAATATCCAATTCAAGTTGGATTCAACGGCGATCTTAATAGAAGGAAAGGGAATGGAAAGCGGGAAAGTGATACACAATGCCATGGCGGTAATAACTTATAGTGGAGAGCATGAGCGATACGATTTTCAATCTTATCTTCAAAATGGGAGAAAAGGTTCTTTTGAGGCAGAATTGATTGATGGAGTATTTTATTGGTATCCCATGGATAATATTCGCTATATAATCAAAATAAATGAACAAGGGCAATGGTTTGAGATTGGTGAAATAAAGCAAGGAGATAATTGGTATCAATTTTTTGAGATGACTTTAGAAAAAAGCAAGTAAATGGAAGTTATTAGTTTGAAAACAGGGGAAGATTGATAATTGGCCTTTTATTCCAATGAGAATCATTTTATTTTAGTAGAATAATTCTTTGAAAATCGGCTATGAAAAATTTTTATCTCTTTCCCCTTTTATTCATTCTATTTTTCTCCACTGCAGCATTATCAATTGCGCAAGAAATGCAGAATGGGGAAGAAGAAATTGAAATCGAAGAAGTAGAGGGTAAGCATAGCATTGCTTTTGTTTTGGGTCATTCGCGAATAGGCCAAGGGAGAGATGCTGAAGGCAAAAAGCAATTCACCATGGTTCCTTCTTTAGCAATTGACTATAATTACTGGATAAGTAAGAAATTTGCTTTAGGACTTCACACTGATTTCTTAAACGAGAATTTTTTTATTGAGAGCGAATCCGAAGGCGAAATAATCGAAAGAGAAAGACCTATTGCTCCTGCAGTGATGGGAACATTTAAACCAGAAGAACATTGGTCTTTTGCCTTGGGGTTTGGAGGTGAATTTGTAGCAGGCGGAGAGACTTATTTTGTCACGAGAGTTGCCATCGAATACGGAGTTGAGATCCGAAATGGTTGGGAAGTGTTAGGAGTTTTAACTCAGGATTTCCGGGCGAATGCCTATAATGTGACAACCCTTGGTTTGGGCATCGCAAAAGTTTTCTAAAGAAATCTTTTAAGCCTGTAGAAGTTGATAAACTTGATTTTTGAAGATTTCTACTTTTTGATCGTAAAGCTCTTTTTCATCAATCATTGATAGGTAGTAATAAGCCCCTTCTACCACCACAAAGATTTGCTCAGCCAATAATTCGGTATCTTTCTCCTTTAATTTTTCGTCCTGATCCAGAATGTCTTTTAGCTGTTCTCTCAGTTTAAGGTGGAGGTTTCTGTACTCTTTTTTGATCGTGTCATTTCTGAATATCAAGCTAAAGCAACTATAAAACACTCCATCATCGATGAGTAAATTCCAGTCTCTTGAAAACAATCTTTCTACAAAAGTTACCGGATCCGTATAATTCTGAACGCGCAATTCCTGAATGATCGGTGTATAGATTCGAAGTAATCTTTCGAGAATAAAAGAAATCAGGTTTGAGATTAAGATATCTCTGGTAGGGAAGTAATGCATGATTAAGCTAGGCGGCATTTCCAGGTGTTTCCCTATTTTGGCGATAGAGGTATTTTCTATTCCGTTGATCTTTGCAAGATCATAAAAACCTTGGATTATTTCTTTTTTCCTGTTTATGGAAACTTTCGTGCTCATGTTTATCAAATGATAAAACTAAGTTAATTAAGATATTTTTTATTTAATGTTCTTTTGTTTAAAAATTGACAACATATAATATTGAATGATCATTCAACTATTTTGGTTTAAAAGAACTAATAAGGTAGATATCAATTTTTTCAATATCGATTTTATTCAAAAAAAAACACAATGAAGAGAAGGAAGTTTTTAGCGAAAACAAGTCTATTATCGGCGGGAATAGCTTTACCGGAAGTTGTTTCTGCTGGGACTAAAGTGAATGAGGAAAGATCGTTTTTGACAGTGGCTCATATCACGGATGTTCATATAAGACCAGAAGATAATATTCCAAATAGAGCTTTGGACTGGCTGAATTTAGTAAAGAAGCATCAACCAGATTTTTATTTAAATGGGGGCGATAGTATTCATGATGCTTCCTATAAAGATGTGAGTAAGGAGCGAGTGCTGGAGCAATGGAAGGTTTGGGATTTATTTCGTGCAGGAATAAGTGAAGATGAAGTGTATAGTTGTATTGGTAATCATGATCCTTGGTGGGATGTACCCAATAAGGAAGAGGAACCCATGTACGGCAAGCCTTATGTAGTCAAAAGACTTGGAATGCCTGCTGAATATTACAGTTTTGACAAAGGAAACTGGCATTTCATTATTCTTGATGGAAACTATGAGGGTATAAGCCTTGGAGAAGAGCAAATGAAATGGCTTGAGAAGGATTTGGAAAAATTGCCTGCTAATACTCCAACCTTGGTCATGTCGCATTTTCCGATTACCTCTATCACCAATGCATTGGTGGGTGGTCAGCACAAAGATCATAAGGAGTTAAAAAGCTTATTTTATAAGCATAAAGACAAGGTGCGAGTATGCCTGAGCGGCCACCAGCATTTATTGGATCGAACTTGGTACAATGATGTTCATTATTTCTGCAATGGTTCCCTGAGCGGATTTTGGTGGGGAGAAGGAGATGAAGAATCTGCCGGAAAACAATATTACCTAGAAACACCCCCAGGATATGCTATTTTGAAGCTTCACGACGATGGTCGAGTAGAAAATGAATATTTTCCTCTAATATAATATGACTTAAACCCTATGGTTTGAATGTCAGATATATAGATCACTTTTTGATTTTCGACTATATTTTTTTTAGTGAGTTCAAGCCAAATATCCTTCTCTTAGGGAGCCCTAGAGCACTTTTTAATGGGTATATCCCCCTTTTCAGGCTAAATATTATCGGACTTTTTCGCCTGTATGAAATATTATGCCTCAGTATTAATTAACCGTTAAGTTATAGAGAAATGAAATTAAATTCCTTTGATATATAAATTACAATATTTAATATTGAATGAATATTCAATAAATTTCTGTTTTAGAATGGACAATTATGTGGTATGTTCAAAACAGGAGAATGGGCAACGAATCAAATCAATACAATAATTTATGAAGCAATTTTTACAAAGAATCTCTGGTCGACAACCCTACTTTAGGAGTGTTGGACTATTGGTTTTGATCATGATGACTGTCACGCTACAGTCCTTTGCTCAAAGCCAAGTCAAAGGAAATGTAATAGACAAATCCGGGCTGGGTATGCCTGGGGTTTCTGTATTGGAAAAAGGAACTCAAAACGGTACTATTACAGATTTGGATGGTGCTTATACCCTTGAGCTGAGTACTGAAAATCCTGTTTTGGTGTTTTCATTCATTGGATACAAAACCATAGAGAAGCCTGTTGGAGCGCAAAGCACAATAGATCTTACTTTGGAAGAAGAAGAAACACTACTAGAGCAAGTAGTGGTAGTAGGTTATGGAACGCAAAGAAAAGTAAATGTCACCGGTGCTGTAGATCAGTTATCAGGTGAAGAAATTTCTGATCGTCCTATTGCCAATGTAATGCAGGGACTTCAGGGAATGAGCCCAGGTTTGAATATTACCTATCAAGGTGGAAAGCCAGGTTCTGTACCAAATATTAACATTAGAGGATTTACTTCTATCAATGGAGGTGATCCATTAATCATTATCGATGGTATCGCTGGTAATAACAGTGATTTATTGAGACTGAACCCATCGGATATTGAGTCTTATTCTGTCTTGAGAGATGCTGCGTCTGCAGCGATCTATGGTGCTAGAGCAGCTTTCGGTGTGATATTGATTACTACGAAAAAAGGCGCTGAAGGAAACCAAAGAATTACGTATAACAATTATTTCGCTTGGGGTAGACCTTCCGTTCTTCCTGAGCCAGTTACTGATCCCTACATACATTCGAGAGTTTTAGAAACTTCTACCAATAATACTCCTTGGGATTATGTGAATTATTCTGATGCGCATTATGCTTGGGCAAAAGAAAGATCTGAAGACCCATCAATTGAAGACACCAGATTGGATCCAAATAACCCGAACCTTTGGGCTTATATGGGGAATTATGACTGGTATGATTACTTCTTTAATAAATCAAGTTTCTCTACCAACCATAGTTTAGCCATCAGCGGAAATAGTGGTGGAAAAATGCCAATGGGATATTATGTGTCAGGAGACTACACTAATGAGAATGGGTTGAATAAGCTGGCGGATGATTATTGGAAAAGATATTCATTAAGAGCGAGAGTTACTGCCAAGCCTTTGAAATGGTTAGATGTAGATAACAACCTGAACATTTACCAGACGAAAAGAGAAGACCCTACGAATAACATCACCAGTGTTTACAACTTAAGACCAATCGATGTAGCAGTAAATCCTGATGGAAGTTGGGCAAATACTGAAACGGGCCGATTAGCAGCAAGGCTTGTTGATGGTGGAGAAAACCAGGAAAACATGTTCGGGTTCCAAAATATTTTAGGAGCAACTGCCACAACTTTAAATGGTGATTTGGTATTCAAAGGAACAGCAAGTTTCAAAAGAGAGCAATGGAAATACCATTGGGATAGAAAGAAATACAATATTGGTTTCGGTCCTGAAGATATCAGAACAGAAGGCGGTGACGGATCTGTCATCGAAAGAAATGGAACTTTGAATACGACCATTTTTGATTTTTATGGAAAATACTCCAAAACTTTTGGTAAGCATGACTTTAACGTTTTGGCAGGTTATAACCAAGAGAATTATGATTACTCAACGATTCAGGCGGAAAGAAGGGTATTAATTTCTTCGTCTCTTCCTTATATCGGATTGACCACAGGAGAGTCCTTTATTACTCCTTCCTATAGCGCCTACTCATTGAGAAGTTTATTCGGAAGGATTAATTATACTTTTGCTGATAAATATATTCTTGAAATTAATGGACGTTACGATGGTTCCTCAAGATTTCCAAGTGATAATAGATGGGGCTTTTTCCCATCTGTAGCAGCTTCTTGGTTGATGATGGATGAAGATTTCTTCCAACCATTAACGAGTGCAGTTTCTACATTCAAATTGAGAGCTTCTTATGGTAGTTTGGGTAATCAAAACGTATCGAATTTTGGATATATCCAGGCCTTGCCAACCAACCTTTCAAGTTACTTGATTGATGGAAGCAAGAGAACAATTATTAGCTCTGCTCCTTCTTTGGCAGTGGATCCTAACTTTTATACTTGGGAAGAGGTAATTTCTACCAATGTCGGTTTGGACTTTGGATTCTTGGGAGATAGAATCAGTGGTACTTTTGATTACTTCATTAGAGATACTAAGGGAATGCTTACTGACCCAGTAGAGCTTCCAGGTGTATTAGGTACTGCGCCACCAAAACAGAATGCTGCAGATTTAAGAACCAAAGGATTTGACCTTTCTATTGGCTATAGAGACCAGGTTGGAAGTACATCAAACCCAGTTCAATATGGTGTGAAAGTGATCCTTTCCGATTCTAGATCAACTATCACAAAATTCCAGAATGACCAGAATCTTTTCTCCAACTGGAGAGTAGGTCAGGAAGTAGGAGAAATTTGGGGACTTGAAAGTGACGGACTATTTGCCAATGAAGATGAGATCGCTCAATTAGATCAATCTAGCATTGTTCCATGGGGTGCACTTGACATTGTCCCAGGATGGCCAAAGTATGTGGATTTAGACAATGATGGTAAAATCGAAAGAGGGCAAACTTCAGATGATCCTAAGGATTTGAAATTGATTGGTAACTCTACTGCCAGATACAGATATGGAGCTAACATTGACGTAAGCTGGAGTGGATTTGATTTATCGATTTTCATGCAAGGTGTGGCGAAGAGAGATTATTATCCAAGCCGTTACCTATTCTGGGGACCTTACCAGCAGCCTTATGGAAACGTTTATCCATGGAACTTGGATTTCTACAGAGGTCAAGCAGATGGAGCGGATTTAATGGACCAGCACTCGCAATCTTATATCGATGCAGGCTTGGCTGACCAAAATCTCGATTCAGCTTATCCAGTACTTCAATCTTGGATGGCAGATGCCAATTATGGATCTGGATTGGATATTCCTCAAACCAATTACTTGTTGAACGGGGCATACCTAAGATTCAAAAACATCACACTAGGGTATAGCTTACCTCAGGCCTTGATAGAAAAAATGAAGGTGAGCAAAGTTAGAATTTATGTAACCGGAGAGAACTTGTTTGAGATCTCTGAAATCAAAAGATATGTTGATCCAGAGTCGATTAATGCCTCAAGCGGAGATGCAGATGCATATCCTTTCCAGAGAAAATTTGCATTTGGAGTTAACATAGACCTGTAATTAAGAATAGATAAAATCATGAAAAAATATATCCTTTATTTATGTGCAGCTTTAGTTTTAGCTTCATGTAACGATGATTTTCTAGATAAGTATCCTCAAACTTCAGTAGCTCCTGAGGAGTTTTTCAAGACAGAGGAAGATTTAGAGTTATATGTAAATGGCTTGCTGACATTGGCAGGGCCAGGCAGCTACTTAGCTGATCAAAGCAGTGATAATAGCGCGACTACAGGTGCGATTGAGATAAAAAATATAATGACAGGTTCTCCTAGTTCACAAACCCTTACCGGTGGATGGAATTGGGGTACTTTGAGAAACATCAATTATTTCCTGGATAATTATACCAAAGCAACAGGGTCTGAAGACGCTATTGCTCATTATGTAGGTTTAGCTAGATACTACCGTGCTGTATTTTACTTTAATATGGTAAAAAGGTATTCAGACGTTCCTTGGTACGAAACTACTTTGAATCCGGGTGATGAAGATTTATACAAGCCAAGAGATTCCCGTGAAATGGTTATGGGTAAAATGATGGAAGACCTTGATTATGCCATGGCAAATGTCAGAGAGTCTGTTCCTACGGGTACCCCAGATGTTTGGGCTGTTAAAGCCTTTACTGCAAGAGTTGCTTTGTATGAAGGAACATATAGAAAATACCATTCAGAATTAGGTTTGGAAGGAACTTCTGCTCAATTCTTAGAAAAAGCGAAGACAGTAGCTCAAGAAATCATGAATTCTGGACTATTCTCTATCTATAATTCAGGTAATCCAGAAAGTGATTATGGATCTCTATTCGGAGCTCAGGATTTATTAGGAAACCCAGAAGTAATTCTTGCTAACATTTATGATTCTAGCAAAGACAGGGGTTCAAATAATAACAGAGGTATTTTCGGAGATTATGAACAGTCTCCTGCAAGAGATCTTATTTTGAGTTACCTCATGAAAGACGGTTCTAGGTTTACCGACCATGAAGATTTCGATCAAAAAGGTTTTGTTGATGAGTTTCAAAATAGAGACCCTAGACTTAGTCAAACCATCGTTTATCCTGGTTGGGTAAGACAACCAGACGACACACCATACATTCAGGTTCTGAATAAAAATTTCACTGGATACCACCAGTTGAAGGGTTTTGTGAATAGCATTGATAATGTGGAAATTTCAAGTGATGATTTCCCAGTTTACAGATATGCTGAAACCTTATTGATTTATGCAGAGGCGAAAGCTGAACTGAATGAATTAAATCAAGGAGACTTGGACATGTCTATTAATTTGTTGAGACAAAGAGCAGGTCTTCCAAATTTAGATATGGCTGCAGCAAATGGTAACCCAGATTCTTTCTTAGCTTCTAAATACCCCGATCTATCAGGAGCAAATCAGGGAGTTCTTTTGGAGATCAGAAGAGAAAGAAGAGTAGAAATGGCCCTGGAAGGTTATAGATATGATGACTTGATGAGATGGAACGCAGGTAAATTACTTGAAGCTATTCCTCAAGGCATGTACTTCGATGGTCTTGGGAAATATGATATGACAGGTGATGGAATCGAAGACATCATTTTGGTAGATAAGGACAGTGTGATTCCTGTAGGGGATGAAAAGGAGAAGAATAGCTTGGGAGAAACTTTGATTTATTACAAAGCTGGAACGATCGATGAGAATGTGGATGTTTTCTTATCCAATGGAGCTGATGGAGGAATGATGGTTACTGAAACCAAAGAAAGAACCTTCGTAGAACCAAAATATTACTACAGACCTGTTCCTATTCAGCAAGTAACCTTAAATCCGAATCTTACTCAGATTTTCGGTTGGGAATAAAAAACCAATAGAAATTGTAGCCCGGAATTTTTGTTCCGGGCTTCTATAGTTATCCAATTATTGAAATGAAGAAATTAATTCTGGCAAGCTGTATTGGCTTGTTTGTATTACAAGCCTGTTCTACCCAAGAAAATCAGGAGGAACCTAAAGCGAAAAAAGCCCTTTTTGTCATTGTTGATGGTATCCCTGATGATGTTATTGATTCGGTGGCAACACCGAATTTGGATAAAATCATTGCTGAAGGAGGAATTACTAAAGCAACCATGGGAGGAGAAAAAGATGGCTATAGCCAAACTCCTACAATTTCTGCGGTTGGCTATAATTCTGTTTTGACAGGTGTATGGGCTAATAAACACAATGTTTGGGGCAATAGTATTAAAGACCCAAATTATCACTACCCCACTATTTTCAGGGCATTCAAAGATCAATTCCCAGAAAAATCAATTGGTATCTTCTCTACTTGGTTGGACAATAGAACCAAATTGGCTGGTGCTTCTTTGCCACAGACACAAGGCTTAACTTTTGATTATCATTTTGATGGTTTGGAATTAGACACTGTAAATTATCCTCATGATGAAGGAAGGATTTTCATCTATAACATCGATGAGGAAGTTTCGAAAGCGGCTGCCAAAACAATCTCTGAAAATGCTCCTGACTTATCCTGGATGTACTTAGAGTTTACGGATGATATGTCACACCGCCATGGAAACAGTCCTGAATTTGTCGATGCTGTAGAAAAAGCGGATATACAAATCGGTAGAGTTTGGGATGCAATCAAAGAAAGAGAAGCCAACTTCAATGAGGATTGGTTGATCGTGATTACGACGGATCACGGTAGAGATATGAAAGGATATGGGCATGGTGGTCAATCTGATCGTGAAAGAAGTATTTGGATTGCTACTAATTCAGATAATCTAAACAATCACTTCCAGGAGAGAGGTCAGACCGTTGATATCTTCCCTTCTATTGCAAATTTCCTAGGAATGGAAATACCAAAAGGAAACGCAATGGAATTGGATGGCGTTCCTTTTATTGGGCCTGTAGATGCAAGCCAATTCAAAGCTGAAAAAGTTGAAGGGAACATAAACCTCAATTGGAAAACGCTGTCCAGTGAAGAAGCTGGTAAAATTTGGATCAGTACTACCAATGATATCAAAACGGGTGGAGAAGATAATTATGAATTAGTGGCTGAGGTGAATTTACAAGACGGAAAGTATTCATTTACTCCAGAATCCATTGATTCAGAGTTTTATAAAATAGTATTGGAGACTCCTTCAGGATATCTAAACTATTGGATTATTGAAGAAAAAGGAGAATAATTAGACAATAGCTTTTGCAAGGAGCATGGTCTTGCTTATTCTTTGAAATAAATGCGATCAATGAAGTACGATTATATCATAATAGGTGGAGGTTCAGCTGGAGCCGTACTCACCAACAGACTGAGTGAAAACTCAGAAAATGAGGTTCTGGTTTTAGAGGCAGGAAGACCTGACTATAAATGGGATTTTAGAATCCATATGCCAGCTGCATTGACCTATTTGCTAACTGGAACGAATTATAACTGGGGCTATTCTTCAGACCCAGAACCTCATATGCACAATAGGAGAATTGCCCAGCCTAGAGGAAAGGTCTTGGGGGGTTCTTCTTGTATCAATGGGATGATTTGGATCCGTGGAAATGCCATGGATTTCAACAAATGGTCAGAAGATGAAGGAATGGAAGATTGGGATTATGCTCATTGCCTTCCTTACTTCAAAAGAGTGGAGGATAGATTGATTGGTGGAGACACTTATCGTGGTGATGAAGGTAATCTGAAATTGACCACTCCCAAATGTGATAATCCGCTGTTTGATGCTTTTTTTGAGTCAGTTCAAGAGGCGGGATACCCCCTTACTGATGACGTCAATGGTTATCAGCAGGAAGGGTTTGGCAAGTTTGACCAAACGATTTACAATTCAAGAAGACTTAACGCGGCGCGAGCATATATTCACCCTGTAAAACACCGAAAAAACCTTCATGTAGAAACGCAAGCGACTGTGATGCGTGTTTTGTTTGAAGGTAAAAAAGCGGTGGGAGTAGAATACAAGCAAGGTGGAAAGATCAAGCAAGTTTATGGGAAAGAGATTATTTCCTGTGGAGGAGCAATCAATTCCCCTCAATTACTTCAACTCTCTGGGGTGGGTGATGCTGCGCATTTAAAAAGTTTGGGTATACCAGTAGTTCACGATCTGCCTGGCGTAGGTGAAGACTTGCAGGATCACCTGGAAGTATATGTTCAATGGGCTGCCAAAAAACCTGTGAGTTTATTCCCCGCCTTAAGCCCTTGGAGAGCTCCAAAAATCGGTTTCGATTGGCTATTTAGGAAAAAAGGTCTTGGTGCTTCCAATCATTTTGAAGCAGGAGGTTTTATCCGTGGTAATGATGAGGTAGAATATCCTAACCTTCAATTCCACTTCTTGCCAATCGCAATTCGATACGATGGCTCAGCGCCAAAAGAAGGCCATGGTTTCCAGTTACATGTAGGTCCCATGAATACTGATGTTAGAGGTCGTGTTAAAATCAAGTCTGCAGATCCTACCGAATACCCAAGTATTTTATTCAATTACCTTTCTACTGAAAAGGAGAAAAAAGAGTGGGTTGAAGCCATTCGTCTTTCTAGAAAAATAATTGAAACCGAAGCTATGTCTGAATTAATGGGAGAAGAATTATCTCCGGGAAAAAATGTTCAGACCGATGAAGAAATTCTTGATTTCGTAGCCAGGGAAGGAGAAAGTGCTTATCACCCTTGTGCTACATGTAGAATGGGAGTTGGGCCAATGGACGTGACAGATCCAAAAACACTCAAAGTTCATGGTGTCGAAAATCTTCGCGTAGTGGATGCTTCGGTTTTCCCTTATGTGACGAATGGAAATATTTATTCACCTGTGATGATGGTAGCTGAAAAAGCCGCTGATATTATATTGGGAAATAAGCCTCTCAAACCAGAAAATGCTCCTTTTTACAAAAAGGAAGATGTGTTGGAAAATGAAAAAGCTCTCGAAAAATAATTTTAAGAGAGCTTTCAAAATAACAAGAGCCACGAATTAGATTATTCGTGGCTTTCTTTTTTCTCTTCCTGATATTTTTTCAATGCTTTGTTTACGGAGTAACAGACAAGCAACATTAACAAACAAACGGGTAATCCAGTAACCAAAGAACCTGTTTGAAGGGCAATTAATCCTCCTCCTAAAACTAGGACCGCAGCAACCGCTCCCTCAATCAAGGCCCAGAAGATTCTCAATTTTACCGGAGTATCATCCCGACCTCCACTAGTAATAAAATCAATTACTAAAGAGCCACTATCAGAGGAAGTTACAAAGAAAATCACACCCGCAATTACCACAAAAAGGATACTCATGTAAGGAAGTGGGAACATCTGAAGTAAGGAATAAAGCCCTGTATTGATGTTTTCTTGTACTGCTTCGCTGATTCCGCCAGCTCCAAAAAGCTCTACATGGAATGCGGTACTTCCAAAAATGGAAATCCAGACAATACTAGCAGCAGTTGGGCCTAACAAAACCCCAAGGATAAATTCTTTAATCGTTCTTCCTTTGGAAATTCTCGCTATAAATAATCCTACAAAAGGAGCCCATGCAAACCACCAAGCCCAGTAAAAGAAAGTCCAGCTATCCATCCAGTGTGTACCTCTATAAACTTCCATCCAGGTGGCTGTTCCGATCAGGCTTTGTAAATAAAATCCAGTGCTTTGAACAGTAGATCCAATAATAAACAATGTTGGGCCGACGACTAGCATAAATGTCATCAGTATAATTGCCATAATCGAAGCAACTTTACTCAAAATCTGAATGCCATTATGTAATCCAGAAACCACAGAAATGGTGGCGCATAGAGTAATAATTCCGATTAAGATTACTTGTACTTCTGGACTATCTTTAATTCCAAAAAGGTAATTCATTCCCGAATTGATATGTTGGATTCCTAGTCCAAGTGTGGTTGCTAAACCAAACATGGTTGCTACCACTGCCATAGTATCAATCAAATGACCAATTGGGCCTTTCAGTTTGTCTCCTAAAATCGGATACAAAATCCAGCGAACCCCAAGTGGAAGCCCTTTATTATAAGTAAAGAATGCGATAGCTAATCCCATCAAAGCATAAACGCCCCAGCCATGAAGACCCCAGTGGAGGTAAGATAAATTCAATGCATTCTTCGCAGCCAGAAGGGTACCCGCTTCTCCATATGGAGGATTTGAGAAATGACTGATGGGTTCTGCGACAGCATAAAACATCAAGACTAATCCTATACCTGCATTGAAGAGCATGCTGAGCCAGGCCCAAGTACTAAACTCAGGTTTAGAATCGGGGCCTCCTAATCGGATAGTTTTAAATCGGCCGAAACCTAAAAAAAGGCAAAATACCAGGACGACATTTACAACGATGACATAAAGCCAACCGAATTTTAAAGAGATGAATGCCTGTAGAGATTCGAATAAAGATCCGACAGAATCCTGGAAGATTAAAGTGAGTGTTACAAAGAGGACAATTAGTCCTGCAGAGGGGTAAAAAACCCAGGGTTGTATACTCTTGAAAAAGGGAGTTTGAGTGCTTTTTGAACTTTCGATAATAAAGGTGGTTTTTTCGCTAATTTACGCCTTTTTTGGCCCTTAGGAAAGGAATTAAGCCCTTTATAAAGTGAGTTTTTGACCTTTTATTTAAGTTTTTTCTTGGTTTAAAAAGTTATTTAAATCGGAGTTTAAAAAAGGATAATTTTAGGAGGTTTCATACGATGAAAAACCCCCTAAAATTGTATTGAAAAAAGGTAGATAATTTTATCTTTTTATCTATCCAAAATCACCTTTTCCCGCTTTGGATATTTTACCTCATACTGCAAAATAAGTTCTTGCTGAGATCCTGCCGGTATGGAAAGATCCCAAGTAACAATTCCTGTGAGTTCATCAAGTTTTCCACCTGACAAGTCGATGGCTTCCACCGAAATTTCAGAATTGACTGAAACAGGAATTTGGTCTTCTATACTGATGCTGATGGGTTGGGATTTGTTATTTTTTACCGTGATTTTATATTCTCTCCGCTCAGTGATATTGGATCCTATGGCGCGTTTTTTGGAAAACTCTTCATTCTTATCTCGTTGAATTACAATGCTTTTATCCCTTCCCATGGAGATTTTGAGTGTATCTTGAATTGAAGAGGCATTCAGTATGGAGCGGCCTACGAAGCCATCTTCAAAGTATAAATTGCTCTCTCCTTCCAGTAAACTGTATTGACTCCAGTAGCTGATTTCTGCCACCAAAAACACATCATTATCAACTTTTGGAATGGCCGAATAGAAATAATTGGCAGGAATATCATAGGCTTTTAAATCCACCATGGTTTTTTCTCCATTGGATTTAATGCTGTAGGGTTCAGCTACTTCGATCTCCACCGTAGTTTGGTTTTCCTGTACAATTGTCTGTATTGGCGGAGCAGGCATTGCTTCTTTTCGGGACATATTTTGAATTGCTCTACCAGAATTTTTAGAATAATCCAATGTTACAACTTCATTTAATGCCTGATTGCTAGGGTCTAGGACGACATTGATGGATGAAGAATTTATTGGCACTGTTTTTTGCTGGTATCCTATAAAAGAGAAGATTAAGGAGGTAGCAGATTTTGGCAAACTCAAAGAATAAAATCCTTCTATATCTGTGGCTGTTCCAATGGTAGATCCATTTACCAAGACCGTTGCGCCTGGTAAAGGCTCATTGTCTTCGGCAAATACTCTTCCCGAAACACTATTGAAGGCTATTCCGCTTTTTGAAAAACTAGTGAATCTAGCAAAATTCAGCTCCCACTTATCGATAGTAGGTACTTGACCACTTTCGTTTGGATTTCCATTGGAAAAACGAAGCTTAACATCATTCCAATCCACTCCTGTATTTTGATGTACTTCGGCTTTGTAGTTTAACTTTAATGGAGAATTCACATCTTTTACTCTCACATCATATTTAGGGTACCAACCTGCATTTGCTACTAAATAGTTTAATTCGAAACTAGCTGGGCCAGCGGCAGTTGCTTTTACTCGAATCCTAACTTCAGAGGTTGATTTATTGCCTGATTCCTGAATCGTACGAATCTGGTTTTTAAGTTTTTTCTTTTCCTGTTCGCTCTCTTCAAGTTTTGATACCAACTGATTCACTTCCGTTTTGATCTTAGTGAGTTCGGTTTCATAAAAATCCATTGCTTGCTTGAGCTGAGTCATATTTAACCCACTTTGACTTCCTCCGATCGATTGATTTGCATTAAGCAATTTCTCTTGCTGAACGAGTACATCCAAACGAACTTTTGACTCTTCTTCCTTCTTTTCAATCTCCTTTATTTGATTCTCAAGTGATGAAACTTCTTCATTAACTTTCTGCTCAGAAAGGTAATCTAAACGCTTGTTGACAGCCTGTATAACGAAATTTCCTTTTCCTTTTACCTGTATACTTTTTTCATCTAAATATGGAGAAAGACCCTTGATCAAAATGAATGATTCTCCTGCTAGAATCTGCCCAGAAGAGGTTTCAAAGACTTGAGCACCATTCAGAAAAACAGTTACTTCCTGAATTTTTGAGGTGAACTTGGTCTCTTTGATTTCTTGAGCAGTAATTTTAAAAGTGATGAATAGAACTAGAGAAGCAAAGAGTATCAATTTCTTCATAGCAGATCGGATTTGGTTGAAAGAATTTCTTAGTAAACAACGTAAAAAAGTGGGGTTTGGCAACATTTAAAACAAAAAACCCTCTCCAAATTAAATTGAAGAGGGTTTATTAATTTTGTAGAATTACTTATTCCGTCCCTTTTTCCATTTGATTTTTGTTCTTCACAAACTTCTCTAGCCAAGTGTCCATTTCCCAAAGCGTATGTAAAATAGATTCTTCGGCAGCATATCCATGACTTTCATTCGGTAAAAAGACCAATCTTGCCGTAGCTCCATGACCTTTCAGCGCATTGTAATATCGCTCTGATTGAATAGGAAAAGTTCCAGAATTATTATCCGCCTGACCATGAATTAATAGGATGGGCGTTTCTACTTTATGAGCAAAAGAGAATGGGGACATGTTGAAATATACATCTGGAGCCTCCCAATAAGTTCTTTGCTCATACTGGAATCCAAAGGGTGTTAAAGTTCTATTGTATGCACCTGACCTTGCAATTCCTGCAGCAAATAAATTTGTGTGAGACAGTAAGTTAGCAGTCATAAATGCTCCATAGGAATGGCCTCCTACCGCAATTCTATCACGATCACCGATGCCTAATTCTACAATATGATCTATGGCTGCCTCAGCATTAGCTACCAATTGCTCTATAAAATAATCATTGGGTTCTTTATCACCTTCACCCACGATTGGCATTTCGGTTCGGTCCATGATAGCATAACCTCTGGTCACCCAATAAAGTGGAGAACCCCAGCTTAATCTGGTAAAAGAATATTTTGATCCTCTAACTTGAGCCGCCACTTCTTTTGATTTGTACTCTCTTGGATAAGCCCACATTAAAACCGGAAGAGGACCGTCGCTTTCAGGATTATAACCTGCTGGAGTATAAATGACAGCAGATAAATTCAGTCCATCATTTCTTTCATAAGTAACCAATTGCTTATTGATCCCTTTTAAGGATTCATAAGGATGAGCAAATGCAGTCACCTGAATTGGTGCCATTCTCTTTCTGGTATTCACCAACCAATAGTTTGGCTGGATATCGGTACTTTCTTTCAAGGTGATGAATTCAGTACCATTGTCGTCAAGCACTTTTACTACACGCTCGTAATAAGGGGCTTGTGATCTCCATAGAATTTCCTGCTCTTTCGTTTTTGTATCGAAAGTGGATAGGAAAGGCATGTTTCCTTCTGGTGAACCACCTGGACTGGTCATAAAAACTAAGTCACCTTTACGAAGGAGTACATTTCTACCAAATTCATTTTCTGTATAAAGCGGATCTCCTGGATCGTTATAGAGATCATCGGATGATCTTTCAATAATTACTTTTTTAGGTTGAGAAGGATCTGAAGGATTGATAACAGATCTCACTTCTTTTCTGGATTGAGACCAGCGTTCATTGAGAATTGCGAAAGAGTCATCAGACCAAGCAATTCCAGCATATCGATACGGAGTGGAGGTTAATTTTTTCTTAGCGTCGGAAAAAGGTGCATTGAGTGTAAAAACAACATCTCTTTCCTCAATGTCAACTCGGGCATCTCCTCCATCTTGTGCTTCTACCCAATACAAAGTAGAAGGTTTATCAGCTCTCCAACTGATATTTCTGGGACCAGTTACTGTGGCATCAAATCCAGTTGGGCGATTTTCATCCAAAGGAATTTCAGCCAAAGTTTTGATTTTGCTGCCTCCGATAGACCATATTTCTACATCATAAGGAAATCTGTAGGCAGGCACTAAATAAGAAAAAGGCTTTCTTATTTGTTCTACAAGCACATATTTTCCATCTGGTGACAGGTCCATAGACTTGATCATTCCTGGTTTCCCAATAGGAGTTTTAGTTCCATCCATATCCACTAGCATCAATTGGGCATCGATGAAATAGGCAAAAAGCTTTTCCTCAAATGGGTTGGAAAGAAGATCTTGATAAGTTCGACTAGGAGCTGCATCCCCTTCCGTTTCTTGAATAATTGGACCCGCAGGAGCAGCTGGTTTTTTAGGAACATCTCCCCTGTTTGGGTTAGAGGCTTTGATCAATAGTTTATTTTCTGGAGTCCATGTCAAAGATCTACCCATGACATCATTGAGTATGGGTTCGCTGAGTTTTTTTGCCTCCAATGTGCTCATGTCTACCACCCAAAGGCTTATGCCATTTGACTCAGTTTGTGTAAAAGCAAGGTAGGATTCATCCATTGAGAGAGAAAAATCACCCATGTTGGGTTGAACAGGAAGTCCGGTTATTTGTTTTTCCTCTCCACCTCGGGTCATTTTGATTTTGATATTTTCCACTCCTCTTCCACGACTGGGACCTGAAGTAGCCGGATTAATCCTTAAGCCAGCAATCTTTAATTCCGGTTGGGAGAGGTCTTCAATGCTTGGGTTATCTGCTCTTTCCAAAAGCAGCATCCAGCTTCCATCTTTACTAAAATTGACGGAAGGAGTACTGGGAGCATTGACCAGATCCAAAATTGATTTTGGTGGTTTCTGGTAGGTAGTTTGAGCCTGAGAGTCAGGCAGAACTGTACCTATCAAAAATACTAAAAGTGATAAAGACTTAAATAACTTTCTCATTGTGGTAGGGTTTAATTTTCCTTATCTAAAATAGCTGATTTTGCTATATAACATGTCGAAAATGAGATCAAAGGTTAGAAATAGAGTTAAGTGCTCAAATAAAGATGAATAGGAAATAATGATCGTAAAAAAGGTTACAGTAGTGATGATCTCCTTGAGCTTTTATAAGGAAATGGATCTCGCGTTAAATGGGGCTGTGGAAAAATCATTCTACTGAACGATCAATATATCAATTATTTTAAGGCATTTATTGTGTTAATGACTGAAAAAATTGTGTTTAAATAATCTAAAATTCAAATTTTTTAAAAAAAATAATTTAATTTTAACTGAACTGACCAAAACTAATAACTATGAAAAAATTATTTTTAAGTACCATCCTTTCTATTTTCTTTCTCGGGTTTTCTACTTCCTGCTCCGAGGAGGATAAGGATAATTTTGAATGTGCCGTTGAAAGTGGTAAAGTTGACTTATACCATGATGTAGATAGTTCAGATCCGAAAACAATTAATCTGGAACTGAGGTATGTGGGCAATCATACCGTTTTAGATATTTTGTGGGATTATGGTGATGGGACCTCAGAGACAGTTTCAGGTAAGGAAACTTCCCATACCTATGCTGATGCAGGGAATTATAAAGTAACTGCTACCTTTATTATTCAAGAGGACAGCAACAATTTTTGTGAATTTGAATTGGATGAAAATGTGACTGCGGCAGAGTAAAGGTCTTATTTCCAATTATAATTAAAGGAAGAAAAAGTATAGAACATGCACTTTTCTTCCTTTTATTTTGATAGCTGTTTTAAGTTTTGTTCGATGGTATTTTTTCCTAAAAGAAAAATATCATAAATGTGTTTGTTATCATAATGAAAACAATGTGATTTTTTTATTTTAAATCTTTTACGTTTGATTTTCTTTTTAAATGGAGATAAATTTTAAAATCTAGTATTTAAAAATTGTCTTTTGAAAAGATTAAAATTAAATTTTGAAGTATCAAATTCTTCCCTGTTATGAAACATAATTTATCAATTTTAAAACTTGTCATCATGATGCTACTTTTTGTCCCACTCCTGGGGCAGGCACAAGAAAAACCCAATATCCTGGTGATTATGGGCGATGACATTGGTTATTGGAATCTTAGCTACAACAACCGTGGAATGATGGGCTACCGTACTCCAAACATCGACCGTCTGGCAAATGAGGGAGCAATTTTCACAGATTATTATGCTGAGCAGTCTTGTACTGCTGGTAGAGCCGCATTTATAACTGGGCAAATGCCGGTAAGAACGGGTTTGACTAAAGTAGGAATTCCTGGCGCTGCTGTTGGGATCCAAAAAGAGGATCCAACTTTGGCGGAATTATTAAAACCTATGGGCTATGCCACAGGTCAGTTTGGGAAAAACCACTTGGGTGATAAGGATGAATTCCTTCCTACCAATCATGGTTTTGATGAGTTTTTTGGAAACCTATATCACCTCAATGCTGAGGAAACCCCAGAGAATCCATATTACCCAAAAAACCCTGCATTTAGAGAAAAATATGGGCCTAGAGGTGTAATAAGAAGTACGGCGGATGGTAAAATCGAAGATACGGGACCATTGACCAAAAAGAGAATGGAAACGATAGATCAAGAGGTTTTAACAGCCGCAGAGAGCTTTATTGATCGTTCAGTGGATGCAGACAAACCATTCTTTGTTTGGTTTAATACCACTAGGATGCACTATGTAACTCATGTTCCTGAAAACTATTCCGGTAGAACAGGCCTTGGAGAATATGCAGATGGTATGGTTCAGCATGACGATCAAATCGGACAATTGCTGGACAAATTGGATGAAATGGGTATTGCAGATAATACCATCGTTCTTTATACCACAGATAATGGTCCACATTTTAATATGTGGCCTGATGGAGGAATTACTCCTTTCAGAGGAGAGAAAAACACCAACTGGGATGGTGGTTACCGTGTACCAATGATTATCCGCTGGCCAGGAAAAATCAAGCCCGGTACAGTAATCAATGAAATTGTGGCTGGAAATGACTGGATGCCAACCTTAATGGCAGCTGTAGGTGAGTCAAATATCAAAGAAAAACTGAAAAGTGGCTATACAATTGGTGATATGACTTATAAGGTTCACCTAGATGGTTATAACATCTTGCCCTTCTTAACTGGAGAAAAAGAAGTCACGAAGGATCAATATGGAGCGACCAATTTTCCAAGAAGAGAATTCTATTATTGGAATGACGATGGACAATTAGTGGCGATGAGATATGACCGTTGGAAATTGGTATTTATGGAACAACAGGCCGATAAATTTGGAGTTTGGATGTACCCATTTGTACAATTAAGAATTCCTTTGATTTTCGATCTAAGAATGGATCCATTCGAAAGAGCACAGCATAACTCCAATAGCTATTATGCATGGATGGAGGAGATTATCCAATTTGCTGGCGGTGCTTCCCAAGGCATAGCAGGTGAAATGGTAAAGACATTTGTCGAGTTTCCTCCACGTCAAAAACCAGATTCATTTAATCTGGATGCAGTTCTTCAATCTTTGACAGCAGGTCAGGAAGGAAATTAAAGTTTGAAAATTTATTTAAAAATGGAGCGTCCACAAGATGCTCCATTTTTTTTCCTTTTTTTTGAGAATCAATGAAGAAAGATCGATTTACATGGATTTTGATTTGAAAAACAAACATCTGAAATCATCAAAAAATTGTATGAATCATTAACTATTAAGTTTGGATGCAACTAGAACTAAATTTCTTCAATATCATCTATCTCCTTTCTTGTTCTATTGGATTTATTTTGGGTTTAGTTTTATTAACCTTTGGGATAAAGAGAAAGTCTACGAGTATCCTTTTGGGTTTAAGTTTTTTATTCCTCTCCTATGCCATTTTATTGGCGGGACTAATTGATTCTGGTTTGATCATTCATTTTCCTAATCTTTTTAGGACTGGAAATGTGGCCGCTTTGATTTATTCTTTTTTGCCCTTTGTATACATTCAATATTCCTTGTTTCAGCCAAAATTTAGGGTTTGGCATTTAATTCACCTTCTTCCAGCGATGATTTTCATCATAGATTTTATGCCGGTATTTCTATTGGATACAGCGGATAAAGTCGCAATGATTTCTTCACAGGTCAATGATCCTTCTTTAATAGTCAGTTATACTCAAAGCAGATTTTTCCCAGACAATTTCCATACTGAGTTTAGAACTATCCTGATCAGTATTTATTGGATTATCAGTGTCATTCTCGTTTGGAAGTATAAAAACAAAAATCCCCAGCTTGGAAATAAGCAAATCTTATTCAGATGGATCCAGACGTATTTGTTTTTTCAGCTAATCATTATTGCTCCCTTTTATTTAACATTTCAAAGCTCAAACAGTGATTTGGCGTATAAAGCAGTTCATTTTTCTGGTGCTCTAATGAATTTGGGTACAGGTATTTTTCTTCTTTATTTTCCCAACATTCTCTATGGGACCAATTTTTATAGGAAAAAGTCCAGCGCTTTTGACAAAGAGGATTTTCAGACATCTAAGGATGAAAAATCTGTTGAAATCGATCATGAAAAAGCGGAGGAACTCAGTAAGACTTTGGACGAACTCTTAAAAACCCAAAAGGTATATCTTAGAAAAGGCTATTCAGTTTATGATCTGGCGAAGGATTCTGGGATTCCACATTATTTGCTTAGTCAGTTTATGAATCAGCACCTGGGAGTTTCATTTCCTGAATTTATCAATAAGGCAAGAGTGATCCATAGTTGTGAGCTTCTCGATCAAGCCCAAACAGAGAATTATACTTTAGAAGCAATTGGAGAATTGTCAGGATTCAGCAATCGGAATTCTTTTTCTTCTGCTTTTAAAAAAGTGACAGGTAAATCTCCTTCAGTTTACCTCAAAGAGAGAGGATCCATCCGAGATGAAGGATAAGCACCATTTTTTATGCACAAATAGCCCTGATTTTTGCACATTCAAGAAGACTGAATAAAAGTTGCTTCTTTTAGTTATTTATCTTGATCAGTCCTATTTCCTTGTGAGAAGTATTAGTTGGGGTAAAGATTAACTGAAAGTTATTTTTTATCCTTTTTAAGCATTTAACTATTACATAATAGGATTTTAATTATCCAATTTCTAATTTATAGAACCTTTTTATTTATCCATATTCACCTTTTTCAGATTATGAGACATCTATTTTCTGGTAAACTGGCCAAATTAATTTTCTTCCCAGTAGCAGTTTCAATCCTTATTTCATGCGGGGCTCCAGAAGAAAAGACCTCTAATACCTCTGCAACTTTAGATGCTGCTGAAAGTTCCACTGATTTTTTGTCGTCTTGGCAAGATGGGCCAAAGAATAAAATTATGGATTGGGTTAAATCAACTACGACAGAAGGCTCTACAGATTTTATTCCCGAAAAAGACCGAATTGCAGTTTTTGACAATGACGGGACACTCTGGTCTGAGCAGCCCTATTATTTCCAATTGGCTTTTGCTATTGATGAAGTAAAAAGATTAGCTCCCGAGAATCCTGATTGGGAAAAAGACCCTTCGCTCAATGCTTTAATCAAGGGGGATATGGCAGGCTTTATGGCCGGTGGAGAAAAAGCACTTCTTAAAGCTGTGGCAGTGACCCACTCCGAGATGACTGTGGATGAGTTCGATGCTAGGGTGAAAAACTGGATCAAAACGGCGACCCATCCCAAAACAGGTAAGCATTATAATGAAATGATTTTTCAACCCATGCTGGAATTGCTCCAATATCTAAGGGCAAATGGGTTTAAGACATTTATTGTTTCTGGAGGCGGTATAGACTTTATGAGGGCTTGGACAGAAGAGGCATATGGAATTCCTCCTTATCAAGTGGTTGGTTCTCAATTTGGATTATCTTATGTGGACACTACAGCTAGTCCCGAATTGATCAAGATTCCAGAACTTGTTTTTTTGGATGACAAAGGTGAAAAACCTGTTGGGATTTACCGAAATATAGGGAAGAGACCTGTTTTTGCCGGTGGCAATAGCGATGGCGACTACCAAATGCTTCAATATACTTCCACTGGAGACGGCGCTCGCTTTGGATTAATAGTTCACCATACCGATTCCGTGAGAGAGGTTGCATATGATCGTGAATCACATATCGGCCAATTGAATAAAGGGCTTGATGATGCCGCAAAATACAATTGGCTAATTGTGGATATGGCGAAGGACTGGAAAGTCATTTACCCCTATGAGTTGAAGTAGTTTTAATTAGCAAATTTTAAACATGTAATAACTTTTAATTTATATCTATGAAACAAAAATTATCAATTTTAAAAACTGCCATTTTTGCCTTGTTGTTTTTGCCTTTTTTGGCGAATGCACAAGACAAACCAAACATCGTCGTCATTTGGGGCGATGATATTGGGTATTGGAATGTGGGTGCATATACCCATGGAATGATGGGTAGAACTCCAAATATTGATGGAATTGCCCGGGATGGAATGCTTTTTACAGACCACTATGGACAACCAAGTTGTACTGCAGGTAGAGCAGCTTTCATCATGGGGCAATTACCTGTTAGGACGGGAATGACTACCATTGGTATTCCAGGTTCAACACAAGGAATCCAAGCTGTAGATCCTACTTTGGCACAAGTACTGAAAGCACAAGGGTATGCTACCGCTCAGTTTGGTAAAAACCACTTGGGTGATAGAAATGAGTTCTTACCTACGATGCACGGTTTCGATGAGTGGTTTGGTAACCTATACCACCTGAATGCTGAAGAGGAGCCAGAAGAATTGGATTACCCAGGACAGAAAAATCCTGCTTACAAAGAAAAATTCGGTCCTCGAGGAGTTTTGCATACTTGGGCAACTGATACCGATGATCCTACTGTAGACCCTAAGTTTGGTAAGGTTGGTAAGCAAAGAATCGAAGATACCGGACCTCTTACCCGTAAGAGAATGGAAACTATCGATTCGGAAGTAACTGATGAGACTTTGAAATACCTGGACAGAGTGGGCAAAGAAGATAAACCATTCTTTGTTTGGTACAATACCACTGCCACCCATATCTGGTCACATAGTACCAACAAATACATCCAAGCTGCTGTAGACGAAGGACGCGCAGAGGAAGATGTAGTTCGTGCGAAAATGATTGAGCATGATGAATTGATTGGTAAGATTCTTCAGAAGATCAAAGACATGGGAGAAGAAGATAACACCATCGTGATCTACTCTACAGACAACGGTAATGAGTTGATGTACTGGCCTGATGGTGGTTATGCTCCATTCCGTGGTGAAAAAGGAACTACTTGGGAAGGCGGTCTGAGAGTGCCTATGTTAGTAAAATGGCCAGGTAAAATCCCTGCTGGTACTTATTCGAATGGTATCCAAAGTCATGAGGATCTTTATGTTACTCTTGCAGCGGCTGCAGGTGCTCCAAACTTGAAAGAAGAACTTTTAAATGGGAAAGATATTGGAGGGACTACCTTCAAAACCCATTTAGATGGCTATAATAATCTGGACCTATGGACAGGAAAAACGGATAAGTCAGCCCGAAGAGAAATGTTCTACTACGATGAATCCGATTTAATGGCAATTCGAGTAGATGCCTGGAAAATGCACATTGGGGTGAAGCATGGAGGAAGCTGGTTTGATGAAAAATCATACCCTAGTGTACCCTACATTGTGAATCTATTGATGGATCCAATGGAAAAAATGACTCCTGATTCTGAAGAATGGGGATATGCAGGTCGAAAATTTGTAGCTCAAAAACTTTGGGCACCTACTGCTGCTGTTCCATTCATTCAAGCACATTTGAAATCTTTATTAGATTATCCACCAAGTCAGGGTGGTGAGTCTTTGAATATGAAAGCATCTATAGAGAGAGCAATGAAGGCGATGGAGCAACCAACTGGTGGAGTCCACTAATTTATAATTTCATTGATGATCTTAACTCATCAATTAGCATTTCAAAGGCAGGTCCATTTTCAAAATGGCCTGCTTTTCTTTTAGTTCTTTTTTCTAATCCCTTAGCCTCATTCTAACTCAAACCGAAGAATAAAAGGGGAATCCAAATGGATTAATCTATAGATGTTGAGTTAATAGTTTTCAGTCTCAGTCACCAGATTCGCTATGGCTATATAGATTATCAGTCATTTTACTTTCAACCGGTAAAACATAAAAGTTGATGACATAATTATAGTCAATCTCCTTAATTCACATCATTACTTACCATATCAAAAGTCTCTCTCACTTTCGGTTGGAAGTTCCATTTCAAGGCTACGGTCGGTCCATAATACACATCAAACTGATTTCCATTTGTTCTTAACTGCATCTGAGCAATGATCCCTGTGAGCATGGTCAGGTTTTTGGTCAATCCAGCTGAGTAATACACGGATTGTCGAAAAATGTCGAATCGGTTTTTGGCATATTCCTTTGAAGGGAATTTGAACATGATCTCCGTATAATAAGAGATGTTCTGAGATGTGAAAATTGGGTTTTCCTTTTGTTTGAGGTAATGATTGACACCAAAACGTCCTCTTAATCGAGGGATGGTGCGTTTGATACCATTTTTATCATCGAAAAATTTTGTCTCGAATCTCACTTGTTCGAACAGACTTCCTTTGGGCATTTTTTGCATATAAGTTCCCATCAGTATCAATCGCCTTTCTAGAATTTCTGGATTTCCAGCCTCCTCGATCTCATATTTCTTATTTCGTGCGTAGCCAACATAAAACTTCATATGTTTAAATCCTGAGTAAACCAGCCAAGGCCTGACAACAAAGCGCTGCACATAAGCATAAGGGTTTGAATTGGTATAAGCACCTTGTGAGACTAATTGTACATCTACCTGGCCTGAAATTTTCCATTTGGTTAGTAAAGGAAAAGCGACATCAATCTCAGATATCGAGGCGGGAATAAAACCTAATTTGTATTGAGGTTCAGATTGGGCAGACAATTTAAAAGGGTTCAATAAATTGAAAAAGAGTGCAATACAGCAAAGGATTGTCCAGTTAATTTTTTCTTTGCCAGAATTTTTATAGAAGCCTTTCATGAAATTTATGACAGTAATAAACCCAGTCTAAATAGTTGCTGAATTTAATCTAATACTCGAAATATTTGATCTTTTAATGAACCAGAGGTGGAATTTTAAATAGATAAATTTTCCCGTATTTAATTTTCATCATTTGGTTGATATTGAGAGAATCTTAGAGTAACCGAATTAGGTTGATAAACTCCCTATACATCATATGATTTCTATTACAAGGAGAGCAATCTGAAAACCTTTTTTTATATAGAAATTACTTCGAAATAAGTCAGATTCTTGATCATAAATAAAAATTGTCAGCTACAATTCTTTAAATTTAAAAACATTAAGATTCATTTTTATTTAATAATTGAACCCAAAGCAATAATTAAAAACCATGAAAAAAATTATACTAAGTGCTTTTTTTCTTTTAGCCATTTTTCAATTTGGATTCGCTCAAGATGATGCAGCAGAGTTGGCTAAAAAACTTGCGAACCCTATCGCATCGCTGATTTCAGTTCCTTTCCAAAACAATACGGATTATGGAATAGGATCTTTGAAAGGAAGTAGAAATACAATGAATATTCAGCCGGTTGTTCCAATTTCAATCAATAAGAATATAAACATGATCACTAGGATTGTTGTCCCGGTAATCACTCAATATAATATCACCGCTCCAGGCGAAAAGCAGGCTGGTTTGGGTGATGCGGTCATGTCTGCTTTCTTCTCTCCTACAAATTCAGAAAAACTTACTTGGGGGGTTGGTCCAGCTCTTTTGCTTCCTGTAGGAACAAATGATTTCCTTACCACTAAGAAATTTGGAATGGGGCCAACGGCAGTTGCTTTGAAGCAGATGAATGGATGGACAGTGGGAGGCTTGATCAATCAAATCTGGTCAGTGGCAGGTAATGCAGAAAGACCTGATGTCAGTCAAATGTTTGTTCAGCCATTTGTCAACTATAACTGGAAGTCAGGGGCAGGAATTGGAGCAAATATGGAATGGACTCAGAATTGGAAAGCTTCAACTTCGACGCTTTGGTTAAATCCTACAATCTCTGCCGTAACTTCTTTAGGTAAGCAAAAAACACAATTTGTTGTTGGTCCAAGGTTAAACCTCGCAGCTCCAGAGGGAGGCAAGGCAGATTGGGGTTGGAGAGCGGTAGTGATATTCTTGTTTCCAAAATAAGTTGAGGTCAATGAATAAGAATTTCATTCTGCAGTTGTGTCAATCTATATCAAATGATCATGGCTTCAGAAGCCTTAAATGAAATTCATTTTAGAAAATTATTGTCTTAGTGATTTTTTCTCCTGAATATGAAGTCATCTACAAAGATATTTTTAGATAGGACGAGCCATGATGTTTCCGCATGGAGGGTTTTTGTTATTGGGCTTTTATTGCTGTTAATCTCATGTGGACTAAAGGCGCAAGACACAAACCACTGGGGTAATCAATTTGGAACTCGAGCGGCCTTGCTTGGAGGAGCTGTTTTATCAGACACCACTGACAATGCCGGTGTTTTTTATAATCCTGGAAATTTAGCCTTTTTGGATACGACTAGTTTGTCCCTAAATGCCAATTTGTATGGTTTGGAGAATATTAAAATTGAGAATGCCTTAGGAGAAAAAGCAGATTTTAAAGGACTTCAGTTCAATACAGTTCCCTTGCTAATTAGCGGAGCTTTAAAATTGAAGAATGGATTTCGTTTGAATTATGGGCTTCTGACTCCTGTAAGTTTTAAATTTAATGGGGTAGCGAGAATTGATCGTTTAAGTGATTTAGTGGAAGAAAGTGAAAGCCCGGGTGAAGAGGAATTACTAGCCGAGTCTTCCATCAATACCAGAGTTCAGGAAACGACTCTTGCCTTAGGAGTATCTAAAAAAATAGGTCCGAGATTAGGGATAGGATTAACATTATTGAATACGATCAGAACTGTGGATTTTACCTACCAGTTTTCAGGAAAAACCTTAACAAATGAGGTGGACCCCTTATTAATTTCGAGAACTTCTAATGAGTTTGTACACTACTTTAATATCCGTACTGCTCTCAAAGGTGGAATTAACTATCAAGGACAAAATTATGGTCTTGGATTTACTTTGACCACACCAGGCATTAAAGTGCTTGGAAATGGGACGGTAGCTAAAGATTTGACTTTGGTTAATAATAAATTAGAAATCTCTGACAATAGAATTTCTGCTTATGCTTCAGATCGTCAAGAAAAATTGAAATCAAAATATAAGTCGCCTTTGGAATTGGCTATTGGAGGGCATAAAACTTTTGGAAAAAATACACTTTCAATTAATGTCACTCATTTTTTAGGAATAGACAATTACAAGATTATTGAGGCAGAGCCGAATCAATTGATAAGACCAGATATTATTGAAGGGATTACCAGTTCAGATTTTCTAAATGTTGAGACATCGATGAAATCAGTGACCAATTTTTCAATTGGTATGGATCATTATGTCAAACCAAGTTTAAGCTTTTTAGGAAGTATTAGGTCTGACTTCAGTTACTTTGATCCTGACTTAGTTTTGGGAGATCAGCTGAGGACGGAAATTACCCAATGGGACATTTTCCATTTGAGTTTTGGTGCTGTAAAAAGAAATGAGCAGAGTAATTTGACCATTGGGCTGACCTATAGTTTTGGAAGTACCGATTCTTATGTTCAGGAAATCAATTACTCAGAAACTAATCCAAACCCACCTCTTGAAGGCACCTTTGCCATTACAAAAGCCAAGTATTCCAATATTGGGATTCTAATTGGCTATAGTCTGTATTTTAAGAAATTGAATTAAGAAATGGAGGAATCCATCTGGAATAAAGCTTATATGGTTTATATATTTTCTCTTTAAAAATTGAATTTTCACCAATGCAAGAAATCAATGAATATCTGGAAAATTCTGGAGATGGCATTTAATTAATTAACTTAATAAGAACAAAACCAAGAAGTTTAACGAATGGAAAGAGGGCAATACAGAAAAAAATCATTTTCCTTTTGGGGGATATTTGCGTTGGTTTTCAGTTTATTTTTTTTGTTCCAATCTCAGCTATTTGCTCAGGGAGCCCAGAAGATTTTTAATGATGTTCACGATGAATATTTTGATAGCCTAAAACAAATAGATTATCCGATGGTTTTTCCGATTCTAGGAAAAGGAGCCTACAAAAGGGGGTACGACTTACCTTATGCTTGGGGAGTCAGTGGTATTTATTTTACACAGCGTCAAGAAATAACCATTGAGAAAACGCTCATTGGGTTCAACAACAGTGAGATGATAGATGTAAGTAGCCTGATTAAGTTTGGGCCTACGATCGCCAATACCAATGCCTATACTATAAGGCCTGATTTGTGGGTTTTACCTTTTTTAAACGTTTATGGGATTATCGGTGGAGGAACCACCCAAACTGATGTGACTTTATTGAGTCCAGTAGGTTTTGAAACAAGTCAGAAGTTTTCCGTAGATAGCTATGGTTTAGGAGCCACTCTTACGGGTGCTTTTGGCCCGATTTGGATTGCATGGGACAACAATTACAATTTCGCAGATGTGGAGGTAGTAGTAGAACCCGTTCCCGCTTTTAATAGTAGTTTGAGAATTGGTCATGCTATTCCCGATGTGAATCACCCCGAGAGAACGCTTTCCATTTGGGCAGGGGTTTTCTATCAAATAATTCAAAACGACACCCAAGGTAATATTGCTGTATCAGATATATTCCCAGGATTTGGAGAAGGTAATTTCATTGCAATGTTAAACGATTGGGCTGATGGTCTGCCACCAGCACAAAGAGTTGTAGTCAAGCAAATTATTGGGAAATTGGAAGATGCTGCAGAAGGAATAGATACTTCTGATAGCTATATTGATTATAAACTAGACAAGAAAGTAACAGCACCATTCAACATTATTTTAGGCGCACAATATCAATTCAATAAGAACTGGATGTTGAGAACAGAACTAGGTGTATTTGGTAAAAGAAGTCAGTTCTTGCTGAATCTGAACTGGAGATTTCCAGGATTCAAAAAAATGAAATAATGAAAATAAAACGCTCAGTTCTCCTAATAGTCTGCTTTTTTTGTCTTCATCAAGTTTCAAATGCTCAAGTAATAATGAGTTTAATTTTTGGTGATAAGTTGAATACTGAGGACAATACCTTTGGATTGCATGTAGATTACAGCTTAAATGGGATTACAAACATTGAAGATTCTAAAGCATTAGGTTTGGGCTCTTTGAATTTAGGCTTGTTTTTCAGCCGGAAGTTTGATGATAATTGGGCTTGGAATTTGGAATTATTAGGTAAATATGTCAGAGGAGCAGCAGGAGTTCCAGCTTATTCTCTAATGGATCCAGAACTGGATGCTCTTTATTCAGGAACCAAGTTCGATCGAAAAATAAGCTATTTAAGTGTGGCTCCTACCATTCGATATTTAACTGATATGGGGTTGTTTCTTGAAGGAGGGGCACAGTTTTCTTGGAGGACAAGGAAAGCAAAAGACTATTTTGAGAAGAAAGTCCCAGATGGAGAACTGTCCCTGGAAGTGGATGTTAGAAATCAAATCAATCAAATCGATGCTTCCTATATTGTGGGTGTTGGGGCTTTCATCGGGAAGTATAAGATAGATGCAGTGGGTATCAGATATGTAGGAGGAATAGTGAATGTCATGAAAAACCAGGGAAATAATAAACATTCTCAGGTTGCCATCTATTATAACCTTCCAATAGGAAGAGGAAAAGTTGGTTTGAAGGATTAAACACCAATCGTTTCAATTGGTTCAAACATTTCGTTATAGGGATAAGCTTTCCTCCTATCTAAAAATTAGCATTCTATGAAAATCTTTCGGGAAATTTTTCTTTTCATAATTCTCTTGGGTTTATTTTCCTGTAAAGAAGACAAAGACATATTGCCGCTCAGTCCGCTTGAAGGAATTTGGCAGCGTGCAGTTTATAATTCCGATCAAAAAGTCTTTTTTATCTTCCAATATATTTTTCAGACAGATGGCACATTGGAGAAAAGTATTTTGATTAGAGAAAGTGAGACTACCAACATACTAGGTTATTACAGTAATGCAATTGGAACATACGAACTCCGTGGAGAGTCCTATACAGAGAATATTTCCAAGATGTATGAGTTAAAATTGGATGCATACCTCATATATGTTCCAAAAGAAAATCTTCAGGAAACGGAGGTTACAGGCACCTACCCCATAACAGGTAGTATGATTTTTTCTCCAAATAACAGAACTTTTGATTTGGTGTATCCTTGCAATGATACTCCTAATGGAAGAGTAAATAGTTGTGTTGGAGCCCTGACCTATAAAAGAGTTGATTAAAAGGTATTAACCATTTGGGTGTTTTTTCATCCAATGATCTACAGAGAATTTACCTGAGCCATATATTAAGAAGACAAACAAAAGGATGAGCGTAAGTAGAGATAACTCAAACTCCAAATTGTTTGAAACTGAGAGAAATCCTTGTTGGCTATTGACAAATAGTACCGCTCCCAAAAGAATCGGAATTTGAACGCCCACAGCAGCTCTGGTCATTAAGCCCATGGCTATCAAAATACCCCCCATCAAATGTGCAAAGGCCACTACATGAGCCAACCCTAGATTCACAAATTGTAAATCAGCATTTTCCATCAAGGCTAAAAGAGCGTCCGTATTGGAAATGAAAAGAATCCCTTTGTAAAGGATAAAAAGGCCTAAGAGAATTCGCAAGAAGTCAATCCATTGGGGATGGTGAGTATCTGCCCAATGCTCAATTTTAGAAACAGTATTCATGGCTTTTTGGGTTTTGGTTATACTATTTATACGTGAAAAATGAAAATAATGGTTTGAAAACCAGATTGTTAAGATATTTGGCAATATTCATATAAAGACAGAACTTTTTTCAAAGGTCCGAGACTGGAAGTAAAAAGTCTGGAAATATTCATATAAAGCAGTAATTTTCGATGAACCTCATACTCAAGCTCGTGAAAAGACTCTTATTAAGTATTAGCTCTATTTTTTTATTTCAAAACGCAATCAGCCAGCAGGTTCCTTCTGATTACACCTTGGTCTGGGAGGATGAATTCACTAAAGAAGGTAGTGTAGATCGGGAATATTGGAATTTTGAGAAAGGCTTCGTCCGGAATAGGGAACTTCAATGGTATCAGGAATCAAATGTCAATCAAAAAAATGGGTTTTTGCACTTTGAAGGAAGAAGGGAACAAGTGAAAAACCCGAATTATGAGGCAGGAAGTGAAAACTGGAAGAAATCTAGAGAGTATGCAGAATATACTTCCTCCAGTATTAATACAAGAGGGAAATTTGAATTTCAGTATGGGATTTTAGAAGTAAGGGCAAAGTTTGATACCTCATCGGGTATGTGGCCTGCTATTTGGACTTTGGGAGTGTCAAAACCTTGGCCTGCCAATGGTGAGATAGATGTATTGGAATATTATCAAGTTGAAGGGTCTCCAACCATATTGGCCAATTCAGCCTGGGCCCATGAAACGAAAAGAGCAGCTTGGGATGATGCCAAAATTCCATTTTCAAAATTTCTATCAGAGGACCCTCAATGGGCAGAGAAATTTCATGTTTGGAAGATGGACTGGAACGAGGAATATATCAGGATTTACCTGGATGATGAACTTATTAATGAAATTGACTTAAGCAAAACAATCAATCCGGATGGTTTTAATCCTTTTCATCAGCCTCATTATATCCTGCTAAACTTGGCTTTAGGTTCCAATGGAGGAGATCCAAGTTCCACCGTTTTCCCAAAGGAATATGTCGTAGACTATGTGAGAGTCTATCAAAAAAAGTAAAGGTTCAGTCTACAGTTTTGGAACTTTCTGATACTAAATCATTCAATTCCTTTAATTCACTTGCAGTTAAATCTCTCCATTTTCCTACAGGAATATCCAGGTGTACATTCATGATTCGGATCCTCTTCAACTGTCTGACCTCATAGCCCAAATATTCACACATTCTCCTAATTTGTCTATTGAGTCCTTGGGTAAGAATAATTCGAAATTTGACTTTAGAGATTTTTTCCACCTTACAAGGGTCGGTGACAGTATCTAGGATAGGTATTCCTGCCCCCATTTTCTGAATGAATCGATCAGTAATGGGTTTGTCCACCGTGACGATATACTCCTTTTCATGGTTGTTTTTAGACCGAAGGATTTTATTGACAATATCTCCTTCACTCGTCAGAAAAATCAAGCCTTCACTATCCTTATCCAAGCGTCCGATTGGGAAAATCCTTTGTTGATGCCCGATATAATCAATCATATTGTTTTTCTCAGCCTTGGTATCTGTAGTAGAAACAATTCCTACGGGCTTATTGAAGGCAATGTAAACATGGTCTTGGATAGGCTTTCCTACAGGCTTTCCATCCACGCAAACAACGTCTTTTGGCATTACCTTGGTACCAATTTCAGGGATCTTGCCATTTAGCGTGATTCTACCTGCTTCCAGTAATTTATCCCCTTCTCTTCGGGAGCAAAACCCTACTTCGCTCAGGTATTTGTTAATTCGGATGCCCTGCTTTTCTTCCATAAGTCAAAAATCTTGGATTTTTGGGAAATAAAAAAGCCCCGAAGAGTATTACATCTTCAGGGCTATTTCAGTTAGTTATTTCTTTTTATTTTCCTTTTTCTCCGATGGAAATCATTGCACATCTGAAACCAATTGCATTTGTAGCAGAGTCTTGGTGCATGAATCTACGGGTACCTGGAGAAAGCCAGTAGGCTACATCTTTCCAAGAACCACCTTTATAAACTCTAAATTCATCGCTCAACATAGAAGTTTCGTAGTTCTCAATTTCATCAAAAGATCCATCTTTTCTCAAGGGGTTCAAATCATCAAAATCTTGATAAGATAGTGGTCGGTAAACATCATATACCCACTCATTCATATTACCTGCCATATGATATAATCCAAAATCATTTGGAGCCATATCGTAAACATTGGTTGGAAGGATTTCACCGTCATTTCTTTGATTACCAGCGATACCCGCGTAATCACCACGACCTCTTTTGAAGTTGGCTAAGAAATCACCTTGCTTACCTTTTCTTTTCACATTGTAAGGGTTTCTAACGCCTCTACCATCCCAAGGATAGATTCTACCGTACTCTTGATTTTCATCCAAGTACTGCGTACCAATCATCGCCTTAGCTGCATATTCCCACTCACCTTCATTAGGAAGTCTGAAATCAGCCATCGCCACACCTCTTTCAATCAATTGATTTTTGGTAAAGGAAGAGTCGATTCCTCTTTCTTCTCTCACTAGCTCCTGAACATATTCTGTTCTCCACTTGGAATAAGCATTTGCTTGCACCCAAGAGACACCAGCAACAGGATAGAAATTAAAACCTGGGAATCTGAAATAATAAGATTGGTATAAGTCATTGAATGACATTTCACCTGACCATACATCTTCAGAAGGTTCTAATTTTAAGATGGAATCAGCACTGACATTTTTCTTCATATTGAAAAGGAATTCACGATAATCATTGTTCGTGATTTCTGTTTCATCCATGTAGAAATTTGAGATAGTTACTGTTCTCTCCAAGTTATCGCGGAATGCCATAACATCTTCCTCTTGCGTACCCAAAACAGCACGTCCACCCTGAATAAATTTCAAGTTGGGTCCAGGAATTTGTTCAGCATTTTTCGCCACGAAAAAATTGGTGGAGTCATTTTCTTCAAAGCTGAATTCTGCACCTGTGGTCGCGCTTGTTTTACCGGGCTTATTGGCAGTCCTTCTACCATAACCTGGAGTTTTGTTACAAGAGGTAAGAATAGAACCAGCCACAATAACCATTGCTGCGGTCCACATTCCCCAAGATTTGTTACTCAGACGCATATTTATAAGTATTTAAGGTCTTGATCAATTCGTAAATATAGAAGCTATACGGGCTACTTCCAATCGTTTTTTATGTCAGCAAGATTGATAAATGCACTTTAACATGCAAAATCTCAATTTATCTGCAAAATCGGTATGGGAAACTACAATATTTATGCCAGTTAAACTTTATTAAAATCAAGCCTCTGACATCTCATTTAAGGCATTTTGGGCTTTTGAAATGGTTGAAATTTCCGCAACTGTAAGAATCAAACGGTTTTTATGTTCTTTTATTTTGCTTCTCTTGGCATGAATCTGTACAAATTTCATGATTTTTCCGAAAATTTCGGAAGAATAAAAATCATCTCTTGATGATGGAAGCAAATAACACTTCATTTGATTTCCCTTTAGCATAAGCTTTTCTATCCCTAATCGTTCGGCCATCCACCTCAGTCTCACTGTTTCCATCAAGTCTTTCACGGATTCTGGTAATGGCCCAAATCGATCTGCTAGCATAGTAGAAAATTTGGCCAATTCTTCTTCATTTTTGATAGCATCTAACTTGGAATACAGACCAAGCCGCTCTGAAATATTGCTGACGTACTCTTCAGGGATCAACAGTTCCAAATCCGTCTCAATTGTACAATCCTGAACCAAGACTTTGACTTTTTCTTTCAGGTCCACCTCAAATAATGCTGCGAATTCATTCTCCTTCAATTCAGTGACAGCCTCATCTAGGATTTTATGGTACATCTCAAACCCAAGGTCTGTGATAAATCCACTTTGCTCCGCACCAAGAAGATTGCCGGCACCTCTGATATCTAAATCTTTCATGGCCACTTTAAAGCCATCTCCCAGATCAGAAAATTCCTCTAATGTTTGAAGTCTCTTCCTTGCTTCAGGTGTAAGTCCAGACATCGGTTGAGTCAATAAAAAACAAAATGCTTTCTTATTACTTCTACCTACTCTTCCCCGCATCTGGTGTAAGTCACTCAATCCAAACATATGAGCTCGGTTGATGATGATGGTATTAGCATTAGGAATATCCAAACCTGATTCGATGATATTGGTAGAAACCAGTACATCGTATTCATGGTGGATGAAATCGACCATGATTTTTTCCAGTTTTTTTCCATCCATTTGACCATGAGCTCCTATCACTCGGGCATCTGGAACCAATTTCATAATCAAATTCGCGATGCTATCAATCTCACCCACACGGTTGTGGACGAAAAATACCTGCCCACCTCTTCGTAATTCATAAGCCACTGCATCACGGATGGTTTCTTCCTGAAATGTCGCCACCTCAGTAGTAACAGGTTGCCTGTTTGGTGGAGGTGTTGCAATTACCGAAAGGTCTCTTGCCCCCATTAGTGAAAAATGCAGCGTTCTGGGGATAGGTGTTGCTGTTAAAGTAAGTACATCTACATTTACCCTTAGATTTTTCAACTGGTCTTTGACTTTGACACCAAACTTTTGCTCCTCATCAATGACTAGGAGACCCAAATCTCTGAAGACGATATCCTTGTTGACAATCTTGTGGGTTCCTACTAAAATGTCGATTTCACCAGACTTGACCTGGGAGATAATTTCTTTGATTTGCTTTGCTGTGCGAAAACGGTTGATGTATTCCACCTTCACCGGGAGATTTTCCAGCCGTTCGCTAAAGGTCTGGTAATGCTGCATCGCCAAAATGGTCGTTGGAACGAGCACTGCAACTTGCTTTCTGTCATTTACGGCTTTAAATGCTGCTCGAATTGCGACTTCTGTCTTACCAAAACCTACATCTCCACAAACTAGGCGATCCATGGGGTAGGATTTTTCCATATCGGCTTTGACATCTTCTGTTGCCAAGGCCTGATCGGGGGTATCCTCATATATGAAAGAGGATTCCAGCTCCACCTGAAGAACAGAGTCCTTGGTAAAGGGATAGCCATTTGCTGACCTCCGTTTGGCATATAGTGCAATCAAGTCCTTTGCAATATCCTTGACCTTGATTTTGACTCTTTTCTTTTTATTGTCCCATTCTGGAGATCCGAGCTTCGACATGGAGGGCATGGTGCCTTCCTGACCTGAATACTTGGATATTTTATGAAGAGAATGAATGTTGACGTACAAAAGGTCATCGTCTCGAAAGACCAATCTTACTGCCTCTTGGAGTTTTCCATTTACATCCACTTTTTCTAAGCCTGCAAACCTACCGACTCCATAATCTACGTGCACAATGTAATCTCCGGGATGAAGTGCCTTTAACTCCTTAATCGTAAGGGCCTTGGATTTACTCGCTTTGTTTTTGGTCCTATATCGATGAAATCTCTCAAAAAGCTGGTGATCGGTATAACAAACTAATTTAAGTAGTCGGTCCTCAAATCCTTCTCTCAAGCCTAAGAGCATGCTTTGTACCTGAAGTGTAGGGTCCAGCTCTCTAAAAATGCCTAGTAAGCGCTCAATTTGTTTTTCATTTTCTGCAGTCAGGATATTGATAAATCCCTTCTTCTCGTTTTCAGAAAAGTTTTCTACCAGAAGGTCAAAATTCTTATTGAAGGAAGGCTGAGGTTTACTTTCCCATTGAATTTGCTTGCTGTTTTTTAAATAAAATTGTCTGCCAAACTCAATCTGTGAATGTTTGCTCACCAATTCAACCAAGTCTTTTCCTTTGTCAAACAAATCTTCTGGTTTCAGCATCAGCTTATCTGTTTGAGTTTGCTGGGCGATCAAATCAAAAGACTGCTCCGCTTTATGAAAACACTCATCCATCACATCCAAAGTCAATTGATAATCTTTGTGCCATACTCTGCAATTTTCTGGCAGAAAGCTCAGGAAAGATTGACGTACTTCTTGAAGAAGTTTGGTTTGTACATTCGGGATCAAGGATATTTGATCCACACTGGCAATGGACAGCTGACTTTCTGGATCGAAAGTTCGGATACTTTCTATTTCTTTTCCGAATAGTTCTAGTCGGTAAGGGTTTTCATTAGCAAAAGAAAAGACATCCAAAATTCCCCCACGAATAGCAAACTGACCTGGTTCATATACGAAATCAGTTTTTTCAAAATCATAGCTGGTTAGAATTTCAGAGACAAATTCCATATCCACCGATTCACCTACTTTCGCTATAAAAGTATTTTCCTGTAGCGATCTTTTATTGATTACTCGTTCGTAAAGAGCCTCTGGATAGGTAATAATAATCCTTGATTTCTCTTTGGCTTCCAGCACCATGTTCAGCATTTCTGCTCGCAAAAGTACATTGGCATTGTCTACTTCCTCGTATTGATAAGCCCTCTTAAAACTAGAAGGAAAAATCATGTGTTCTTCTGTGTCAAGCAGGTTTTGTAAATCCGAGTTGAGGTAGGCAGCTTCCTCCTTATCCTGTGCTACAATAAGGTGATATCCCCCATGTTCCTGAAAATAGGAAGCGAGCAATATCATATCCAAACTTCCGGAAACTCCTTTTAACTGAATTTTAAAGGGTTCCTCTTGGTTCAATTCATGCGCAAGAGTCTGAAAAATCGGGTCAGATTTATATAAAGAAAGAAAAGACTGTCGATCCAAAATGGTGGTTTTTGTATGGGATGATTTAAGAAGACAAATTTAGGGCATTCTACTGTCTTTTGGGCTAAATTGAATTGATTTAGAAAATTATGAACCTATGGAGCTGTAAAATGTTTAGCTGTCATGGAGCATCCAAAAGAGACCAAAACTTGGCTACAGAGATTGGAAAGTCTGCATCATTACGAAACGCTTTTGTTTTTGGGAATGGTGGGCAGTGGTCTTCTTTTTCTTTTTTTGACGGTTGCTTTTCTCTTTTCGGATCGAAAATACCTTGAGGGACTGAATCAGAAAGTTCCGGTTTCATTTGTTGTTTCCACGGTTCTGATCATTCTGAGTGGCTATACAGCTACCAAAATGAGGTACTATTATCAAGAAGAAAATACCCTAAAACTTCAGGCTGCCCTTCGAAACACCCTTCTACTTGGTTTGGCTTTTACGCTTTTCCAGTTAGTAGGATGGCTGGAGTTGACGAATATGGGTGTTAATTTTACAGGAATCCCCAGCGGAAGCTTCCTCTATGTGTTATCCGGTATTCATATTTTCCACTTATTGGGAGCGATGATTTTTGCCATCATTTTATTGCGGCAGATTCGAAAGCACCAAGAAGACCAGATCAAAAATCTTGTGTTGCTTACCAATCCTTATGAAAAAATGAGGATTCGGTTATTCACAGTCTATTGGCACTTTATGGATGCAATCTGGTTGATTTTGTTTTTCCTTTTTGTCCTAAGTTTTTAAATCAAGTATGAAACTGACTCTTAAAACTTCGGTAGAGAAAGATTATCTAGCAGTAAAAGCTGAATTTGGGAAGGAGCTATTTGAAAAGCTTAATCCACCTTTCCCACCAGTAAAACTCCTACAGTTTGATGGATCCAAGAAAGGGGATTTGGTATCTCTGGAGTTAAACTTTATTCTTTTTCGCCAAAAATGGATAAGTGAAATTGTGGAAGATCAAACAAATGAAAAGGAATTCTACTTTGTGGATCAAGGCAAGATTTTACCTTTCTTCCTAAAAAGCTGGAAACATAAGCATCGCATCATTAAATCTGAAAATGGAAGTATCATACAGGATGAAATCAACTATTCTTCCCCTTTCGGGTTAATGACATTCCTGATGTATCCCTTGCTATGGGTACAATTTGCCTATAGAAAACCCATTTACCGCAGGTTTTTTAGAAAGGAGAGTTAGACTAAGTCCAATTTGTTTTCACAGTCTTTGATGAGGCAGTCACCATATAATACCAGAGAATGACTTTTGATGGAGGAGTTAAATTCTGCTCCCACAGTCTCCTTGATCTCATTGATTTTTGGATCGGAGAATTCTCGGATTTTTCTACATTGGTTGCAGACATGATGGTCATGATGCTTGTAAGTCAAAGCCTGCTCATATAAAGCCACTTTGTCTTTAAACTGGTGCTTGACAGCAAGGCCACTTTCTACCAAAAGATCCAATGTGTTGTAAATAGTCGCTCGACTGATGGTATAACCCTTATTGCGCATGCTAAGAAAAAGGCCCTCTACATCCATGTGCTCATCCTCTGGCAAGGAATAAAGCTCATCGATCACTGAAAACCTTTCTGGGGTTTTTCTACTTCCTTTTTTGGAGAGAAAATATTCAAAAATCTTTTTCGCTTTTTCTATAAGTGCTTTATCGGCCATATTTTGGATACTAAAAAATAAAGATGAGAGATTCTATGATTTTTGGCAAGGGGAGCAAACAATTCTACGCTTATTTGGTATTAATCTAAATTCAACAAAGAATCATCAAATCCGTAAAAGATGTTGTTGTCAATGGAATTTAAGAAATTCCATATGCTTTTTTTTTAAAAAGGATTAACTTATAACTGTCACCCAGGTTACTAAGCCCAAATGAATCATAGGATTGCTGTACTTCTATTTTTATGCTTTTTCTTTATAGAAAAGGGGATTTCCCAAGTACCGGGGTTTTATATGAAAGAAGAAAAGAGGAAAGTTCAAATCCCTTTTTACGCCTCGAATAATTTAATCATTTTACCAGTTTCGATCAATGGAAATTACCCTGTCAACTTTCTAGTAGACACCGGTGTTCGCGCCAATATCCTCTTTAGCAAGAGTCTAGGAGATGCAATGGAACTGTCCTATTCTCGAGAACTCAATTTAGTGGGAGCGGATGGAGCCGCAAGTCTGGTGGCATTTGTTTCACCCTCTAACCATTTAGACCTTGGGCCATTAGAAGGAACTTTCCAAAACTTATTGGTTTTGGAGGAGGACTTTTTGGAATTGGAAAAAGTGATCGGAATTCCGATTTATGGGATCATTGGCTATGAGTTTTTTAAATACAACCCGATCAAGATTGATTATGACCAGGAAATGATTTCCTTTTATCAGCGAGGAGCATTGAAATGGAAACCCCTATTTTATAAAAAGCTGGATATGATTATTGAGGGGCAAAAACCCTATATCGAGGCTAAAGTAAAACAAGAAAATGGACCGGTGCTGGAAACCAAATTATTGATTGACACTGGGGCAAATCATGGCTTGTTGTTAAATAAGGAGACTTCCAATGACATATTCTTGCCCAATCGTTTTATTGAAACCCAGCTTGGTCAGAGTTTAGGTGGAGAGCTATTTGGCTTTATTGGTAGGGTGAAAAACTTGAAAATCAAAAATATGCGCTTAGACGAGGTTCTTACTTCCTATCCCGAGGAGACACCGTTTAGCTATGTGATCAAAGAATCTGGAAGGCAAGGAAGCTTGGGATCAGAAGTCTTAGGGAGGATGAATATGATTTATGATTATCCAAGAGAAAGGGTTTTGATCCAAAAAGGTGATAATTTCTACCAGCCATTTGAGTATGATATGAGTGGCATGTCATTGAAAAAAGTGCCAACCGAGGAAAATAGGATTTATGTCAGTCAGGTTAGAGTCAATTCTCCAGCAAGCGAGGTAGGCATTGTGACTTTTGACGAAATTCTCTCCATTAATAAAGTCCCAATTTTTATCTGGGAGTTACATGAAATCATTAAATTATTTCGATCCGAAGATGGAAAAGAAATTGACTTGGAGATCAGAAGGTATGAAGGAGAAGATATAGAGAAATACGAAGATCTTCAGTTTCGAATCGTGCTAGAAAAGCAGATTTGAGATATTGTGCGCCTATTCGAAGAAAAAAGGATATTTTTGACTTTCATTGGAGGGGAATAAAACTTCCCAATTCATATTCCGTGAATAATTCAGTTTACTAAACCAAAAGAGCAACTATGAAAAAATTACTGATTCCTATTTTAATATTAGCCGTGGTCGGGATTTTCATCTATACCAAGGCAGTAGGAACCTATAATCAATTTGTCCAAACTGAAGAGCAGATAAATGGACAATGGGCCGAGGTGGAAACCCAATATCAAAGAAGAGCTGATCTTATTCCAAACTTGGTGAATACGGTCAAAGGATATGCAGATTTTGAGCAAGAGACTTTAACAGGCGTTGTAGAGGCTAGAGCAAAAGCGACTTCGGTCAATGTGGATGCAAGTAATCTTACACCAGATAAATTAGCTCAATTTCAGGAGGCACAAGACCAACTTTCTGGAGCATTGAGTAGGCTTTTGGTCACTGTGGAGCGTTATCCTGATTTAAAAGCAAATCAAAACTTCCTAGAACTTCAGGCTCAGTTGGAAGGAACAGAAAATAGAATTGCTGTGGCAAGACGGAAGTTTAACGAGTCGGTTCAGGCTTACAATTCAAACCTTCGGATATTCCCTAACAATATCTTTGCGGGCTGGTACGACTTCGAACAAAAAGGCTACTTTGAGGCCGCTGCAGGTTCAGAAAATGCCCCTTCAGTCCAGTTTTAATTAATAGCTATGGCTTCAAAATTATTCTCTTCTGCAGATAGAGAGGCGATTATTAACGCCATCAAATCTGCAGAGGTAGCTACATCAGGAGAGATTCAGGTACACATAGAAAGTCGATGCAAAATCGATGTACTTGATAGAGCAGTGGAGGTTTTTGATAAACTTAAAATGTATCAAACTCAGGACAGAAACGGGGTATTATTTTACCTCGCAGTGACCGATAAGAAGTTTGCCATTTTAGGTGATTCAGGGATTAATGAAGCTGTCCCAGAGGATTTCTGGGAAAATATTAAAGAACAAATGGCCAGTCATTTCAAAGCTGGCGAATTTACACAAGGTCTGATAGAAGGCATTAATCAAGCCGGTAAGCAACTAGGAACGCATTTCCCTTATCAAGGTGATTCAGACATAAACGAACTTCCTGATGAGATTTCATTTGGATCCTAAGATCCGCCCAATAGTATTCTTATTAATTTTTGTTTCAGGAGCGTTATTCGCTCAGGATTTTCCTCCTTCTCCAAATCCTCCCAGATTGGTAAATGATTTTACCAATACACTTTCTGCTGCTGAAAACCAGCAATTAGAAAACAAGCTAGTGGCTTATAATGATAGCACATCCACTCAGATTTCCATCGTCATGATGCGTTCTGTTGGGGATTATGATATTTCAGATTATGCCTTTCGATTGGCTGAAGACTGGGGTATAGGGGGTGCTGAAAATGATAATGGGATTCTAATTTTGGCTGCTATGAATGACCGAAAGGTCTTTATCGCTACTGGATACGGAATGGAAGGAGCAGTTCCGGATGCACTTGCCAAAAGGATTGTAGAGCAACTCATCATCCCTAATTTTAAGATGGAGGCCTATTACCAAGGTTTGGATCAGGCAACAGACATGATTTTCAAATTAGCTTCTGGTGAGTATAAAGCAGAAGATATTGAATCTAAGGGAAAAGGTGGAGGAGCGATTTTCTTCCTCTTGTTCTTCATATTTATTTTCGTGATCCTCCCAATGATAAGGAATAAAAATGACAATGATAACCACATGGGTGGCCGTGGAGGCGGTGTAGATCTGTGGACCACGATCATGCTAGCTAATATGCTGGGCGGCGGTGGCCGAAGAGGCGGTGGCTTTGGAGGTGGCGGCGGCTTTGGTGGCGGCGGAGGTGGTGGCTTCGGCGGTTTTGGCGGCGGTGGCTTCGGCGGCGGTGGAGCTGGAGGAAGCTGGTAAGACGAAAAATATGAAGTGAAAATTCAATAACCTGAATAAACATAGGCCTGGAATCAATTTGATTTCAGGCTTTTTTATTTCTGTATGAAAGGAATGCTTAGAATTCTTTTTCTTGGTATAAATTAAAAGAGAGTTTACTCTTTGATGAAAATAAATACGTAGAAAAATAAGTATTTATACTTAAATTACTTATCTTTATCACCTGTTCGAATAGTTTATGATTTCTGTTTTCCAAGCGCTTTCTATTATTGATCAAAACACAGAAGCCTTAGCCCCTGTTCTTTTGCCATTGTCAAAATTGAATGGATGTGTTTTGGCAGAAGATGTTCAAGCACCGATTAGTTTGCCGCCTTTTCGCCAATCAGCCATGGATGGTTATGCTTTTAAGCATGGGAAGGATGAGCTTCGGTTGATCGGAGAAAGCAAGGCAGGTGATTTTGCCGAGTTTAAAATTGGAAGTGCAGATTGTGTTAGAATATTTACCGGAGCCCGCGTTCCAGACCAGGCAGATACTGTGGTCATGCAAGAGCATGTAGAAAAAACCAGTTCAGGCATTCGTCTTATCAAAACTCCCGAAAAAGGAACGAACGTGAGACCTGTCGGCGAGCAGATAAAGCAAGGAGAGATTGTCTTAAAGAAAGGAACCAAGATCAATGCTGCGATAGTAGGGTTCTTGGCCGGTCTTGGCATCTCAGAGGTTTTAGTCATACCAATACCCAAAATAGCGTTGATTGTCACGGGAAATGAACTTCAGGAGCCAGGAACGCCCCTGAAGCCCGGGTCAGTTTATGAAAGCAATCGAGTGATGATTGAAACAGCCCTGAAGGCTGAAAATGTTGAGTTGATTCTTTCTAACCATGTATTGGATGATAAGGAATCTACTTTCGAGGCAATAAGAGTAGCCTTGGATGCCGATATGGTTTTGATTTCAGGCGGCATCTCTGTGGGCGATTATGATTTTGTCAAAGAGTCTCTAGAAAGAAATGGAGTAGAAGAAAAATTCTATAAGATTAATCAGAAACCCGGGAAGCCGCTTTGGTATGGGAAAAAAGGAAAAACTCAGGTTTTTGCTTTGCCTGGAAATCCAGCCTCTTCTTTAACCTGTTTCCTGATTTATGCCACAGCGGCGATCCGTAAAATGAATGGAACAGAGAAGATTGATATTCAATTAAAAAAAGGGAAAATGAAAGGTCATTTTGTGAATAAATTTCAAAAAGCACTTTTCTTACAAGCCCGGGAGCAATCTGGAGTTTTGGAAGTATATCCCAAACAAGCCTCCAGCATGCTGGTATCCTTCACACAGAGTAATGCGTTTTTATTTGTTCCAGAAGATGTGAAAGAAATACAGGAGGAGGATGAAGTGCATTACATCCCTTTCAAATTATAATGAGCCAAAGCAAAGAAAATATCGCGGTGTACATTCTCTGCGGAGGAAAAAGTACTAGAATGCAAGAAGAGAAAGGTCTCGTTGATTTTCAGGGTAAACCTTTTATTCAATGGATTCTTGAAGCTATTTTTCCTCTTAGTAGTAATATTACTTTGGTGACCAAGAACAAAGCATACCAGAAATTCGGATTCCCTCTGATATCAGATTTGCAAGATGATAAAGGGCCTGTGGGAGGAATTTATACCGCGCTTGCCCATTCGGATACTCAGACAAACCTTATCCTTAGTTGCGATATTCCAAAGATTACAACCAATGTACTTTCGGAACTGATAACTCAGGCAAAAAACTGTAAAAACAGCATTTGCTTTTTGACGGATGGATTACATGATTACCCTTTAATCGGATGCTATTCTAAATCATTACTTCCTGTTTTTGCCGAAGCAGTATTGGAAAGCCGATTAAAGCTTTGTCCTTTAGTGAACGAACAGAATCCGATGAAACTGTTCGTCTATCAAAAAAACCAATCAGCCTTGACCAATATCAATTCCAAAGCTGAATTGCATAGCCTTACCTAACAAACCTAGCCATGAATACAATCACAGGAAAATCTCCTCAACTCACGTTGGTGGGAGCAGGACCCGGAGACCCGGAGCTATTGACTTTAAAAGCGATCAAAGCGCTTCAGGAAGCAGATGTCGTACTTTATGATGCCTTAGCAAATGAAGAAATTCTAGATTACGCTAATAAGGCCTTGAAGATTCCCGTGGGTAAGAGAAAGGGAATGCATTCTCATTCTCAGGATCAGATCAATGAAATGATTGTGGAATATGCTTTTAATTATGGGCATGTGGTGCGATTAAAAGGTGGAGATCCTTTTGTTTTTGGCCGAGGAAAAGAAGAGCAGGAATATGTAGAGAGTTTGGGAATAGAAACATCCGTCATTCCCGGAATTTCCTCCAGTGTTGCTGTTCCGGCAAGTATTGGCATTCCTGTCACTTCCCGAGGCGTATCAGAAAGCTTCTGGGTGATAACAGGAACCACCACCAGCAAAAAACTTTCTAAGGATGTGGCCTTAGCGGCACAATCTACTGCAACAGTGATCATTTTGATGGGGCTGGGGAAGATTAGTGAAATTACCTCTATTTATAAATCTTTAGGGAAAATGGATTTGCCTGTCGCTGTCATTCAAGATGGTACCAAACCAGAGCAGAAGGAAGTAGTCGGAACGATTGATAGCATTGAGGAGTTGATTGAGAAGGAGAAGATTTCCGCTCCAGCCATTATTGTAATTGGAGAGGTCGTACATTTAGCATCGAGAAAATTAAAAGAGGAATTAGATTTTGTACTGGAAGATGAATTCATTTTTCAGAACCTCAATACGATTCCTTTTGTAAATTGAATGAAAATTATAGCCTATGATTCAGGTAAAATATTTCGGGGTAATTGCAGAAGCAGCACAGCGTGATTCGGAGAATATTGCCGAAAATAATATGACTTTGGCTCAGGTTCTCATGGAATTATCCACCAGACATAGTTTAGGCGATTACCACTTTCAGGTAGCGATCAACCGGAAAATTGTATCTGAGGATTCAGACCAGGTACTTTCCGATGGAGATGAAATTGCCTTTTTACCACCATTTTCTGGAGGTTGAAATGAATCGATATATCCGTCAGATAAATTTACCCAATGTAGGAGACTCAGGTCAAAAAAAACTACGCGATAGTCAAATTCTAGTCATAGGTGCTGGAGGTTTGGGTTGTGCTGTTTTGCCATATTTGGCTGCAGCTGGCGTGGGAAGAATAGGTATTATCGATGGTGATAAAATCGAGGAGTCAAACCTCCATAGACAGGTACTTTATGGCCCCCACCAAATTGGCAGCTATAAATCCAAAATAGCGGCAGAATCCATCATCAAAAACAATCCAGATGTGGAGGTTTTGGTGTATGAAGAATACCTTAGCTCCAAAAATTCAGAAAAGATTTTTCAAGGATTTGATTTGATCATTGATGCCACAGATAATCTCTTTATCCGGTATGTGATTAATGATACTTGCTTAGCATTAGGAATTCCTTTTGTCTATGGCTCTATCCATCAATTTCAAGGACAGGTTTCTGTTTTTAATTACCAAGGTGGGCCCAGTTATCGTGATATTTTTCCGGATGAAAATCAAACCGTTCCTAATTGCGCAGAAGCAGGAGTTCTGGGAACTACTGTAGGTTTGATAGGGATGCTTCAAGCCAATGAAGCAATTAAAATCATTTTGGAGATCGGAGATGTACTTTCTGGCAAACTCTTGATTTATGATATGTTGAGTCATTCTCAGCAAGTGTTTGAATTTGGGAATGCACCGAAGAAGGAAAAAAAAGAAAATTCCAATTCCTTTGAGTCTTTGAATCCAGAGGAAGCTCTAGTTGGAGATGCTATCTTGTTAGATGTTAGAGAAAAAGGTGAAGTTCCTGTAATAGAGTTTGCTAACTCCATCAGCATGCCCTTATCTTTAATGGAAAGCGAAAGTAATAAACTGGATAAAGAGGCAGAAATTCGCATCTTTTGTCAATCAGGAGCTCGAAGTAGAAAGGCCGCTGAGTTGCTTTCCAAAAAAGGATTTCAGAATTTGAAGTTGATACGTGGAGGAGCAAAAGACTTATTACAATTAACGAAAAATGAAAAAAGTATTTCTTGAAGGAGCGATTTCCCCAGAATTCATATCAGAATCCATCGCAAAGCATCAAAGCAAACATAGTATTGGTGCTCATAACATCTTTTTGGGCCAGGTAAGAGCAGATGAAGTGGAGGGCAAGAAAGTTGAGTCCATCGACTTCACGAGTTATGAGGAGATGGCCAATGAAAAATTGCATGAAATCCGGGAAGCTGCTTTTGAAAAGTTTGATTTGACTTGTTTACATATTTATCATAGTCTCGGAAACGTGAAAGTTGGGGAGATTTGCATTTTCGTTTTCGTATCTTCCAAAAGAAGAAAGCCGGTTTATGAAGCTACTGAATGGCTGGTCAATCAGGTAAAAACGGAAGTTCCGATCTTTGGGAAGGAGATTTTCGAAAATGAAGAATCTCAGTGGAAGGTGAATAGTTGAGCAGTTTTCAGTGGGCAGTCGCAGTAGGCAGTGTGAAAAGTCAGAAGTCTGAAAAGGGAAAGAAATTAGAAACTGAAAATAGGAAACGGAATGAATGTCAGGCTGAGCGGAGTCGAAGCCTTTTCTTTCACAGTGATAAAAAGTAGTCAGTAGGAAGGGCATAAATTCAGAAAGCTGAAATCAGAAGTCTGAAAAGTAAATTTTGAAATGGTAGATATTACGCATAAAATAACCACCCTTCGTGTTGCCAAGGCGAAAGCTATTGTTCAGGTAAGTATGCCTGAGACCATCACGGCCGTGGAGGAAAATAAAGTACCTAAAGGAAATGTATTCGAAATGGCCAAAGTAGCCGGTCTTTTCGCAGTGAAAAACACACATATTACCATTCCAGATTGTCATCCTCTTCCGATTGAATTTACGGCAGTGGAATATGAGATTCAGGGAATGGAAATTCATATTTTCATTACGGTGAAAACAGTCTATAAAACAGGCGTGGAGGTAGAAGCCATGCATGGAGCCTCAGTGATCGCACTGACCATGTATGATATGCTCAAGCCGATAGACAAAGGAATAGTAATCCGTGAAGTAGGTTTGGTGGAGAAGAAAGGTGGCAAAAGCAGCTTTAAACAGCAAAGTCCAGATACCATTAATGCAGCAGTGATCGTTTGTTCGGATTCTGTATCTAAAGGGATCAAAAAAGATGCTGCAGGGAAGGCGATTGTGGACAAATTGGAAACGATGGGAGTGGATATCGCTTCCTATGAAATTATTCCTGATGAGCTGGAGCAAATTCGCAAAAAGGCATTGGAATATGCGGACTCTACCAAGCTGGTGATTTTTGCCGGAGGAACAGGGTTATCCAAGCGGGATGTTACCCCAGAGGCTTTGGAACCTATCTTGGAGAGGAGAATTCCTGGAATTGAAGAGGCCATTCGAAGTTATGGACAGAAAATCATGCCTTACGCTATGTTGTCCAGGTCGGTGGCAGGTACTATTGGAGATTGCCTAGTTTTGGCTCTTCCAGGCTCCACCAACGGCGCCAAGGAATCTATGGATGCGGTTTTTCCGCATTTATTGCATGTATTTAAAGTATTGAGAGGAACGAAGCATGATGGGAAAGACTGAAAATCTACAGGTACTCAAAGATCAATTTGGTAGGACACACGACTATCTTAGAATCTCTCTGATCGAGAAATGCAATCTGCGATGTCAGTATTGCATGCCTGAAGAGGGGATTCCTTTGACTCCTTCTAAATTTCTGATGAATGCTGATGAGATCGAAAGTCTGGCTCGAACTTTTGTGAATTTGGGTGTAAAAAAGATACGCCTTACGGGTGGAGAGCCCCTGCTTCGTAAAGATTTTGAAGCTATTCTAGCAAAGTTGTCCCAATTTCCGGTGGATTTGTCTATTACCACCAATGGGATTTTGGCGGATCGCTTTCTCCCTATTTTTAAAAAACACCAACTCAAAAAAGTCAATTTCAGTCTTGATACCCTAAAAGAAGAGCGATTTAAGGAAATCACCCGAAGATCAGGCTATGAAAAAACGATGGAGAATCTCGACCTGTTTATTCGGGAAGGATTTGAAGTGAAATTGAATATTGTACTGATGAAGGGCATCAATGATGATGAGGTAGTAGACTTTGTGAAATTCACCAAAGACCTTCCTATTTCTGCCCGTTTTATCGAGTTTATGCCTTTTGATGGGAATAAATGGGATCGATCTAAAATGGTATCCGAACAAGAGGTGTTATCTGCAGTAGGATCCACTTTGGGTTCAGAAAATTTAATAGCGCTTCCTGATGAGGAGAATCTAACAGCCAGAAAATTTCAGATTAAGGGATACCAAGGGAATTTTGGGGTGATTTCATCCGTCACCAATCCATTTTGCGGTACCTGCAACAGAATCCGCCTAACTGCCAATGGCAGAATCAAAAACTGTCTGTTCTCCAATCAGGAAACAGATTTGTTGACAGCTTTAAGAGCGGGTGAAGATGTGGAGCAATTGATTTTGGAAGCTATTCTACGTAAAAAGGCTGTGCGTGCCGGTATGGATAATTTAGAAAAATTGTCTGACCCTAATTTACATTCTGATAATCGCAGTATGATCGCGATTGGGGGGTAATTAATGAGTTTTTAGACTATCCCGTAGCTATTCGAGATCCGATAATTATCGGAATGCAATCTCAAATTCAATTCTATTTTTTTAAAAGGGTTGCAATATTTTTATCTCTCCGTTTTCTTTGGTTTAAAACCGAACTGATTTAAAAATTAATAAACGAAACAATATTTATTTGATCCCTATTGGTATTGGGTAAAAACTGGTTCATATACCCGATTTCGAGCCGTGTTGTTTTCGAAAACCGATAACCTATTCCACCATAGAGCCTGTTCCGATCAAATGTATTGCCCGAAGTGTTTAGGAAAATTTCATTGTAGGCGGAGAAATATACAGTATGATCTATCATATCCTTATTATTCAAAGGAATATTTATTGACAGAAAGTATCTAAACCGCATTCTAAAGTCTGATTCAATAAATCGTTGCTCAAATCGATAGCGATGCTGGACTGCAACAATTCCAATATTTTGGCGAGTGATAAATTGCTGAAAAATCCGATGTTCATTAATATTCACTTTGTCATCAGAGTCCTCCATGTAGTTTTGACTCAAAATGTATCCATAGCCAAGCAGAACATTATTGTTATTTTCTGTCAAGTTATAGCCAATTCCCGTTCTAATAAGTAATTGTTCTAGATCACCGATTGCATTATAATTTCGGTATTGCACTTCGTTGTGCCAATTCCAATCATTCTTGATTTTCATATTACCAAAGTAAAGCAACCAATTTCCTAGATCACTTTCTTGGGAATAGCTTGAGAAGGGAATAGCCATTATTAAAAAAATCAGGAGTTTCTTCATTCCATCAAATTATGCCCAAAACTTGTATTAACCCAAGTTCTACCTTCCTATTGTGAATATATCTTCAAAATCCACAAGTATTTGAGGGTTTCCGAAAAGGCAAATTGGAGAATGAGAAAAAGGAAAAGCCCGTCGATTGACAGGCTTTTTGCTATTTTTCATCCATTGTGAAATTCAGTAATCTAGGATTGACTACAAGCATCACCCAGCCCCAGTTGTTGGTGTTTTCGGAACTGACTCCCCCTTTAATCACACTCATGCTTTCGGAAGCAAATAGTTGGGAATAGCCAACATTCATTTTGATGTTTTTGCTGATGACTTTGCTAAAAACCAAATCTAGTTCAGTTCCTAAATAACTTTCCTGTCCATCTCCCAAACTGGCCTGACTGGAGAAATAATGCAAGTTTGCCGCAAAGTTTGACTTCTCACCTGTGGGAATCTGAGCTTTTGCATAGATGTTATTTAGCCCCACATTGTTGGCATGGTTGCCTACATAAAAATAGTCCATGTATCCATTAAACTTGTGATTGGTGCCATAAAGAGGGAAAAAGGAATTGTTTTTTTCCGAGCCAGATGGATCCGTTCCACTTAGTGATTCAAATCCTAATGTAAAAGCAACTTTTCCAGGTTTAAATTTTGCCTCAAGCATGTATTGATAAGCTGATAAATCTGTGCTTGCATTTGCTTTGCCAGTTTGCAAATAGGCCGAACCTGTGATGCTGAAAACAGAAAGCGGAAAGTTAAAATAGGTACCAGTGGTTTGTCTGTAATAAAGCCCATCAGGTCTCGGTGTCGCCTCATCAGTATATTTCTGGAAGCCATTATTCATAAACAAAAAGCTAATTGATCCTTTGTCCCAAGCTTTTTTCAAATGTGCTAATTGCATCACTTTATAAGAAAAAAGCCCATTGATGGTGTAATCAGAGCCTAGTGATTTTTGATTTTCCTGGTTAAAAGCAAAGGCTAAATCCAAGTCCAGTTTATTTTTGCTGAACTGAAGCATAGCCGCATCGTGAAATCGACCCTGCATGGTCCAATCCACCTCACCTAATATCCGTTGATCATCATACGAAATCGCCTGCCTTCCGACTTTCAAAGCCCAGTTTTCTGTGAAGCGATAACGCATCCAGGCCTGAAAAAGGGAAAATGAGTTGTTACTGTCTCCAATAGCCAGCTGCTGGGTATCTCCCCAAGTACTGACATCTTGCACGCTCATGTAGATTTGAAGTTTGCCATCTTGGTAGCCAAAGTTCAATCGGGATCGTTGCGTGACAAATGCAGCGGCTTTTGCATCATCAGGAAAAAGGCTTCCAAAACCATGTCTATATTCAAATCTCGGACGTAGATCTGCGTCCAAAGTAAAAGTCTGCGCTTGACTAAGCTGATACCAGCTAATCAAGAGTAAGGTGCTAAGAATTCGTTTCATAGGTTGAGTAGTTAATACGTATAAAAATAAGTATAAATACTTAATAATAAAAAATATAAATACGTATTTATTTACGTATTTTATTTAATAGATATAAAAAAAACAGGCTGATTTTGAGCCTGTTAACTTATGGAGACAGGAAGGGATTCAATCCAGTTGCCGTGAAAACTTTTTCTTGACAAAATCAGCCTTCGGAGCATCACAAACTGGACAGAGATAGTCAATAGGCAAGTCATCGAAAGAAGTTTCTGCCGGAATGTTTTGTGTGTGGTCTCCGTAAATTGGATCATATATCGTCAGGCAATTTTTGCATTGGTAGGCTTCCGTAATAACCAGCTCTTTGGCGGGGGATGATTTCTTGGACTTTTTGTTTTGGTTTCCAAGCTGCTCAAAGTAAAGTTTACTGAGCTCTATCAAAAGATTCGGTAATTCCACCTGGTCCACTTCTTGAACATGTACTATGTATTCTTGTGTGTTGGGGTCAAAATTTTTAGCATAAAGCAGGTTGTAAGTGCTTTTTAGGTTGAGTTCTTCGAAACCTTTTGGGGGATGATTTTTTTCGATAATGATCGAAGTGAAATAGTAAGCCTTCTTTGTATAATCTGTAATGCTAAAGGTCAGTCCATAGGTACTGATGTCGTTTTTATCAAAATTGGAAACCAAATATTCTTTCAGCTCCAATGCTGATTTATTATTGACAGGTAGGTGCCAATTTAGTTCCAGCATGGAATGCCTGACATTGATTCCCCAAGTTCCTAAAAGCTTCTCCCATTCTAGTTTTGATTTTTCGGGAATCCCTTTGATAATAATCGATTTCCAGGGAGTAATTGAGATTTTCCCGATTTTACAATCCGCACAGAGATCACATAAAACTTTCAGAAATGCGATGTAATATTTATTGTTTCTCCAATATAGTCCAAGCCAATAACTGTCTGCACCCACTCTATTGATCCCTTCGTAATAGGGGAATGGGAAAAATGGGATTTCCAGAGATTGATCCACGGTTCGATTATTGGTCTGCACGGCATCATTGACCAAGTCGAATAGCATTTCTGTGGAATCAGGATCTTCTTGAAGTAGATTTTCAATTGTCCCAGCCACCTTGGCTAAATCCCAGCTGTAGATTAAAGCAGGGTACATTTCGGTCTGCTCCCAGTCAGGTAGTCTGACATATAAATACCAATAATCTTCGTGTTCGGAAGCGATAAAATTTAAGTGCCCCGTATAGAGTGGTACCAACCGCTGCCTGGGATCTGTAATGTTTATTTTAAGGACAGTTTTTTGACGAAACTGCTCCAAAATGTACAAATAGCGATCTCCAGTAAGCCAGGGAGTATTTGAAAAAATATCCGCTGAGACATAAGATGAAACGATGTTTTCACTGCCAGTTTCATCTGGAGAAAGAATCTGAAACTTATCTGATTTCTCTACCTCTATTTCTTCTCCTTCCCCGATAAATAGAATGTCTTGTCTAGAGCCTAAAGAAATGGTTTCTAACCCGGCATTTTCTGCCAGTTCCAATATTTGTTTTAGTTCTGCAGGAGATAAAACCCCTCCTTTGACGATTACTCTGGAAAATGACTTTTTCATGCCGTTACCTTTGATTGGTTAAGTATTTCACGGACTTCAGTTTTACAGCTACCGCATCCAAGACCTGCTCCTGTTTCAGAGCAAAGATTTCCAAAATCAGTACAACCACCAGCTATTGCTTCTTTGATGTTTCCTTCCCCAACTCGGCTGCAGCTACACACAAGTTTTCCTATAACAGGTCTGGTGTCAGAGGAGCCCATAAGTAGAGTTTTTCTCTTTTCAGAAAGCTCAATTCTATTTTCTATGAGAGTCTTGAATTCTGCAAATTCATTTTTATCTCCCATTAACACGGCTCCAATCAAGAGGTCATCCTTGACGATGCATTTTTTATAATAGCGTCTGCTGATATCCGTAAATACTATTTCCTCATAACTATCGTCATTTTCCGGAACGAAAATATCTCCGATACTACAGAGTTCCAGATCCTTGAATTTGAGGATATTCATTAAGACCGAGCCGTCATAAGAACTACTGACATCTCCAGCAATAAAATTAGCTAGGACTGCGGCCTGCTCCTCGGCAGCCGAAGTAATTCCAAACAATTGATTATTGTATTCTGCAATTTCCCCAATGGCAAATAAGTTGGGAAAATTTGATTGTAAATGCTGATTTACTTTAACCCCTCTCCCGCAAATAATGCCATTGTCTCTGGCAATTTTGATGTTGGGCTGAGTACCTATGGCATAGACAATGGCATTGGCCTGAATGATCTTGCCACTTTTTAAAGTGATGCTTAGGCTATGTTCCTCCTCTTCGTCAAACACCGTACTTACTTCATTATCGAAATAGGTGTGAATGCCTCGCTCCTGAACATCCAATGCTAATAGCTTACTGGACACTGCATCAAGTTGGCGCTCCATTAATCTGGAAGCTCGCTGTACGATGGTTACTTTTACCTTGGTATGCTGAAGGGCAGCTGCAAGTTCCAATCCTAACAGTCCACCTCCAACAATGACTACATGCTGATTTTCTGGTGGGAGTTTGGTGGAATCTAAGTAGGCTTTGAATCGGTCTGCATCTGATTTATTCCTCATGGTAAACCTTCCCGGCATATCCAATTGCGCATCTTTTGGAACGAAAGCTCGGCTACCTGTCGCTAGAATAATCTTGTCATAAGCATATTCAATCCCATCCTGATCTTTCACCAGTTGATTTACCGGATCAATGTTTTCAATGGACTTTCCTGTAAGTAGATCTATTTTGAGCTTTTTCAGCTCTTTTTCCTTAATCTTCTGAAGCTGCTCCCAGGTGAGCTCTTCAGTGACATATTCTGGAAGCAAGACTCTGTTATAGAAAGGGTTTGGCTCTTTGGAAAAGACTTGAATAGAGTCGCTCTCATTATGTTCACGATAATTCTGAATAAACCTGAATGCCGCTGCACCTGCTCCGATCACTAGAATCTTTTCAACAGGCTTTTTATATTTTTTGACAGATACCGTGGTATACTTAAAGTCTGGCTCCTTTGACTGAGGATCTACTCGGTTAAAGGTTAGATTATTGGCTCTATTAAGATCATTTTGTAATTGCTTGCCCCAATGCATTGGGAGAAAAACAACGCCTTCGCGAATGTTTTTTGAGATTTTGGCTCGAACTCGAACAACGCCATTTTTACTTTTGATCTCCACCACATCTCCTTCTTTCACTTTATCAATGTAGGCGTCGATGGAATTCATTTCCAGCACCGGATGCGAATAATGTGTTCTCAAACGAGATACTTTTCCCGTTTTGGTCATGGTATGCCATTGATCCCGAACTCTCCCTGTGGTCAAAATCAAAGGAAATTCTGGGCTCGGTTTTTCCGAAGTGTTTTCTACTTGTTTTGGGATATTGAATACCGCTTTTTTGGAAGGAGTGTGAAACTGATGGTCAGCAAATAATCTAGGAGTTCCCGTATGGCGATAATCTGGCACAGGCCATTGGAAGGTTCCTTCTGCTTTAAGTCGATCATAGTTCAAAAATGAAATATCGATCGAAGTACCTTTTGTCATCGACGCGTACTCCTCATAAATTTCTTCTGCATTGGAGAAATTGAATCCACGAAATCCCATTTTTTTGGCAAAGTCACATAGAATTTCCACATCTGCACGAGCTTCTCCGGGAGGTTCGATTCCCTTGTTTAAATAGGAAATTCTTCGTTCGGAATTCGTCATGGTTCCTTCCTTCTCCAGCCATCCCGCTGCAGGCAAAACCAGGTCTGCAAAAGCTACTGTATCAGATTTATGCGAGATGTCCTGAACCACCACAAACTTTGCGTTGGAAAGGGCTTTTTCCATCCTTTTTAGGTTGGGAAGGCTCACCATCGGGTTGGTACAAATGATCCAAACAGCTTTCATTTTTCCAGATTCTAAAGCTTCAAACATTTCTGTGGCTGAAAATCCGGGATTGGGTGATATCTGATCTACTCCCCAAAAGTCTGCTACTTCCTGTCTATGTTTTGGATTTGAAAGTTCTTTATGCACTGCTAATAAGCTAGCCATGCCTCCTACTTCTCTTCCTCCCATAGCATTGGGCTGGCCTGTCAATGAAAAAGGACCATTTCCTGGTTTCCCAATTCTTCCCGTAACAAGCGATAAATTCAATAAAGAGAAGTTTTTATCTGTACCGATGGAGCTTTGGTTGAGGCCCATTGCCCACATGCTGATAAATCCTCCTGAAGTACCGATTAGATCTGCTGCAGTTTTAATATCTTCAATGGGCACGCCACACATTTTAGAGGCATTACTCAGTGAGACAGACATAACTTGTTTTCGGTACTTTAGGTAGTTTTCTGTGTGGTTCTCAATAAAATTTTGATCTACAAAGCCTGTCTCGATCAACCTTCTTCCGATGGCATTGTAAAGGATAATATCCGTCCCAGGGATCAGTTGTAAGTGTAAATCTGCAAAATTGGCGGAATCTGTTTTTCTAGGATCTGCTACAATGATTTTGACATTTGGGTTCTTCTCCTTGTGCTTTTCTAGCCTGCGGAACAGGATGGGATGACACCATGCGGGATTAGCACCAGCAATTAAAAAAACGTCTGCCAATTCTATGTCATCGTAAGCGATAGGCACTGAGTCTTCCCCAAACGTCTTTTTGTAGGCCACTACTGCTGAGCTCATGCATAGCCTGGAATTGGTGTCGATGTTATTGGTACCCAAAAAACCTTTAACCAGCTTATTGGCGATATAGTATTCTTCAGTAAGGCACTGGCCAGATACATAAAAACCAACGCTGTCAGGTCCATGTTTTTGTATCAAAGACTTGAATACTCCTGCTGCTCTATCCAATGCATCATCCCAAGAAACCCGCTCCATAGGATGAGACTTGCTCCAGCGCATTTCTGGATATAAAATCCGGTCTGAAGTGTCATTTACTACGTAGTGAAGGTTCATCCCTTTACTACAAAGCATCCCTTGGTTTACAGGATGGTTTTGATCTCCCTCTACCAGGACTTTATCTTTTTGATCAATGCTTGCCACGATTCCGCAACCGACACCGCAATAAGAACAAGTGGTTTTTATTTTTTTGCCAAGATTCACAGGTGAATATTTAGATCAATTGATTAGCGCTTTAAAATTTAAAATAGCTCCTTGATAGCTAGAAATCCAGTTTCAAGGAGCTTATTTATTGGATTTAGAATTATTTATTTCTCAACTCTCACAAGCTCTGGGGTCAACTTTTTTAATTCTATTTCAGCTTCTTTTTCATCTTCTGTACTAAATCGAATGATTAAGGTAACTATACCTGCTAGGACGATGCAGGAACCTATGATCAAATAGCCAGATGATACTGCGGAGGCGGCTGCGGCTGATTGAGCCGCGGCAGCAGCTGTAGCTCCTAATGTTTCTGAAGCTACTAAAGCGGCTTTCTCTGCCACAGCAGACTTAGAACTTAAGAAAAGTGCGGCAAGAAAAGCTCCGAAATTTCCTCCGGCTCCTACGATTCCAGAGATGGAACCCACGGCTTTTCTATTGATAAATGGAACAACCGAAAAAGTGGCTCCTTCGGCCATTTGAACAGATAAACTAAAGGCAATCAGAAGGGCAATTCCTACATATAAACTGCTCGCTAATGAAAATGCGCTTAACATCACCCCCTCGATTACCATGATGACAGCCAAGAAATATACCCGACCTTTCAAACCATTGGTTTTACCGAATTTATCTCCAAAGAATCCTCCCAGTGTTCGTGCAAAGAGATTCATTAATGCAAAGGAGAGTACAATGTTTCCTGCGGTGATTCTTTCCAACTGAAATGTATTTTGTAAGTAATCATCCATGGTTCCATAAACCGTAAGTTCTATACCGAAGCATGCTGCATAGACGATAAATAAAACCCATACTCTGTAATCTTTTAGGGTTTCTAAAAAGCCAACTTTGTCTTTTTTGATTTTAGGTAAGTCCACACCTTTGGCTTCCAACTCGCTAAAGTTTCCTTCTGGGGTGTCTTTTGTAAAGAAATAATAAAGCAGACCAGTCAAGAAGCAGACAATACCTGCGATAACCATAGAATATCTCCAAGCATCTCCTTCTGCGATACCAAAGCTAATGACGATGGCTGCAATGATAGGCATCCCTAATCTATTGGCTCCACCCCCTAAATTTCCCCATCCAGCTGAGGTAGCGTTAGCAGTTCCCACCACATTAGAGGCAAACATCAAAGAAGTATGCACCTGAGTGATGACAAAAGAAGCCCCAATAAATCCAGTGAAAAGACGGCATAAGTAAAACTGCATTGGGGTCTGAACCAAACCACTAAGTATTACCGGGATAGAACCTAAGACCAAAAGCCAGGTATAGCATATCCTAGGACCGTATTTATCGCACAGTTTCCCTATCAAGAGTCTGGCAAAAACAGTTCCTGCCACTGCTAATACTGTTGCATTCCATTTTTGTGCTGGTGTCAAGCCTAAATCTTTGACGACATCAGGCATGAATGGGACAATCCCAAACCATGCGAAAAAACAAATGAAAAACGCCAACGAAGTAATCCAAAAAGTTCGGATTGGAACACTACTGATATCTCTGAGATTCAATCGTGTTGCTTTGTGTGAGATGAGATGTTTCATTTTACTTAATTTTATCTTGAATAAAAGTAAGTAAAAATACTTATTATCTAAAGAAAGTACGTAAAATATTTAGTAAAAAAATTAAAAAAAGCCTTAAATGGTCTTTTAAGGCTAGTAAATATACGTATTAAATACTTAGATTAAGTGAAGCTCTTTGGATTTGTTGGTAAGCTCTACCAAATTTTTCACATTGAGTTTTTTCATCAAATTAAAGCGATGGACTTCAGCAGTTCTTTTACTGATTTTTAATTCATCAGCAATTTCATTATTCCCTTTCCCTTTGAGAATCAAATCCAAGATTTGTTTCTCACGATTCGTCAGTGCTGCAAGCTCTTCAGAAACCGGCTCTTTCTTCTGCTTAGGCTTAGGTGTTCCTCCTACAAAATTATTGATGATAATGGCGGAGACATCTCCGGAAAAATACTTTCCTCCGTCTTTGATGCTGTTCAAAGCCTTTAAAAACTCGGATTTAGACGATCCTTTAAGTAAATATCCATCTGCTCCAGCTTCAATGGACTCTAGAACATATTCTTCTGAGTCATGCATGGAAAGGACTAATTTTTTTATTTCTGGGTATTCAGCAGTTAATTTTCTAACAACCTCTATCCCATTCATGTTTGGCATTCGGATATCAACAATCAATAGATCAGGCTGTCTTTTCGAAATGACTTTCAAAGCTTCGATCCCGTCTGATGCCTCATCAATTACCTGAAAACCAGATTCATTTTCTAAAAGTGATTTAATACCATCGCGAACCAATTCATGGTCATCAGCAAGGACTATTTGTGTGGGATTCATGGGCTCTAAAGTTAATACGTAGTAAAATAAGCAAATTTACGTATAAAAGGCTAGTGAATTATTGCAAAGGGACGTTCAAGGTTACTCTTGTACCCTCGTTTTCAGAGGAATTGATAAACAGTCTTCCATTGATGTAATTGATTCTTTCCTGCATAAAAGTTAGTCCCATTCCGCCGTCCTTATCTGGCTTAGCTTTCAATTTCGATTTGTCAAATCCTTTGCCGTTGTCATCTACAATGATGCTTAGCAGTTTTTCGCTATGGGAAATAGTTACGATGATATGAGAAGAATCTGCATACTTGATGGCATTGTTGATGGCTTCCTGGGTGATTCTATACAAGTTAATCTCCACCAATGAATCAAGCCTTTGATTAAAATCGGTCTTATTGAAAAGAACGATGTTTTTATCCGTCAATTTTTCCAGTTCCTGGGTCAATTCTGTCAAAGCTGGAACGATCCCGTAATCTTTCAGTTCTGGAGGGGTAAGGTTAAAAGTAGCAGTCCTTACCCCTTTGATGATATTACTCGTGAGTAACTTCAGTTTTTCTATTTTTTCGGCAGCAGATTCGGGATTTTCTAGTTCAACACTCTCTAGCAAGTATTTTAAACCTGTAAGCATTTGACCGATACCATCATGGATATCTTTAGCAATCCGGTTTTGCTCATTCTCTTGATTTTCTATAATCTGACGGCTCAACACTTTTTGTTGAAGCATCTTTTCCTCAAAACTTTCTTTGGTGAGGCGCTCCACCTCGAGCATGGCTTCTTTACGCTTGGTGATATCAAGACAAACAATAATCAGTTCGGTCTTATTTTCTCCTGCATTAAAAGGTAGCATGGAGAAATCCAGCCATATTTCTGTGCCTTCTTTATTACACGCTTTGATTTCACCTTGCCAACCTGATTTTTTGTTTTCGGAAATAATCCGATCTACCATTAACTGTTCATTTTCATTAATGGAAATCAATTCTGAAAACTTGGCATTCAGGTTTAGCTTTTTGGCTTGAAGGAGTCTTGCAAACTGATCACCCATATGAGTCACATATCCCTCAGGAGTTACTCGGGCAAAAAGCAAGATTTCGTCCATGGCCTGACTTAGAGCTCTCAGTTCACGAACAGATTTTTCTTTGGATTGAGAAAGCAAATCAGCATCCTTGGCCATTTTGACCGCTTTTTTCTCTGCTTCCATGAGTTCTCGAATGCTGTTTTTCATCGCTTTTGCCGATGGCCAAAAGATGATCAAAAACTCTCCTAGCAATACAAGCAAGGTGAATATGGTAATGCCAATTTCTAGCTTTCTTAATTTGGATACTTTTGCTTTGGCTTCATTGTCGTATTGATCGACAATTTTTTCCATTTGTTTCAAAAATGCAGATGCTGCCCCTTGAAGTTTCTTCAATTCCTGATTGACCAAAACAGAATCGGGAGATGGCTTTTGGGATAGTAAAATCAAAGATTGGGTAGTAGTGATCACTTGATCAAAAGTAGGCTGGATTCCAGCAAACATTTCTGAGATTTCAGGGCTGTTTTCTGCTTCTAAACCTAACTTTTCATCCCCAAATTTTAAAGCTTGATGCGCCATCTCCCATTCCGCTTGCGTGGCATGAATATTTTCAATCAATGGCTGTTTTGTGGAATCTGATTTATTGAGAGTCAGCAAAAGTACCTCTTTTGTCAATTTTTGACTGAGCATTCGTTGCCTACCAGCTACATTGATAAGTTTACTATCGTCTTCCTGATCGTTTAGATAGGTACGAATTAAAAATTGGCTAGTCAGTAAGGAAATAGCGATGGCGCCTAAAGCGATGATGTATAAACGCCGGAGCCGATTAAAAGTATACTGATCTAAAGTTTTGGTATGCTGAGCCATTATTTATTCTAACACTGCTTCTTTTATGAGTTGCAAGCTTTCGGGAGAAAATGAAATTTGTAATGCGGCCTTATGGCCTTTTTCGGACATTTTTGTCCAGGTCTTTTTTAAGATGTCGATGATTTTTTCCTTTTCATGTTTGGCTGCAAAATCTTCAAAATAATGCTCCAGAAAAACCAGGCAAATGACATCCTCTAAGGTTTGGGTTTCCAAATCCGATTTTAGATGTTTTTTGCGAATCAAATGGGTTACTCTATCAATAAATCCTTCATCATACCCGACATCAGATAATAGTTTGGAAGTAATGTCTGCATGCATTTTTTTCAGTTCTTCCCTCCATCGCAAGTATCCAACTCGGTCCATCGGGTATTCTGATCTTGGAATTTTCCACCTGCCAATATGTTGTGCTCTAGCAGCAATTTTTAGATGTTCAGGAGCATTGGGGTCAAAGGCCTCCAATCTTTTGCTCATTCGTATGGAATAGAGCAATTCTTTTGCATACTGATGTTCCCCAAGGGTTTCATTTACAGGGTCCTCGGAATTGATCGCGTCGATTTTAGCAATTGCTTTATTAAAAATGGTCATGTGAAATTGGTTTAATCCGCAAAACCAATATATACATTTCCATCTTCTATTTTGACGGGATAAGTAGCAATGCTATAATCTTCTCCATTTAAATTGCTTCCATTTTCTAAGGAAAAGGTCTTCTTATGTAAAGGGCAAGCTACTTTTGGGATTCCTGAAGCATCTCCAATCATCCCTCGAGACAGCACCATTTCCATTTTATGAGGGCAAAGATTCTGGCAGGCATACCAAGTATCGGTGCGCTGAAAATAGTAAACTGCTATTTGTTTTGATTTGTATTTGATACAGCCTCCACCATTCGCTGGAAAATCTGCAGCTTTACCCACGGACACCCAATTGATAACCTCGTTTTGAGCTACAGTTTGATATGTTTTCAATAATTCTTCCATAATTTCTTACCAGGGTTTTGGCATTTTTTGATCTCTCATGGGGACAAAAACTAAGCGGTCATCGGTTTCATCCGTGTTGACAAAATGCTTGAAGCGTTTCATCATTTCTGGGCTTTCTATCGCCTCCTTCCATTCACAGGCATATCTGTTGACCAATTCTTCCATCTCATTTTCTAATTCTTCTCCTAATCCCAAAGAATCTTCCACTACTACTTTTTTCAAATAATCAATTCCACCTTCAAGTTTATCCAACCAAGGAGCTGTTCTCATCAATGGAGCGGCAGTTCGGATGTAATAAATCAAAAAGCGATCTAGGTATTTGATACAGGTTTCATCATCTAGTTGCGAAGCTAATAACACCGCATGTTTAGGTGTAGCCCCACCGTTTCCACAGACGTAGAGGTTCCATCCACCTTCCACGGCGATGATTCCAAAGTCTTTTCCGCGGGCTTCGGCACATTCTCTAATGCATCCAGAAACTCCACCTTTTAATTTATGTGGGGATCTTAAGCCCTTATATCTTTCTTCAATTCTGATAGCAAAACTTACTGAATCGTGCATTCCATACCTGCACCAGGTAGAACCCACGCAGCTTTTGACAGTTCTTAAGGATTTTCCATAAGCATGACCACTTTCGAATCCAGCATCAATAAGCTCCTGCCAAATCAAAGGCAGCTCGTGAAGTTGGGCTCCAAAAAGGTCGATTCGCTGGCCGCCGGTGATTTTGGTGTAGAGGTCGTATTTTTTGGCGACCTCACCTAAAACCATTAGCTTATCAGGTGTTATTTCACCTCCTGGAACCCTCGGTACGACTGAATAGGTGCCATTTCTTTGGATGTTGGCAAGGAATCTATCATTAGAATCTTGGATAGGGACTTGACGATTGGCAGTTTCCATAAAGATGCTGGCAAAAATGGAGGCCATTACTGGCTTACAGATTTCACAACCATGGCCTTTACCATATTTATCCAATGCCTCATCATAGCCTCCGATTTTGTTGATTTTGATTAAATCATATAATTCTTGACGGCTGTAATCAAAATGTTCGCAAACAGTCTCTTTGACTTCTTGCCCTAAGGATTTTAAGGTTTCATTAACCAAGTCAACCACCATAGGCTTACAGCCACCGCAGCAGCTAGAGGCTTTTGTACTTTGGACTACTTCTTTGAGGTTGGTACAAGCTCCGCTTTTTAATGAATCACAGATTGCTCCTTTGCTTACCGCTTCGCAAGAACAAATTTGTGCGCTATCTGGCAGGTCCAGAGCAGAACCCATAGTTGAAGAGCTTCCTTCACCTCTAGAACCTAGAATGAGTTCTTCTGCATCTTCAGGAAGTGGAAGGGAATTGATGTAGAGCTGGAAAAGTGAATTATAATCTGAGGCATCGCCTACGAGAATCCCTCCAAGTAATTTTTTGCCATCTTTGGTGATGTTGATTCTCTTATAAATGCCTTTTTGTTTGTTTTCATAGGTAATAGCTGTAGTCTGCTCATCGTCAATAAAAGGGTCACCGAAGGAAGCTACTTCTGTTCCTACTAATTTGAGCTTGGTAGACATATCGATGGTAGGACTCATTAATTTATCCCCACCAGTAATTTGATCCACTGCTACGCTTGCCATTTCATAGCCTGGTGCTACCAAGCCATAAATGCCATTATTATATAATGCGACCTCTCCAATTGCGTAAATTGAGGGGTCTGAAGTTTGCATCTTGTTGTTTACTTCTATTCCTCCTCTGGAACCTGTGACGATGCCTGCGCTTATTGCCAGCTCATCCCTGGGCCGGATCCCGGCAGAGATGACAAGCATGTCGTAAGAAGCTTTCTCCTCATCATGGAATTCAATTCCAGTCATTTCATTTTCTCCAAGAATTTGTTTGGAGTTTTTGCTTAAATGAACGGAGATTCCAAGGTCTTCGATTTTAGATTTGAGTAGGTCACTGGCCGCCTGGTCTAGCTGCCTTGGCATAAGTCTAGGAGCAAATTCAATGACATGTGTTTCCATTCCCAGTTCTTTGGTAGCATTTGCTGCTTCAAGACCTAAAAGGCCTCCTCCGAGAACAGCTGCTTTGAATCGCCCCTTGTTTTTCATTTTATGGGCATATTCCTCTATTCCTTCCAAATCTTCGATGGTCCTATAAATAAAAACACCTGGCTTAGAAACTCCTTCCAAGGGAGGTATAAAGGGAGAAGAACCTGTCGCTAAGATTAAATAGTCGTAGTGAAAAGCTTCATTTTTATGAGTTAAGACCAGTTTGGACTTTGGGTCGATTTCTGAAATCATTTCAGAGGTTCGTAACTCAATATCATTTTCCTCATACCATGCTCTTGGAGCAAGCAATAGTGGTTCGGATGACTTCAAAGAAAAATACTCACTTAGATGTACTCGGTCATAAGCAGGTCTTGCTTCCTCACCAAATACTACAATTTCAAAGTCAGATCGATTAGCATGAGCGGCTAGTTTTTCACAAAACTTATAGCCAACCATTCCATTTCCTACGATTATTACCTTTTTCATGTCTACGTAAATTAGACTCAAATATAAGTAAAAATACGTATATCAAAATAAAAACCTTAAAAATAATAAGTTGGAATACGTAATGTTATTTCCTTGAAATTCATGAAATATGGGTGTATCGAGGCTTAAATGCATATTTAAGCAACTGGGAATGATTCTATGTACTAGTAAGTAAATAAAGTATAAATACGTATATAAGGAGTAAAATCTTCTCAGGCTAGGAGGGAAACAAAAAAAAATGAGATTGACAAAAATCAAAAAAGGCACCCCCGAGGAGGTGCCTTAAAGAATCGATTGGGTAACAGATTATGCGATTCTTTCAGTTTGTGAGAAGAAGAATGAGCCTTCGATAGCTGCATTTTCATCAGAATCAGATCCGTGTACTGCATTTGCTTCGATAGATTTAGCAAAAATCTTTCTGATAGTACCTTCTGCAGCATCAGCTGGGTTAGTAGCACCAATTAATTTTCTAAAATCTTCTACAGCATTATCTTTTTCCAAGATAGCAGCGAAAATAGGTCCAGAGGACATATAAGCGCAAAGATCTCCGTAAAAAGGTCTTTCTTTATGAACTTCGTAGAATTTACCTGCAAGAGTTGGAGTCAATTGAGTAGCTTTCATTGCTACGATTTTGAATCCAGCTTCTTCAATCATTTTAAGGATGGCTCCTGAGTTACCAGCTGCAAAAGCATCCGGCTTGATCATGGTAAATGTTCTGTTTGTTGCCATGGGTTTTGTATTTACATTGGTTTATTTCGGGCGCAAAAATAGGAGAATTATATCCATCTTCCGAGTTTTATAAATTATTTATCTCATATCAGGCTTATTTTCAAGGAAATGCACAAGTTGGGATTTGTCAAAAAATTACTGACCTTTGCGACTTACTTAGAGCCAAAGGGCCGCTAATTCTAAATAAATGGAAGCATTAGCCTCATTTAAGAAAAAGATTTCATCCCCCAAAAAAATATTCATTACCACACATGTCAAGCCCGACGCGGATGCATTGGGGTCTTCATTAGGTATGGCAAATTACCTGATCAAGAAAGGGCATGATGTAAGTGTAGTGACTCCTACAGATTATCCTTCCTTCCTGAATTGGATGAAAGGCAATGATGACGTGCTGGAATTTAATAAACCAGAACATCAGAAAATTGCTACCAAGAAGTTAGAGGAAGCTGATATCATCTTTTGTTTGGATTTCTCTGTGTTGCACAGAGTTAATGAACTGGGAGAAATGATTCGGAATTCAGATGCATATGTGGTTAACATAGACCATCATCAAGATCCCGAAGATTTTGCAGATTTTGAATATTCCAGCACGAAAGCTGCTGCTACTTGTGAACTTGTTTACGAGTTGATCGTGGAGCTGGGGGATAAGAAATTGATCGACAAAGACATTTCAGAATGCCTATATGCAGGTATCATGACTGATACCGGTGGGTTTAGACATCCTAATACCACCAAAAATGTTCACCTGGTTGTTGCCGAGCTAATAGAACTCGGTGCCAATGGATCCCAGATTGCCAATTGGATTTATGATTCGAATTCAGTCAACCGATTGAAATTTATCGGATTTGCGATCAGCAGAAGATTGGTGGTAAGGGAAGATCTTCATACTGCCTACTTTGCGATCAGTAAAAAAGATCTTAAAAAATATCAAAGCCAGACCGGGGATACTGAGGGATTGGTCAATTATGCATTATCTTTGGACGGCATAAAAGTGGCTGCCTTGTTTTCGGAGCGAGAAGATGGGATTAAAATCTCATTTAGATCATCCAGTGAAGTTGCTGTTAATAAGTTTGCAGCAAAATATTTCAATGGAGGAGGACATAAAAACGCTTCCGGAGGAAAGTCAGACCTTGGTTTAAAAGAAACTGTAGAGCATTTTGAAAAATTGGTGGAAGAAAATCAAGATGAGCTTTTTGCTGCTGAGACTGTCAGCGCAGAGTAAAGCCAGCTTAATTCCTACCAAAAAAGATAATTTGAAAATCACTTTAATTTTATGAAAAACAACAGAAGCCTATTGGCTATCCTAGTGCTGATGCTTGGTACGTCTATCCTTTCCTCTTGTCAAAAGAAGAAAGTAACCGAAAAAGATGGGATTGAATACACCTTTATCAAAGAAGGAGATGAAAAAGCTCCCAATGGTGAGTTTCTTCTTTACAACCTGAAGATTGCGACTGCTGATGATTCTGTGATTTACTCAACCGATAATCAGCCTTTTCCAGGTTATATGATGGCAAATGACTCTGTCAAGCCTACGAATGGAATGGACGAGATTTTCTTAAATCTTCGCAAAGGTGATAGTATTGCTTTTGAATCTACTGCTAGCATTATTTTCGGCCCAAACACACCTCCTACTTTAGAAACTACAGATGTGGTAAAAGTAAATTTGGGAGCATTTGATATTATGGACCAAACAGAAATTGAGACATTCTTTAATGAAAGAATGGAAGCAGAAGAAGGTAAAAAAGCTGAGCGAAACAAAGAACTTTTGCTTGAGCAGGAAAAAACTATTGAAGCATATGTTGCGGAAAAGGGTTTAGATGCGAATAAGACTGAGAGCGGTCTTTATTATGTCATCGAAGAAGAAGGAACAGGAGATGCCGTTACTGCAGGTGCCACTATGCATGTAAACTATGCTGGGTATTTGTTAGATGGAACTATGTTTGATACTTCTATTGAAAACCTAGCTAAGGAAAATGATATTTTCAATGAGAACAGACCTTATGAGCCTCTACCTGTTAACGTAGGAATGGGTCAAGTAATCCCAGGTTGGGATGAAGGTTTACTTTTATTGAAAAATGGATCAAAAGGAAAATTCATTATTCCTTCTCCACTTGCTTATGGAGAGAACGGTGCTGGAGCTATGATTCCACCAAACTCCATTTTGGTATTCGACGTAGAAGTTACAGGTGTTGAATAAAAGTTCCGCTCGGAATTAAGAGACATTTAAAACTATACCAACAAAATGAAAATTAATCTTTATCCCGTATTTGCACTATTGCTATTGAGCACTTTGATGATTTCTTGTGTCAGTGATCAAGAGTCAGCTCAGGTCATTTATGATCGAGATATTGCAGCAATCAATGATTACATCGAGGCGAACAACTTGACCAATGTCAAGGAGTACAATGACCCAACTTATGGCATCCGTATTATCTGGCAAGAAGTTTCTGATAGCGGCGTTGAAATAGAGTTAGGTGATACGCTTGTTGTGGATTATACAGGAAAGTTGCTGTCAGATAGAGTATTTGATTCTTCTATCGAGACAGTGGCCAGGGATAACAATATTTACACTTCCTCCAGAGAATATATTCCTTTGAAATTCAGATTGGGACTTGGTTCTTTAATCTTTGGATTTGAATATGGAATTGCTCAAATGGAAGAAGGAGATAAAGCAACCGTGTTTATTCCTTCTGATTCAGGATATGGTAGAAACTCCAATGGAGATATTCCAGCAAATTCACCTTTAATTTTCGAAATGGACCTTAAGGAAGTGATTCCAGGTCCGACAGAATAATAATCAATGAGATACCTTCCTATAATACTTCTCTGCCTATTTTTCGGACTCATGAGCTGTGAGCCAAATAACCCATTCAATACAGGTCCTGCCTATGATGTGGATGGCAATCTGGCAATTGACTCTGTGAAAATAGTATCCTATTTGGATACTGCCCAGATCGATAGTTTATATAGGATCCATGATCCTTCCGGAGTGGTAATTATCGTTCAGGAGGAAGGAGAAGGTTCACGTCCGATTGGAAGTACTGTGGTTTATACAGATTACATCGGTACGCTGATGGAAGATGGATCCTTGTTTGACACAAGTATCAGATCTGTAGCCCAAGACAGTGATATATATGATGAGGATAGAGATTATTCAGTATTGAGTTTTGTACTAGGGGCTGGCCAGGTTATTACCGGCTGGGATATTGCCTTCAGAAGACTACGCCCTGGAAGTAAGGCTCGATTGGTAATCCCATCTCCTTATGGCTATCGAGACCAAGAAAGGTTTAAGATACCCGCCAATTCAGTTCTGATTTTCGACGTAGATTTCAAAGGAATAGATTAATAAAAGATAAAGAGGGCTTAGGCCCTCTTTTTTTTGAATATCCTGGGAAAGAAAACAGGAACTTCTTTCTGATATTTTTGATAGGCCTCCCCAAAAGTTGCCAGCATATTTTTTTCTTCATAATAAATCCCAAAGGGAAGGTATACCAATAGACATAGCAGGTGGATCAATGAGGTAAGCTGTCCAGCGACAAAAAGATAGCCAATAAAGATTAAGACTAGCCCTACGTACAAAGGGTGTCGGGTTCTGGAATAAAGTCCTGAAGTAACCAAAGAAGGTTGGCTTTCGGGAGTACTAAGCCCCAAAAATTTCTTAAGTTGAATTTGTTTGCTTGACTTGATCGCTATGATTGTTCCGAAAGTTGCCAAAAGGTACCCAAAATAGGTGGTAAGAGGGCTTAAAGGGATGATAAGCTGACTTGGAAACATGGCCGAATAAATGAGAATCCAGGCAAAACCAAGAAATGAAAATAAAGAATAGAAAAGACGGTATCTTTTCATCCGACTTGGGGATACAGCTTTTAGATTTCTTTTTATCTTGGCAGAAGCGAAGAGGCTGTGTAAGAAATAAAAGATACTCCAAAAGAGTACCAACCATGCATAGTCCATTTGTAGTATGATTACCCGATAACCTAATTTTTATGAAAATCGGAATTATCCGTGAAGGTAAAAACTTTCCCGACCGGCGTACACCATTTATACCTGAGCAACTTCAATATATCCAGAATGGATTTGAAGGACAATTTACTTTTCAGGTGCAGTCTAGTCCCCATCGATCTTATTCAGATCAAGAATATGCGGAGGCAGGTATAGAAGTGGTGGATAATCTTCAGGAATGTGATGTGATTTTTGGGGTTAAAGAGGTGCCTATCTCTGATTTGATGGAAGGGAAATCCTATTTCTTTTTCTCTCACACCATCAAAATGCAGCCGTACAACAGAAAGCTACTGCAGACTATTCTAGAAAAAAATATTCGCTTGCTGGATTATGAAGCATTAAAAGATGAATCAGGAAAGCGAGTGGTAGCTTTTGGAAGGTGGGCTGGAATAGTTGGAGCTTACAATGCTTTTTGGACTTATGGAAAAAAAACTGGACTCTTCGATATCAAAAGAGCTTTTCAATGTCAAGATCGAAAAGAACTTCATGATGAATTGAAAAAGGTGCAGCTTCCACCAGTAAAAATCGTGGTGACAGGTTCCGGAAGAGTTGGAAATGGAGCAATTGAAATTTTAAAAGAACTTGGGATTAGAGAAGTCTCTATCCATGATTTTCTTCATCAGTATTTTGAAGAGCCTTGCTTTTTGGTTTTAAAATCGGAGGATTTTAATCGTAGAAAATCCGATGGAGGATATGATAAAGAAGAGTTTTATAGCTTCCCAGAGAGGTATGAAAGCCATTTTATGAAATTTGCTGAGGTCAGTGAGATCATGATTTCCACTCATTTTTGGAATCCAGGTGCTCCACGATTATTTCAATTGAATGAAATCGATAACCCGGATTTTGCCATTTCTGTGATAGCGGATGTATCCTGTGATATCCATGGATCTGTTCCTACCACCTTGCAAGCTTCAAATATTCAAGAACCAGTATTTGACGTTGAAAGGGAGACAGGAGAAGTTATTGAGGCTTTTGGAAGCCAAACTAGCATTTCTGTCATGGCGATAGATAACCTTCCTTGTGAATTACCTAGAGAGTCAAGTGCAGCTTTTGGCAAGCAATTAACCCAATGGGTCATCCCTGAATTGAATAAGGAGTTTTCACCTATTTTGGAAGGAGCTACCATCGCGAGAGATGGGGACTTAACTTTGGAGTTTATGTACCTCAATGACTATGTAAAGGGGGTATAAATTGTCACTATGAAAAATTTTCAAAGATTTTTAGAATCTACCCTTCTGAGTGCTACGATGAATGAACAAGAAGTGAATAGCTTGGTTCGTGAGGCAATTGAAGAGCAGTTTGTCGGGGTATGTGTTCCTCCTTTCTGGGTCAAAAAAGTTAATAGAGAGCTTCAAGAAGAAGATATTCAATTGGTCACAGTTATAGGCTTCCCTTTTGGCTATACTGATACTGGAACCAAGGTTTTTGAAACAAAAGAGGCGATACGGCAAGGGGCAGATGAACTTGATCTGGTTTGGTCTCAGACGGCATTTCATTCAGGGATGAATTGGCCCAAAATCGAGATTGCCCAGATTTCAAAGATTTGCCATGAGGAAGGAAGGATACTAAAAGTAATTATAGAAACTGCTAACCTCACAAAAGATCAAATGAGGGATGCTTGTTTGATTTGTCAGGATGCAGGAGCTGATTTCGTTAAAACATCGACGGGTTTTGCATCAGGCGGAGCCAAAGTAGAAGATATTCAGATCATGCGATCAACGCTTTCTTCCAATGTGGGGATTAAGGCCTCTGGGGGAATAAAAACGTTTGATTTTGCACAGCAATTGATACAAGCCGGTGCTGATCGAATTGGAACTAGCTCAGCCAAGAAACTCCTCGAGGAGTGGAGAAACCAAATACTTTAGGTGCTGAAGTAAATCAGCAAAAATGGAATAATAAAGAAGGTCAGTAAGATATATGCAAAGCCGATGAATCGAGTTTGTACTGACTTTCTCCCCATATATTTCGCCAAGGTGACAGGAATGTTTCTAATTCCCGGAAAGGGTAAAAAGATTAATGCTCCAAAGAAATTAAATAGGAAGTGGACGAAGGCCAAGGCAATGGCTGCTTCGGTTTTATAGATAGCAGCAATGGCAGCGGTGATGGTCGTTCCAATGTTTGCTCCTATGATAAAAGGGAATGCCTTTTTTAGCGAGACTTTTTTATTGGCTACCAAAGGAACCACCAATGATGTGGTTACCGTGCTGGACTGGACTGCCGCTGTAAAAAAGGTCCCATAGATGAATGCCAAGTAGGGCTTTTTAAACACCATGTTGTTGATGCTTTGAAAGCTGTCAAGGACAAAAGCTTTATAGACGGCGGAAGAAAGCAATTTGATCGCCCCAAAAACCAAGAAGATAGCAATGACTAAAGTCAGGAAGGGGATCTGTAAAACTTCCGAAATCCACTCTGTCAGGGGTCTGGTGAATACTTTGTTGTATCCAAATCCGCCAGAGTAACTTTCTCCTGTTAGGAATAGGGAGGCAAGTTGATGAGCAATTTTTGATAAGAATTTAAAATATAGCTCTAAAGGAAAGAGGATTGCCACAGTGATAATATTGAACAAATCGTGCAAGACCCCTGCGGATATAGCTCTTTTAAAGTGTTTCTTCTTCATGATATAAGAGAAAGAAACCAATGTAGAGGTTAGGGTGGTACCAATATTTGCTCCCATCACCATAGGTACCGCCTGTTCCAAACTGATATTTCCCGCAGCGACTATGGCTACAATACTGGAGGTCACTGTAGAACTACTCTGTAACAGTGCAGTCATCAGCAAACCAATGAATAAACTGACGAAGGGGTTTCGGGTAGCCATTAAAATGTTGCTGGCGACAGAATTATTGAGCTGTCCCATGGCCACCGTCAACAGATCAATTGAAAAAATGAATAATACGATAGCCAAAAGCATTAAAATAAAGCTTTTTGGCTTGTTGGCTACAGGTTTTTCCTGATCTAATAAGTCCATTCCCTAGTATTACCCTTTACAGATTAACAAAACTTTTGGGCTCTTATTACAACTATAAACAAGTAAACCCAAATTTTTAT